>NZ_LAQR01000002.1:0-396837 GCF_000968645.1 Salinivibrio sp. KP-1 | reverse complement strand
AGGGTCTCCCCCATTGTGCAATATTCCCCACTGCTGCCTCCCGTAGGAGTCTGGGCCGTGTCTCAGTCCCAGTGTGGCTGATCATCCTCTCAAACCAGCTAAGGATCGTCGCCTTGGTAAGCCTTTACCTTACCAACTAGCTAATCCTAACTGGGCCCATCCCAACGCGATAGCTTACATGTAGAGGCCACCTTTGGTCCGTAGACATTATGCGGTATTAGCCGTCGTTTCCAACGGTTATCCCCCTCGTCAGGGCAGGTTCCCAGCCGTTACTCACCCGTCCGCCGCTCGACGTCCAGTAAATCCACCGAAGCTTCAATACTGCCGTTTCCGCTCGACTTGCATGTGTTAGGCCTGCCGCCAGCGTTCAATCTGAGCCATGATCAAACTCTTCAATTTAAGTTTTTTCGAAACCGAAGTTTCAGCTCAATGAATACTGATTACTGTTTCTCTCCGAAGAGAAAAACGAATTGACTGTGCCGAACAACTGTAAAAGTTGTCGTTTGGTCACTCAGTTCATCGAATAAATCTTTTTGTCTATTCTCAACGAGTGCCCACACAGATTGCATAGGTCAAATTGTTAAAGAGCGCCGCTCAATCTTGAACGGGAGTGGCATCTTACGCCACTTTGGCAACAAGTCAAGCGTTTTGTTTTGCTTGTTTGTTTTGCCGTTGTTAGCGCGGCTTGCCGTGCCAACGAGAAGCGAATTATAGAGGGTAGATTTTTGGATGCAAGCGTTTTTGTTCAAAAAAATCTAACCGAGCAAATAATCGCCAACTCACTCTATAAAGACAGCTTTTTAGCGGCGAGCGAGTAACGTGGGTATATCCGCGATCGAATTAACCACCTCAGTGGCTAATGCGACGCCCTGCTCGGTGATAGGTTTACCAGAGCGAACAAGAAAACGCGTAGTAATGCCCGCAGCCTCTGCCGCTATCATGTCATCCGCTTTATCTCCCACCATGACAGAGTGGAAGAGGTCGATATTGAGCTCTTTCGCTGCATCTAGAAGCATTCCAGGCTTAGGCTTGCGACACTCACACTCGATGCGGTATTCCCCGCTTCCTTCGCTGGGATGATGGGGGCAGTAGTATATCCCATCAAAATCGACACCTTTGTCAGCAAAGTTCCAGTCCATCCATTCAGTCAATTGCAAAAAATCTTGCTCAGTGTAGTAACCTCTCGCGATACCGGCTTGGTTGGTCACGAGGACGAGTAAATAGCCTCTTTCTTTCAGCGCCCTACATGCGTCGAACACGCCCTCAATATATTCAAAGCTATCGATACTAGACACATAACCGTGATCGACATTAACAACACCATCACGATCGATAAAAACGGCTGGAAGACTCACGCGTTGTTCCCCTCGGTAAATAATGTTGGGATTATGTCACGCCCAAGACTGACTTGCATCCATACTCCCGTCTTCTATCACATGCTAAAGTATACCCACTTTATTTTCGGTTTATTTGGTTATGTGTTCCCAGTTTTCTATCACGCCGATTGGCACACTTCATTCTCCTTTTAAAGAGAAATTTGCGGTACCTCGTCAACCTGGGTTAGCGCCTAACGCACTCGCTTATCTTTACTTGCAGGGGGATGCCAATCAGATCGACGCCGTGCGAGGCATTGAACAATACTCCCACCTTTGGTTACTTTTTCTTTTTGATCAGAACCTAGATAGGGGATGGCGCCCTACCGTCCGTCCACCTCGACTGGGGGGGAATGAGAGAATGGGTGTGTTTGCTAGCCGAGCTACATTTCGTCCTAATGGCATTGGTATGTCAGCCGTAGAGCTGGTTGATGTCACTCAAGATAGCGGGCAAGTCATCTTGGTATTACGAGGGTGTGATCTTGTTGACCAAACTCCAATTGTCGATATTAAGCCATATATTCCTTACTCTGACAGTATTGCCGACGCCCAGGGCGGATTTGCTCAAACCAAACCTACTCCGCTCGATGTTCATTTCTCTGACCGCGCCTTATTGGCATTATCTCCATATCCTCAGCAAGCATACTATCAAAGCGTGATTGCTGAAGTCTTAGCGCAAGATCCACGCCCGGCTTACAGAAAAGGTCAACCGGATAATCGCCGCTATGCGGTTCACCTGTTCGACTTTAACGTCACGTTTTACGTTCAAAACGAGCAAATCGAAGTGGCTTCCATAGAAGCTTTTGTCGAAACTCCCCCACGCTGTTAATATGCTTGGACTTATTGATCGCCAATATCAACGGATAACTTTACATGCGTACCAGTCAATATCTGCTTTCTACTTTGAAAGAAACCCCTAGCGACGCAGAAATTGTCAGCCATCAGCTGATGCTGCGCGCGGGTATGATTCGAAAACTCGCTTCAGGCCTTTATACTTGGCTCCCCACAGGTGTTCGCGTCCTTCAACATGTTGAGCGTATTGTCCGCGAAGAGATGAACCGTGCCGGTGCCGTCGAAACCATGATGCCTGTCGTGCAACCAGCAGATTTATGGCAAGAAACGGGACGTTGGGAAAAATTTGGCCCTGAGTTACTGCGTATCGCTGACCGCCATCAACGCGATTTTGTCTTGGGTCCTACGCATGAAGAAGTGATTACGCACTTGGCGCGTAACGAAATTAATTCTTACAAGCAACTGCCGCTCAACCTGTATCAAATCCAAACCAAATTCCGTGACGAAGTACGCCCACGTTTTGGCGTCATGCGCTCTCGCGAATTTACCATGAAGGATGCCTACAGTTTCGATATTGATAAAGCAGGCATGGAGCAGAGCTACGAAAAGATGCGTGCCGCTTACTGCGCCATCTTTGACCGTATGGGATTAGACTATCGCGCGGTGCTGGCTGATACCGGCGCAATTGGTGGTTCCGCCTCACACGAGTTCCATGTTTTGGCAGACAGTGGTGAAGACCTGATTGCTTTCTCGACTGAGTCTGAATACGCAGCGAATCTCGAAAAAGCTGAAGCGCTCGCGCCCAAAGATCAGGCTGATGCGCCAACCCAAGCGATGGAATTGGTCGATACGCCAAATGCAAAAACCATCGCTGAACTGGTTGAGCAGTTTGATCTTCCCATTGAAAAAACGGTGAAGACGCTTTTCGTCAAAGCGTCTGAACAGGTCGAGTCTGATCTTATCGCGCTAATCATCCGTGGTGATCATGAACTCAACGAAGTGAAAGCAGAAAACCTACCAGAGGTTGCCGCCCCGCTGACTTTCGCCACCGAAGAAGAGATACGTGCACTTGTCGGTGCCGGTCCTGGCTCTTTGGGCCCGGTAAACCTACCCGCACCTTTCATCGTTGATCGCAGTGTTGCAGTGATGAGTGACTTTGGTGCCGGTGCAAATACCGACGACAAACACTACTTCGGAATAAATTGGGAACGCGATGTACAGCTGGGTCAAGTCGCCGACCTGCGCAATGTCATTGAAGGCGATCCTAGCCCTTGTGGTAACGGCACATTGATGTTTAAGCGTGGCATCGAAGTGGGCCATATCTTCCAGCTGGGCAATAATTACTCACAAAAGATGAATGCAGGCGTGCTAGGCCAAGACGGTAAGAACGCCTTGTTAGAAATGGGCTGTTACGGTATTGGTATTACGCGTGTTGTGGCTGCAGCCATTGAGCAAAACCATGACCAAAACGGAATTATATGGCCTGACGCTATCGCGCCTTTCAAGGTGGCCATTGTCCCGATGAATATGCACAAATCTGAACGTGTCCGTGAAGCGGCTGAAAAGTTATACACCGATCTTACCGCAGCCGGTATTGAGGTACTTTTTGACGACCGTAAAGAGCGTCCAGGTGTAATGTTCTCTGATATTGAACTTGTCGGCGTGCCTCACACTATCGTCATTGGTGAGCGTAGTATGGATAACGGCGTGTTCGAGTATAAGCATCGTCGAGACGGCGAGAAAGTGCCTTTCTCCATTGACGATGCACTGACGTTTATTCAGTCAAAGCTTGACTAAATAGCGCCAAAAGCAAGCATGTCATGCCCCGCTCTGCGGGGCATTTTTGTATCAGCTCATCGTCTCGCGTGCTTTTTGGTATGCCTTTTCAGCAAAGTCCCAATTGACCACTTGCCACCAAGCATTGACATAATCTGGGCGCTTATTCTGATAACTAAGATAATAAGCATGCTCCCACACATCGCAACCTAGCAGAGGCACCCCTTTCACCTCAGCAACATCCATCAATGGATTGTCTTGATTAGGTGTCGATGTAATCGCAAGCTGTCCATCTTCTTTCACTACCAGCCACGCAAAGCCTGAACCAAACTGACCAATGGCCGCCTGACTAAAGGCCTCTTTAAACGCATCAAGTGAGCCGTACGTCGCTACAATGGCATCGTAGAGCGGCCCTTCTGGTGCCCCCTTAGGGTTAGGTGTCATTGATTGCCAGTACACCAAATGATTGTAATAACCACCGCCATTATTACGGATGGCAGCAGGCAGCGTTGAAATCTCAGCAAACAAAGCCTCAAGCGATTCACCATTACGCGCCGTCTCTTCGATCGCCGCAACAAATTTATCGTAATAGGTTTTGTGGTGACGCTGATGATGAATGCGCATCGTCGCCTCATCAATGTGGGGCGCTAGCGCATCGTAGGCATAAGGAAGATCCGGAAAAGGATAAGTCATAGTGTCACTCCATTGATGATTAAGACACCACCAGCCTAGATCGAATTGATAACAATTTTCAACCTCATTATCATTAATGATATTTAGGGTCTGTGATATACCGCCGCGCGTGAGATAAAAGAGCATCTATAATCAAACTGTTAGCGCGGTAATAATGGTAGCCCTATGTCAAAAAACAAACCTAAAATTGCCTTGGTACTCACCGGCGGCGGCGCACGAGCGGCTTATCAAGTGGGTGTCTTATCGGCCATCGCTCACTGGTATCCGCGTGTGCACACGAGTCCATTTACCATTTATTGCGGCACATCCGCCGGTGCTATCAACGCGGTATCTTTGGCAAGCTATGCGTCATGTTTTCGACTAGGCGTCAAAAAATTGTCTTGGCTATGGCATCGGTTGAACACCTCTCGGGTGCTCGCCAGTCAGCCCAGTGCACTTATCGGCCATCTTTTGTCGCAAACCGGGCAACGCTTTCAATCTCACTACCAGCCCACTCAGCCTTTCGGGTTGCTCAATAACCGGCCATTAAGAGAGTTACTGAATCAAACGATCAGCTTTAACAAGCTTAACTATCAATTACTGGCTGGTCATTTGAATGGCTTGTCTGTCACGGCCTCAAACTACCAAACGGGGCAATCGGTGAGCTTCTTTCAAGGCGCATCACATATCAAACCATGGGAAAGAGCCCGTGCAGTGGGAAAACGAAGTCAAATTTCCACCGAACACTTACTGGCCTCTTCTGCCATTCCTTTCGTTTTTCCCGCCTCCAGGATTGGTCACGAATTTTATGGTGATGGCGCCATTCACCAAATTTCCCCGTTGCGTCCCGCTGTCAAAATGGACGCGGAGCGGATTTTAATTCTGGATCTGACCACAGGGATACGGCGGCCTGAACAAATTAAACACACCGCGCCAGGTTTAGCGATGCTCGGCGGTCATTTAATGAATGCGATCTTTGCCGATACGCTCTCGGCGGACTTAGAGCATTTACAACGGCTTAATCATGTTGCCAGCGCTTTATCTCCCGACCAAAAAGAGCGTCTAGGGCTGCGCCACATTGATGTTCTCCACCTTCGGCCTTCAGAGCCATTTGAACCCATGGCGAACCGCTACTACAGCCATATGCCACTCGCATTGCGCAGCTTGCTTAAACTTTTGGGGATTAATGCCAGTCAAGATGCCACCTTTGCCAGTTATCTATTATTTGAGCCGGCATACCTTCGCCAGTTGATTGACATTGGTTACCGTGATGCACACAATCATCAGTCTGAGATCCTTTCTTTATTGACAGATTAGTTACTTTAAAACAGTATCCTCACTCGCATCCACCCATCGCCATTCGCAAAAATATATAGACTGGCACGATACCTGCTTCATAGATTGAAACCGACGTTGTTACTGAGTAGTTGATCACGCATGAATGCCTCGCACATCAAACAATATACAAACTCTGATCGCGCCCCGCGGATTGTCCCGCTCGGTGCCGATCAACGTTTGTTGTTGTTACAAAAGCTGCAAGGCCACCTTGATATCAAAGTGTTGTTTGAAGTGTATGCGCGTGAACTAGAAAAGCAGATCGATATTGGGCGAATTATTTGGGAGCATGATGATATCTCCAACATCATTCGTCGTGGCGCACAACACACATTTCGTCAGACGTTTTCCATCAAGTTCAATAAGCAGCCATTGGGTGTGTTGCAATACTCTACCCCTTACAAGCTCGACCCAGATGAAATCAGCTTGCTCCATACCTATCACAAGCTGCTCGCCGGCCCGCTGAATAATGCCGTTGAATATACGCGAGTGAAAAACATGGCATTGCTCGATGGCCTCACTGGCCTACATAACCGCACCAGCTTTGAACAAGACCTTCAGCATGCCGTCGCAGTCTGTGAACGGGAAAATATTGGTCTGGTCATGGTGATGTTCGATATGGACAACTTCAAACAAGTCAATGATAGCTATGGCCATTTGGATGGTGATAAGGTACTACGTCGTTTTTCATTGCTGGTCAAAGAAGCCGTGCGTGGCAGCGATCGTTGTTATCGACTCGGTGGCGATGAGTTTGCCGTTATCTTGCAACCTGCCAGTAAGAGCTCAGTGAAACACGTGACCTCACGAGTGAAGAGCTTAGTTAGCCAAGATCATTTGTTATCAAGTCACCAGATCAGCGCGTCAGTGGGTTTCTCTGTCTATCGACAAGGTGATAATAACTTGTCGCTCTATGAGCGCGCCGACCAAAGTATGTACCGGCAAAAACGCGCACGTTAGCGCTTTCCTCTCCCCAACGAGATTGGGTATAGTGATCCTCATCATTACTTGAGGAGAACACCATGAAAATAGCAGACTGCTGTGACTTAATTCGCCAACGCTATGCAGAAATTGGCAGTGGCGAACAAGGCTATATACCGGCGGCGATCCATTGCGCATTAAAAGCCCTCAACGATATTGCACAAGACACTGAGATCCAGCAAGCGCGTCGAGAGCAAGCCGCATTTGCCGCGGCCAACTTGTTGATCAGCGATCACGAGGACTAAGATGGATTTAAACAATTACGCCACCATGGATCCTGTCATGCTGATGAGCATCGTCAATATGAAGCTACGTGACGAGTTTGACAGCTTAGAGGATCTGGTTCGTTATTATGATATCGACAAAGCCGTGTTGTGCACGCGGCTCGAAGAAGCAGGCTTTACGTATATCGAAGACGCCAACCAATTTCGCTAAGCCCATACCTACGGAAAAAGCGGACACATGGTCCGCTTTTTGTCTGCGTTGACTTTCCCAGTACGCTTGTTAACCCAACGAAACCCAAAGGACGGTTGCCACTAAGACAGGACAAACGAACTTGACGTAGACAGGCCATACTTTCCAAAACATCCCCTGCTCAATATCCTCGTATCCTTCACGCAAGGCTGACAGTTTGCGGTCACGCGACCAAATCCACCCACCAAACAAGCAAAATAGCAAGGCAGCAAAAGGCTGGAAGTACTGTGTTGCCACTTTCGCTACAAGTCCAAATAAAGTGCCAAAATGAAACACGATAACGGCACTGAATGCAGCAATCAGTCCACCCAGTACCCAACTGGTGATTTTACGGCTTGAGCCTAACCGTTCACTGGCGAGCGCGACCGGGCACTCGAGCATCGAGATAGAAGAAGTCAGCGCCGCAATGGTCATCAACAAGAAAAAGACCAAAGAGACATAAGGCCCTGCAGCGCCCAAGCTTTCAAACAACAAAGGTAACACGGTAAATACCAGTGTATCGGCACTCAGCAAGCTGCCATCTTGAGCATAGATTTCGACGCCCTGATTCATCGCCACGAACATCGCGGGCAGAACCACTAGACCGGCGATGACTGCCACCGCGGTATCTACCAGCGTGACACTCAATGCCATCTTAGGCAGGTTTTCTTTCTGACTCAGGTAAGAGCCGTAGATCAGCATCGAACATCCACCAATGGTCAACGAGAAGAAGCCTTGCCCCATCGCTGCCAAGAGCAGATCTCTGTCCATGATCTTGGAGAAGTCAGGAATAAGGTAGTGCTTTAAACCCTCTGTCGCCCCAGGTAACGTCATGATGTAGAGGAACATCGCGGCAAACAGCACGAATAACGCTGGCATCAAACGGGTTGACCAACGCTCAATACCTTGTTTCACACCTGCTTGCACAATAAAGATAGTCAACACATAAAAGAGGATGGCGCCAAACAAGTTACGTGAAGCCGAGAAGCCTTTTAACCATGCTGCCACGTCGGTAAAGTGCAAGATCTCTGCAACCGCCGCGAGGAGGAATGACACTAACCAGCCTCCAACAATGCTATAGAACGCTAGCACCATACAAGGAACGGCCAGTCCTACTAAACCCACACCGCTTCCCAAGCGCTTCATCAAAGGATTATCACTCAGTGCACGCATGCTATCCAGTGGATTCGCACGCCCATGACGGCCAATCGCCATTTCCACCACCAGCATGGGAAATGCAACCAGCAAAATCATCAACAAGTAGACGAGTAAAAAGGCGCCTCCGCCATTACTGGCCGCTTGAGTGGGAAATCCCCAAATATTACCCAGTCCAACTGCAGCACCTGCTGCAGCAAGAACAAAGCCAATCCTAGTACCAAATAATTCGCGACTTGATGCCATTACTGCTTACCTTATGTATCATTAGACTAGTACATTAAGTAATTCGTCACGATTAAGCAAGACAAGATAGCCTAACTGCTCAATTAATCATCACCAGCTCAGTGTTCTGATCTCATCCAGCTCGCCCGACGTTTGCTCTGGCACCTTGTGAGCGATGTTCAGTGAGCAAATCGCACAGGTGACAAGGAGACTAAGACTCATGCTGCCAAATAAGCCGCCATTGTTTACCGCTCGCGGTCTGGCTAACATACCTATCGGCAATGGCCACCACTGTCTCGCCATCGCAAATAATCGGTTGGCGTCGGCGCAACCAGCTGGGGATCCCCGCTTCTTGGTAAAGTTTTTTCAGCTTTCGACGCCCTTGTCGGCCAGCAGGATGAATCGATAAGCCACGAGGGTTAAAGTGTACATGCAGTGCCCGCGACGCGAGATCTCCCAGCGCGAGTCCTTTCGCTGTCGACGAATAAGGCAGTAAGTATAAGGTACCCAGTCCATCTGGCAGCACTAACGGCGATTCTGACGTCAATGTGCCCTGCCATTGAGATAAATCTGCATAAGGCATCACGATATAAAGCTGTTGCTGGAAGCGGCGAATGCTCACCGTTCCCACGCTCAAGCTTGGGTTGGCATCCGATTTAGCGTTGATGACATCTGAGAGCAATGCCTGTAACTGTGCTTGCGTTAAGGTAATACTGTGACGCTTTAGCCAATGGCGCAGCATGGCCTGCGTGAGTGCTAAATCGTCTTGTGGTAATGCGGTAATAGGCAGGCTACCTGCTTCTGTCTCCGCCTGTGTCACCATAGGCTCAATCAAACGTGCCAATAACGAAGCTTGTTCGGCACACAGAAGTTGGGTCCGTTGTACCGCTTTACGAAAACCTGGCCAGCGCGTATCCGCTTGCGGTAACCAGTGCTGACGCAAAAAATTGCGATCAAATCGCGTGTCTTGGTTGCTCGGATCGTCTACCCAATCGAGTTGATGTTGGCGCGCATACGCCTCGAGGCTCGCCCGTGATTGCGTCAAAAAAGGACGCACTAGATAGCCTTGCCCGAGAGCTCGCACCGCTGGCATCCCTGCTAAACCTTCCAAACCACTGCCGCGTTTTAGCGCGAGGAAAAAGGTTTCAACCTGATCATCGCTATGCTGAGCGGTTAACACCAGTCCATTGGGCTCAAGCAGGTGCGCGATGGCCTGATACCTTGCTTGTCTTGCCGCATGTTCCACACTGAGCGACGTATCCAATCTTACCCTTTCCACGCAACAGCGAAATCCGGCGTTGTCCGCCCACATTTGGCACTGTTCCGCCCATCTATCTGCGTCGGGATGCAAACCGTGATGAACATGAACCACAAGGTAATCATGTTGGGGGTGCTGGTCGCGATACTGCGTCAATAATTCAAGCAACACGCGAGAGTCTAAACCGCCACTGAGCGCCAGCACCACCTGTCGCGGTGCCGATGTCAGCGGGGCTAATGTGTCACTCAGTTGATGGTAAAGCATAGCCATTCATCATTGATATAATGTGTCATTGTTACTGCCCTTTACGTAAAAGAAAAGGGCCCGCAGGCCCTTTATCGCAGTTCATTCCATCACGATTAGCAGTAACCGTAATTGAGCAAGCGCTGATAGCGGCGATCTCGCAAGCTTTCGGTATCAAGACTGTCTAAATCGCTTAGCTGGGTAAGCAGTGTTTGCTTAATGCTCTCAGCCATCGCGTTAATGTCGCGGTGTGCGCCCCCCAGTGGCTCAGTGATCACACTGTCAATCAGGCCAAGCTCTTTGAGGCGTGGGGCGGTTATCCCCATCGCATCAGCCGCTTGCGGCGCTTTTGCAGCATCACGCCACAAAATAGATGCACAACCCTCGGGGGAGATCACCGAGTAGGTGGAGTACTGCAGCATATTGACATAGTCACCCACGCCAATCGCCAACGCGCCACCTGAACCACCTTCACCGACCACATTACAAATTACCGGCACGGTTAGGCCCGCCATTTCTTTGAGGTTACGTGCAATCGCCTCTGATTGGCCTCGCTCCTCGGCACCGACACCTGGGTAAGCGCCTGCGGTATCGATAAAGGTAATCACCGGCATATTAAAACGCTCGGCCATTTTCATCAGACGCAGCGCTTTTCGATAGCCCTCAGGCTTGGGCATACCAAAGTTACGCTTAACCTTTTCATTGGTGTCTCGTCCTTTTTGATGACCAATCACCATCACTGGACGCCCTTCTAATCGCGCCATTCCTCCCACCAATGCTTTATCGTCAGCATAGGCGCGGTCGCCAGCCAATTCATCAAATTCATGGAAAATGCGATCCAGATAGTCGTAGGTATAAGGACGTTGAGGATGACGCGCCAGTTGTGCCACCTGCCATGCGCCTAAATCACCAAAAATCTTTCGCGTCAGCTCAAGGCTTTTTGTTTCCAGTTGCTCAATTTCTTTATCTAAGTTAACCGCGTCTTCTCCACCCCGCTTAGAGACAGCGCGAAGGGCCTCAATTTTGGCTTCTAGTTCTGCGATAGGTTGTTCAAACTCTAAAAAATTAAGACTCATACCAAGAGAATCCTATTGGTCACCGCCAGTGTACGCGTTACGTCACCAGCCTGGCTTAGTTAAACTCTAATTCGACCTGCTCGTTACCGAGCAAGCCTTTCAAGGTGTCGATTAATTCATCGGTTGGCGTTACGCGCCACTCTGCGCCTAAGCGTAACCGCGCGCGCGCGTCGTCGCGCTGATAGTAAAGATTCACAGGAACGGTACCGGATCGGTAGGGTGCCAGTGCATCATGAAACCGTTCAAAAAAGGGCGCATCGACCTGCTCAGATGTCATCGATATCCCTAAACAACGCGCATATTTTTCCCGCGCCTGACTAATGTCCATCACTTCACGGGCGGTCATTTTAAGCCCCCCGTTGAAGTCATCAAAGCTGACCTGTCCTGAGACCACTAAAATTCGATCTTTCTCCACTAAATCGAGATATTTGTCGAGCACATCAGAGAAAAGCATCACTTCCATACGCCCTGAGCGATCGTCTAGTGTGAGGATCCCTAATCGAGACCCTCGTTTAGTGGTCATCACCCGAGCTGCGATCACTAATCCTGCCACCGTCGACACCACATCGCGTTTCGTTGCATGAGCATCCTCGAGCCGCCACGTGATATAGTTTTTTAGCTCTTTGCGATAACTGTTGATCGGATGACCGGTCAGATACAAGCCCAGTGTTTCCCGCTCCCCTTCTAACCATACTTTATCTGGCCACGGGTTGGCATGCGCATAGGCATGCTCGACTTCTTCGGGGGCATCGGTCAACACCCCAAACATATCGGTTTGCCCGTAGGCTTCCGCTTGGTGATGTTGGCTCGCAGCACGAATAGCTTCATCGACCGAGGCCATCATCGCCGCACGATGAGGGCCGAGTTTGTCCATGGCACCAGCGCGGATCAGGCGCTCTATCACGCGCTTATTGACTTTTTTGGTATCAATGCGGGCGCAAAAATCAAACAAGTCGCGGAAATAACCGTCTTGCTCTCGCGCGGCGACAATGGTGTCGATAGGGCCTTCACCGACCCCTTTTATCGCCCCAATACCGTAAACAATTTCCCCTTGCTCATTGACGGTAAAATGGTGCAGTCCCGCATTCACATCCGGCGGTAACACCGTCAACTTCATTCGCCGACACTCCTCGACCAAGCCAACCACTTTGTCGGTGTTATCCATATCCGCGGTCATTACCGCCGCCATGAACTCCGCCGGGTAGTGAGCTTTTAACCACAAGGTTTGGTAAGAGACCAGCGCGTATGCGGCTGAGTGCGACTTGTTAAAGCCATAGCCGGCGAACTTTTCTACCAAGTCAAAGATCCGCATTGCCAGCTCGCCATCAATGCCGTTGGCAATAGCCCCTTTTTCAAAGATGTCTCGCTGCTTGGCCATTTCTTCTGGCTTTTTCTTACCCATTGCCCGGCGCAACAAGTCCGCCCCACCCAAGGTGTAGCCTGCGAGTGTCTGAGCAATCTGCATCACCTGCTCTTGATAGAGAATGATGCCATAGGTCGGCTCAAGCGTTTCTTTCAACGAGTCGTGTTGCCATTTTTCATCCGGGTAAGACACGACTTCACGGCCATGCTTGCGGTCGATAAAGTTATCCACCATCCCAGATTGCAATGGCCCAGGCCGGAACAAGGCCACCAATGCGATCATGTCTTCAAAGCAGTCCGGCTGAAGGCGCTTAATCAGCTCTTTCATCCCACGTGATTCAAGCTGGAATACCGCAGTCGTCTCTGCCTTACGCAGCATCTCGAATGACGCTTGGTCCGCCATGGGAATCGCGGCGATATCAATAGGATCTTTCCCTTGACGCTGTAAGCGCGGATTTATCATCCCCAACGCCCAGTCGATGATGGTCAGCGTCCGCAGACCCAAGAAGTCAAACTTCACGAGACCGGCGGTTTCAACATCGTTTTTATCAAACTGCGTGACCGGATGATGCCCTTCACTGTCGCAATAAAGAGGGGCGAAATCGGTGATCGTGGTGGGTGATATCACCACCCCGCCCGCGTGCTTACCCGCATTTCGGGTTACCCCTTCAAGCATCCGCGCCATGTCAATCAGCGCTTTGACTTCCTCATCGTTGTTATAAACCTCGACCAGCTGAGGTTCGGCGTCGAAGGCTTTCTCGAGGGTCATACCTGGGTCTGGTGGCACCAGCTTGGAAATCCTGTCCACAAAACCATAAGGATGGCCCAACACACGGCCCACATCGCGGATCACGGCTTTCGCAGCCATGGTACCGAAAGTAATGATCTGAGAGACCGCATCACGGCCATACATTTCAGCGACGTGATCAATCACCAGATCCCGCTTGTCCATGCAGAAGTCGACGTCGAAGTCAGGCATAGAGACACGTTCGGGGTTCAAAAAGCGCTCGAACAGGAGATCAAACTGTAGCGGGTCGAGATCGGTGATTTTTAGGGCGTACGCCACCAAAGAACCAGCCCCTGAGCCGCGTCCTGGGCCCACGGGGATATCATTATCTTTTGACCATTGGATAAACTCCATGACGATCAAAAAGTAGCCGGGAAACCCCATTTGGTTGATGACCCCAAGCTCGCGCTCTAGCCGAGCATCATAGTCGGGGCGTCGGCGCGTTCTTTCCGCTTCGTCAGGAAAGAGAAAGGCGAGACGCTCTTCCAAGCCTTCTTGTGAGCGCTTAACCAAATATTGATCAATTTCCATTCCCTCAGTCGGGAAGTTAGGCAAAAAGTACTCATTCAGCCGCACCGGGACGTTACATCGCTTGGCGATTTCTACGCTATTGGTCAGAGCCTCGGGAATATCCGCGAAGAGCTCACACATCTCTTGCTCGGTACGCAAATACTGTTCGGCGCTGTATTTCTTGGGACGGCGAGGATCATCGAGAGTGAAACCATCATGAATCGCAACCCGGATCTCATGCGCATCAAACTCCTCAGATGAAATGAAGCAGACTTCATTGGTCGCCACCACAGGCAAGTCATGCTCGGTCGCGAAATCAACCGCAAAATGGAGATACACTTCTTCATCTTGCCGCCCAGTCCGCACCAGCTCCATGTAGTAGGCATTGGGAAAATAGGTTTGATAGAAACGGGCGCATTCCTTAGCCAGTGTTTGATTGCCTTTGAGTAAGGCTTTCCCCAAGTCGCCGCGGCAGCCGCCAGACAACACAATCAATCCTTGTGCATGCTCAACCAACCACTGCTGATCGATCACTGGGCGGTGCTGAATATGGCCTCGGAGGTAGGCCTTGGAGATCAGCAAGGTCAAGTTCTTGTAGCCGGCTTTATCGGTCGCCAACAGGGTAAGCTGGCAAAGCTCCTCGCCAAAGGCGTCAGACTGGACCAGAAAGTCAGCGCCGATAATCGGCTTAACACCAACGTTATTGGCCGTGTTGTAGAATTTGACCAACCCACAAAGGTTACTGAAATCGGTCAGCGCCATGGCGGGCATGCCCATTTCCGCCACTTTTTTTACCAGTGGCGGCACTTTGGACAACCCATCTACCATGGAAAAGTCACTGTGGATGCGTAAATGGACAAAACGTGGCTCAGACATACGGCTCGTTACTTAACGGTAATAGGGCTGGAATTCACCACACGCACTAGTCAATGCCCAGTGCGCGCTTAACAGGTTTAAAACTTTTGCGATGCATTGGCAGAGCGCCATGCTCGGCCAACGCCGCCATGTGGACCTTGGTGGGATAGCCTTTGTGTTGAGCAAACCCATAGTTCGGGTAAGCGGCATCCAACATGGCCATTTCATGATCGCGATCGACTTTCGCCAAGATCGAGGCGGCACTAATTTCTGCTACCCGCAGGTCACCTTTTACCACGGCCTGTGCCGGCATCGGCAAGGATGGTACCCGGTTGCCATCAATTAATGCGTAATCAGGGGTGACCGATAAGCCATCAATCGCACGCTGCATCGCCAGCATGGTCGCATTTAAGATATTCAGCGAATCGATTTCATCAGGCTCTGCGCGCCCCACTGACCAAGCCAATGCTTTTTGTTTGATTTGATCATAAAGCGCGAGCCGTTTTTTCTCGCTCAACTTTTTCGAGTCCGTTAGACCCGCAATAGGCTGAGCCGGATCGAGAATCACCGCGGCAGTGACCACGGCACCGACCAAGGGCCCACGTCCGACTTCGTCGACCCCCGCGATAAGCTGTGCGTCAGGGTAGTGAAAAGGGTGTTCAGTCATGGCTATCTAATAAATTTAATACGGCATTGGCTGCAGACGTATCCGCATCTTTGCGGATGGTGTGATGCAACTCAGTAAAGGTGGTCAACAATGCCTGGTTATCACTGTCTAATTGCGCACTGACCGCGTCAGCCAGTGCGCCTGGCTCACACTCTTCTTGCAGCAGTTCCGGCACTAAAGGCGCGTCAGCGAGAATATTGGGTAAGGAAACATACTGCGTTTTAAGCAGGCGTTTGGCAAGCCATGCCGTGACCGGCTTGACCTTGTATCCCACCACCATCGGGCGTTTAAGTAACATGCACTCTAACGCTACGGTGCCAGAAGCGAGCAGCACCGAGTCGGCGGCGCTAATCACTTGGCGCGCCGTATCATCAACCAGGGTAAATGAAAGCTCTGGCGCGATCGCTTGCCAAGCCTGCTCAAATTGCTGTCGCCGGGTTTCATTAACGAGCGCGACCACAAACCCTAAGTCCGGATATCGCGCCGCCAGTTGCTGACACGCTTGTAAAAACGGCGGAGCTAACATCGACATTTCACTGCCACGGCTGCCAGGCAGCACTGCTAACCAACGTTTTTGGCTATCTAACCCAAGAGCACGCTGCGCGGCGAGTTTGTCCACCTGCATCGGAATGCTATCGGCCATGGTATGGCCAACAAACGCACAAGGCACATTAAACCTATCGTAAAACGCTTTCTCGAAGGGCAAAAAAGCCAGAACCAGATCAGTGGCTGCAGCAATCTTAAAAATCCGCTTTTGCCGCCATGCCCACACTGATGGGCTGACATAGTGAACGGTTTTGATCCCCGCTTTTTTTAATGATGCCTCGAGACGTAAATTAAAATCTGGGGCATCGATACCAATGAACACATCCGGCGGATTGACGGTAAAATGCTTGACCAACGCCGTTTTTACTTTCAGCAAACGTGGCAGTCGTCCTAGCACTTCTACCAGCCCCATCACAGAAAGCTCTTCCATATCGAACAAGCTGTGACAGCCTTGAGCCATCATTCTTGGGCCACCCACACCGACAAACTCAACATTAGGGTGTTGAGCTCGCATCGCTTTGATCAGGCCTTCACCTAAAACATCGCCGGAGATTTCTCCGGCGACGATTCCAACGCGTAATGGACGTTCACTCGGTAACATTAACGAATAACGCCTCGCGTCGAACGCTCAAAGAAGTCAATGAAAAGAGCCAGCGCCGGCTCGCTCTCGGCTTGCTCTGCAAGCTCTTTTTTCACTTCTTCTAAGGTTTTACCGGAGCGGTACATATTTTTATATACCGCCCGAATGGCGCGAATCGCTGATTTTTCAAACCCGCGTCGCTTCAGGCCTTCCACATTAATACCAAATGGCGCGCAATGATTGCCCTGTGCCATCACATAAGGGGGGACGTCTTGAACCACAATCGAACCACCGCCGAGCATGGCATGGCTGCCAATTACACAGAACTGGTGAATGGCTGACATGCCACCGACAATCGCATAATCATCGACATGAACGTGGCCCGCTAAGGTAGCGTTGTTGGCAAAAATACAATGATTACCGACCACACAATCATGGGCGACGTGGGCATTAATCATAAACAGGTTGTCGCTGCCAACTTTGGTTTCGCCTTTATCTTGGACCGTACCACGGTGCATCGTCACGCTTTCACGAATGGTGTTACGATCACCGATTTCTAGCGTGGTTGGCTCCCCAGCATATTTAAGATCTTGGCACGCTTCACCAATGGAAGCGAATTGATAAATGCGATTGTCTGCGCCGATACGGGTCGGGCCTTTGATCACAACATGTGTCATCACCTCGGTACCTGTACCGATTTCAACCCCTTCGCCAATATAAGAAAAAGCGCCGATTTTTACGTTTTCGCCCAATACGACGCCATCTTCGACAACCGCAGTGGGGTGAATGTAAGCCGTTTCGTGGATCACAATTAGATCTCTCTTCTTGCGCACTTCAGTTCCGCCGAGCAGACAACCTCGCCGTCTACTTTCGCCACCCCATTAAAGGCCGCAATACCTCGACGCTCTTTAATAAATTCCACCTCAAGCACCAATTGGTCACCCGGTGAGACCGGACGGCGGAATTTCGCATTATCAATGCTTGCAAAGTAGTATAGCTCGTTGTCTTTCGGCTTACCGAAGGTCTTAAACGCCAACAAGCCTGTTGCTTGCGCCATGGCCTCTAAAATGAGTACGCCTGGGAAAACAGGCAATTGCGGGAAATGACCCGTAAATTGAGGCTCATTGACAGTGATGTTTTTAATCGCGTGAAGGTATTGCCCTTCTTCAAAATCGATAACGCGATCAATCAACAAAAAAGGATAGCGGTGTGGTAACAGCTCTTTGATTTCGTTGATATGTAGAACTTTGTTTTCGCGAGTCAAGGTAGTATTCCCGTTCAAATCCAATACTGACTTCATTAACGCAAAACGGCCCGCGTTACTAAGGCGGGCCTGTCATCTCGGCGTTAATCTTGTTTTTCGAGCTGATTTTCCAGCTCTTTGAGCCGCTTGTGCATCTCATCAATCTTGAGTACACGCGCGGCAGTCTTCCGCCACTCGCGGTTGGGCTGCAACGGAATGCCGGACGAATACATGCCCGGCTCAGTGATTGGCCGCATCACCATCGCCATTCCCGTGATGGTCACGTTATCTGTGATTTCCATATGGCCATTAAACACGCTGGCGCCACCAATGATGCAGTGTTTACCTACCTTGAGGCTGCCTGCCATGACAGTTGCGCCGGCGATTGCCGTGTTCTCACCGATCGACACATTATGCGCAATCTGACACTGGTTGTCGATAATCACCCCATCGGCAATTTCGGTATCATCCAGTGCGCCCCGGTCAATGGTGGTGCACGCACCAATTTCGACCCTATCCCCAATCACAACGCGGCCAAGCTGAGGGATTTTCACCCACTTGCCTTTGTCATTGGCATAGCCGAAGCCGTCCGCACCGATCACGGTACCCGCTTGAATCAAGCAGTCTTGCCCTATCACTACCTCATGATAAAGGGTGACATTCGCCCAAAGCTTGGTCCGAGCGCCCACCTTTGTCCCTTTGCCGACAAAGCAACCCGCACCGATTTGCACACCATCACCAATGAGCGCGCCGGATTCAATCACCGCATTCGGTCCAATCGCCACACCTTCTCCCAACACTGCATCATCGGCCACCACCGCGGATGGGGCAATGTCGGTGGCGCAAGCTGGCGTCGAGTCGAGAATTTGCGCGACGTGGGCATAAGCCAAGTAGGGGTCTGACACCACCAAGGCGTTGCCTTGGCAGTACGATAGATCGCCCTCTTTTAGCATCACAGCGCTGGCGCGGCAGAGTGCCAAATTTTTACGGTATTTAGGGCTGGATAAGAAGGTGATTTGCCCTTCTCCCGCTGAATTCATCCCTGCAAGCGAGGTTATCGTTACAGCGCCATCTCCGTGGAGCTGTGCATCCAGTTTATCCGCTAATTCAGCGAGAGTAATCGAAACCATGGGCTCCTCGACTGTTATTTAACTGCGTTGATCACTTTTTCAGACAAGTCATCACTTGGGTTGGCGTATAAAACGGCATTGGCGTCAATCACCATGTCGTAGCCTTCTTGCTCAGCCACTTGATCGACCGCTGTCTTCAGCTTTTTGACCAGTTTAGACTCTTCTTGACCACCACGCTTGCGTTGATCTTCTTGTAACGCTTTCACTTTCAGCTTGTAATCGGACTCCATTGATTGGAGTTTACGCTGAAGCGTTACGCGCTCGTCTTCACTCATCAACTCACCATTACGCTTGAGCTTTTCCACGCCTTCAGAGAGCTTCTCTTTCAAGCGCTCAATTTCGGCCACTCGGTCTTTAAACTCACCGCGTAGCTTCTCATTGAGGTTGTTTTTCTTCGCCAATTGCGACATCACGGCCCCGGTTGATACATAGCCCACCTTCTGTGCAGCATCAGCCGCTGATGCGTACATGGACGTCGTCAATACCGCGACACTCAGTCCCGCTGCTTTCAAAAATGATTTCACAATAGTCTCCTTTCTGATCATCAGAATGTGCGCCCGATCGTGAAGGTAAAGAACTCTTCATCGTCGCCAGGCTGGCTTGTAATAGGTTTTGCGATGGAAAATACCAAAGGTGCCATCGGGGACATCCACTGCAGTGCCATACCATAAGAGGCACTGATATTGGATGGATCTGAATAATCCTTAATGTTATCTCGGCCACTGTAATTAGCAGCAGCGGATACGTCATACTCGGTATCCCACACTGAGGCGGCATCAATAAACACACTGGTACGGATTTGTTCGCGCGCTTCCTCTGAGGCGAACGGCGTTGGCACAATCAGCTCAGCACTGGCGCGTGCCATAGCGTTACCACCGACGGAGTCTGAAGAGCCGTAATCTCCTTCATTTTTCTCAACATCGTCACTACCAGGCTGCGTGGAACCACCGTTCTCATACACCGCTTTCGGTCCCACCGAGTTCGAACGGAAGCCACGCAGTGACGAGAAGCCCCCCGCGTAATAGTTCTCATAAAACGGCAGCATGTGATCTTGGCCATTGGTTTGCCCATAACCGTTACCATACGCAAGTCGGCCACGCATCAACAGCGTAAACTCGTGCTCTTGTGTCAGCGGCACGTATTGGCGGATGTCATACTGCATTTTAAAGTACTGTACATCCGAGCCGGGTACCGTCATCCGATACGAGGCACGTTGGTAGTTACCTGCGGTTGGGAAATAGCCGCGGTTGAGGTTATTGCGCGTCCAGGATACTGAAATATCAAAGTCGTCAACTTCCAGGCCTTCATTGTGATTCAGGTTATCCTGATGACGCTCCAAAAACTTATCAATTTGATAATAACGGCCGAGGTTCTCAATCTTGTTATGTGTGTACCCTAGCGAGAAATCAATCGAGTTCAGCTCATCAGTCCAAAAACCCCAGGTGAGGTTGGTACCGTAACTTTGGTTGGTATACTCAACGATGTTAGCGTCACGCGCTTCAAACTCGTTATAGAATACCTTACCGCCCAGGCTCACACCGTCGAGCGTAAAGTAAGGATCACGGTACTCAAGCGTCAGGTTTTTGCGATAGTCGTTGACCATGGCGTTGATACCAAACCGGTTCCCAGTGCCCGCAAAGTTATCTTGCTGTAAGCCGAGCTGTAAGCTTGCGCCTGACTCGGTGCCATAACCGATACCAAAGTTGATACTACCTGAGTTAGCTTCTTTAACTTTGTAGTTAACGTCGACTTGATCATCAGTGCCTGGTACGCGCTGAGTGTCCACTTCAACAT
Source organism: Salinivibrio sp. KP-1 (assembly GCF_000968645.1). NCBI lineage: Bacteria > Pseudomonadati > Pseudomonadota > Gammaproteobacteria > Vibrionales > Vibrionaceae > Salinivibrio > Salinivibrio sp. KP-1. Next base: position 376,027 of record NZ_LAQR01000002.1, on the reverse strand, counting down.
TCTGGAAAAAGCCGGTTCGACTGAGACGCTCTTTACCGCGGGTGACCGCTTTTGAGTTAAGCCAAGTGCCTTCAAGCTGTCGCATTTCACGGCGCAACACTTCATCTTTGGTGGTGGTGTTGCCTGAAAAACGGACATTGCGCACGTAAATACGCTTACCTGGCTCGACATTGACCGTTAACGACACTTGCTGATTGTCATCATCAAAGCTGGGTAAGGTGTTCACTTTGGGGTAGGCAAAGCCTGTCTCGCCTAAGTGGCGTTTGATCGCCTCTTCAAGTGCAGTCACTTTATCACCGTTATAGGTATCACCACGGGTGAAGGTGACTAATGAACGGTAAATCTCTTCATTCTGTGGATCACCACGAAAGTCCAAATCAGCGACCTGATAAGGCTTGCCCTCGTTGACATTCAAGGTGATGTAGACCCCTTTTTTGTCAGGTGAAATAGCCACTTGTGTCGACTCAACACGGAACTTAAGGTAACCGCGATTGAGATAAAAACTGCGTAGTTTTTCAAGATCGCCTGCAAGAACCTGTTTTTGGTACTTTTCGTTGGCGAGGAAATTCCACCACGGCACGTCGGCACGCAAATCAAAATTATCACGCAGCTGCTCATCACTGAACACATCATTGCCGACAAAGTTAATTTGCTCAATTTTGGCCGATACGCCCTCAGTGAAAACAAATTTCAAATCGGCACGATTACGCGGCAAGGGGGTGACCACCGCTTTCACCGACGCACTGTACTTACCGACGCTGTAGTAAAAGTCTTCAAGACCTTTTTCGATTTTGCTCAGTTGGGTGCGATCGAGCGCTTCACCGACACGAAGGCCTGACGATGTCAGGTTCTCTTTTAGCTGCTCTTCCTTAATCGCCTTATTCCCTGAAAAGGAAATACTGGCAATGGTCGGGCGCTCTACCACTTTGACCAGCAGTGCTTCGTCATCGCGGTAAACTCGCACATCCTCAAAGTTACCAGAGGCAAAAAGTGCATTGATAATGTCAGCCACATCGTCGTCGTCCACTTTGTCGCCGACACGCACTGGCATTGACAACAAAGCGGCCCCTAGACTGACTCGTTGCAGTCCCTCAAAGCGGATATCGCTGACTTGAAATGTGTCAGCATGCGCCATACTACTGCTTACTAAAAGAGACGCTATTAATAGTTTTTTCATCGCCATCTGCTATCTGACTTATCCTTGAATACTAACCGTTTAAAGTCGGGCGAAGTCGTTAAACAATGCCACTGCCATTACCATCATCAACACGGCAGCGCCGATTCGATACCCAAAGTCCTGCACACGCTCCGATACCGGTCGCCGTGTGACAGCCTCAATCCCAAAGAACAGCAAATGGCCGCCATCCAATACGGGCAGAGGGAGTAAATTGATAATGCCTAGGTTCACACTAATCAGTGCCATAAACCCTAAAAATGAGATCAGCCCGATCTCCGCGGTCATCCCCGCGCCTTTTGCTATCGATATTGGGCCACTCAAATTATTCACCCCAACATCGCCGGTAATCAGTTTTTTGATCATATTGACCGTCATACTGATCACTTGGCCTGTTTTCCCCACTGCCTCCGGTATCGCTGCGAATGGTCCATACTGTTGGGTGAATCGATATGACTCGGGCCACTCGTCCATTTGTGGCGCAATGCCAGCATAGCCTGTGACCTCACCATGACTGCGACGCGCATCCGGCGTTAATACCACAGATTGACGCTGCCCCTGTCGCAATATTGTCAGCGACAGGGCTTGGTCTGGGCTCGCTTTAATCACCTCGACCAAGCGCTGCCATGACGACAGCTCGGTATCAGCCACTGCAATAATTTTGTCGCCTTGCTTGAGACCCGCTTGCTCTGCCGCGCTTCCTTCTACCACTTGCGCGATCGATAAAGTAATCGCAGGGCGATAGGGGGTGATCCCCAGCGTCGTCAGAGGTGATTGGTGCTCTGGGTCAAACTGCCATTGGCGTAAATCCAGTTGATAGTCTCTGCCATAACTAGACGTTGGGCTCGGTTTGGCGGTGAGGGTCATGCTCTCATCACCAATGTGACCAATCAACGCAAAATTAACAGCTTGCCAATCAGCGGTTTCGACGCCTGAAACCTGGGTTAGTTCCATACCTGGTTCAATTCCCGCTTCTGCCGCGATCGAATTGGGTGCAATTTCACCAATCACAGGTTTGACGGCAGGAACACCTATCATCATCACCAGCCAGTATGCAAAAACGGCAAATACGAAATTAGCGATGGGGCCAGCGGCAACAATAGCACTGCGCTGCCACAAAGGCTGGTTGTTAAATGCGCGTGGTTTATCGGCATCCGGCACCGCTTCGATGCGCTCGTCCAGCATTTTGACATAGCCGCCAAGGGGGATGGCGGCAATCACATATTCGGTGCCATCCTTACCAAATTTTCGCCACAATGCGCGACCAAAACCAATGGAAAAGCGCTCCACTTTCACGCCACAACGGCGAGCCACCCAAAAATGGCCGAACTCGTGAATCGCAACCAGTATGCCCAACGCGACGATAAACGCCGCTGCATTCCATAGAAACCCGCTCATGGTGTCACCTTAGCAATCTGCTCATTTGCAGTGATGCGCGCTATTCTATCCAGCTCAAATAAGCAATCCAAGCTTGTTGGCGTAGGAAGCGAGGACTGGGTCAAAACCTGTTCATTGATACGCGCAATATCCATAAACCCGATTTTTCCTGCCAAAAAGGCTGCTACCGCCTGTTCGTTGGCCGCATTCAAGCTCGTCGTCGCCGCTTGTCCTTGCTCGCAGGCCGCGATCGCGAGCGATAAGCAGGGATAACGTCGAGCATCCGGTGCCATAAAGGTAAATTCGCCAATTTGGGTAAAATCCAGCGGCGCAACGGAGGCATGAACACGCTCAGGGTACCCCATCGCATGAGCAATAGGGGTACACATATCTGGCGTCCCTAATTGTGCTAACACCGAGCCGTCACACATTTGCACCATGGAGTGGATCACTGACTGAGGATGGATCACCACCTCCAGCTGTTCAGGCTTGGCGTTGAATAACCAACGCGCTTCTATGTATTCCAAGCCTTTATTCATCATGGTGGCTGAGTCGACTGAGATTTTAGGGCCCATCGACCAGTTCGGATGTGCGACTGCCTCTTCGACGCTCACACTGGCAAGACTTTGCGGATCGCGATAACGGAACGGGCCACCAGAGCCGGTTAACAGGATTTTGCTGACCCCCGCGGCATGAAGATCGCAACGCCCAGGTGTGTGTTGAACCGCCTGCGGCAAGCATTGAAAAATGGCATTGTGTTCACTGTCGATAGGGAGCAGCTCGGCGCCATATTGATAAACGGCATCAATAAAGAACTGTCCAGACATCACTAAGGCTTCTTTATTGGCAAGCAGAACACGTTTGCCCGCCTTCACCGCCGCCATGGTCGAGGATAACCCTGCCGCCCCGACCACGGCAGCCATCACCATATCTACCTCAGGTAGCGAAGCCAGTTGACACAGCCCCTCCTCTCCAGCAAGCACCTCGGTAGCTAGGCCTTTGCTCGCGAGTCTTTTCCTGAGCTGCTGAGCCGCATCGTGGTCGGCCATCGCCGCATAAGCGGGCTGCCAACAAAGACACAAAGCGGTCATTTTTTCCACATTGGTATGGGCAGCCAGTGCCACTACCTCATACTGCTCAGGGTTCGCTTCAACCACTTTCAATGTGCTTGAACCAATCGAACCTGTCGCGCCTAACACGGTGATTTTTTGCATTTCAACGACTCGTTTCACTTAATTCGCAAACGCGAAGTACAACACGGTAAAAACAGGGAATGCCGCCGTCAGACTATCAATACGATCGAGAATGCCGCCGTGACCGGGCAGCAGGTTCCCGCTGTCTTTAATCCCTGCCACACGCTTAAACATGCTTTCCGCGAGATCCCCCAATACCGACGCAAGGGCCGTCACCATTGCAATCGCCAACAAGATACCGAGGTTGGCAAAATGAAGCTCGAGGACATGGGCGCCAAGCCAGGTCACACCGACCGCTGCGGAAAGTCCACCCAGCAACCCTTCGAGGGTTTTATTGGGGCTTACCGCCGGCGCCATTTTGTGTTTGCCAAATTTCTTTCCGGCAAAGTAAGCGCCACTATCGGCGCACCACACCAATACAAAGACCAGTAAGACTAGCTTCGCACCGTAATAGGTCGAAAACTGATAGTCCGCCGCCCGCAATAACAACACACTCCACATAAACGGCAGCATAGTAAGCAGGCCAAAGACAAGACGGAGTAGCTTGCTGTGAGTCCAATAGTTACCCGAGCGCGGGAACGCGAGCACTAAAACGGTGGCAAACAGCCACCACGCCGCCCCCGCAGCAGCAACCGCAAAAGGCGGAAAACGTACGTGCCCCAATGCCATGGCATCAAAAGGGAGAGCAAACAGAGACAATGCCAACGCAGCAGCGGGAATGATAAAAGTCAGCAGGCGTGAAGACGCTGAAACAAATTGCGTCCACTCCCATAGCCCAATAAGCGTGACGACCGCTATCGCTGCCACAAAGGCAGGAAAGGGTAAGTAGAAGACGCCCGCGACCACTAACGGGACTAATAAAGCCGCGGTTAAAACTCGTTGTTTGAGCAAACTGATTCCTCGTGGTTACTTATCCGTTGTTATCATGGCTTTGATTTGCTCGCCCGTGCAACCAAACCGTCGCTCCCGGTTGACGTACCAAGCCACAGCATCATACAAACTCTGTTCGTTGAAGTCGGGCCAATATTGCTCGGTGAAACACAGCTCGGCATAAGCGGCTTGCCATAAAATAAAGTTACTAATGCGACACTCCCCGCTGGTGCGGATCATCAAGTCCACATCCGGCAAGTCGGCCAACATGAGATGGCGCGCAATATCTTGTTCGCCAATATCATTGGGCTGCAACTGTCCTGCCGCGACTTCTTCAGCCACACGGCGTGTTGCCTGAGTGATGTCCCACTGCCCACCATAATTGGCAGCAATATTGAGCACTAAACGGTCATTGTCGGCCGTTAGGGCTTCGGCTTCGGCTATTTTGGCTTGCAGTGACGGGCTAAAGCGAGAGGTATCACCGATGATGCGTAGTTGCACCCCATGACTGTCGAGTCGTTTGACTTCACGAGAAAGCACATTGATAAACAGCTCCATCAATACACTCACTTCGTCTTCAGGGCGACGCCAGTTCTCGCTGCTAAATGCAAACAAGGTGAGGGCTTTGACCCCGATTTCAGACGCTGCTTTCACCGTTTTACGCACCGCTTTCACACCCGCTTTATGTCCAAACACACGGGCTTTGCCTCGTGCCTTGGCCCAGCGTCCATTACCGTCCATGATTACGGCAATGTGCTGCGGTAAAGCGGCAGATTCGAGCTGCGCATCAAGAGACTGGGAACTCATGTTTCTCCTTGGCAAATAAAAAGCGCTGTACTGCACGCACAGCGCTTTAGCATCGGCGGTAAAGTCTAATGAGATTTAGACTTCCATCAACTCTTTTTCTTTTGCATCAAGAAGTGCATCAACATTCTTGACCGCTTCGTCAGTCAACTTTTGAATATCATCTTGCGCACGACGTTCGTCATCTTCAGAGATTTCTTTGTCTTTAAGCAGCGCTTTAAGCTCATTGTTAGCGTCACGGCGAATGTTACGAATGGCCACACGGCCTTGCTCGCCTTCGGCACGCACTACTTTCACCATGTCTTTACGACGCTCTTCGGTCAGCGGCGGCAAAGGGACACGGATCACGGTGCCGGCTGAGGCTGGATTGAGACCCAAGTCTGAGGTCATGATTGCTTTTTCAACCGCTTGAGTCACTTGCTTGTCGTATACGCTGATCGCCAACGTACGCGCATCTTCAGCCACGATAGAGGCTAGCTGATTAAGTGGCGTTGGAGCCCCATAATACTCGACAGTGATCCCCTCCAGTAAACTGGGGTGAGCACGGCCTGTGCGCAATTTACCTAGCGTGTGTTTTAGCGCCTCTACACTTTTATCCATACGCGCTTTCGCGTCGTCTTTTATGTCATTAATCACGGGAGTATCCTTGCGATTGAATTAGTTTGTAAGATTATGCCACCAATACCGGCTTAGCTGTTAGTGATCAAAGTGCCTTCTGCCTCGCCCATCACGACACGGCGCAATGCACCTGGCTTGTTCATATTAAAGACACGAAGTGGCAACTTATGATCGCGTGCTAACGTAAATGCGGCCAAATCCATCACTTTCAACTCTTTTTCTAAAACATCTTGATATGTCAGCGAGTCATAAAGCGTTGCATCCGGGTTTTTGGTTGGGTCATCACTGTAAACACCATCAACCTTGGTTGCCTTAATCACGATATCAGATTCAATTTCGATACCGCGTAAGCACGCCGCCGAATCCGTGGTGAAGAAAGGGTTACCTGTCCCGGCGGAGAATATCACCACGCGACCATTGCGAAGCTGGCTAATCGCTTCTGCCCAATTGTAGCTATCACACACACCATTCAAGGGAATGGCTGACATCACTCGCGCGTTCACATAGGCACGATGAAGTGCGTCACGCATTGCCAATCCGTTCATCACGGTGGCTAACATACCCATGTGATCGCCCACAACACGGTTCATTCCCGCCTCAGCAAGACCAGCACCACGGAATAGATTACCGCCGCCGATAACCAAACCCACTTGAACACCCAGCTCGACCAGTTCTTTGATTTCTTGTGCCATGCGATCTAGCACGGCGGGATCAATCCCGAATCCATCATCGCCCTGCAGGGCTTCACCACTAAGTTTAAGTAAAATTCGTTGATAAGCTGGCTTAGGATTTGTAGTCATTTCACTACCTTTCTATTAGGCACTAGTTAGGGAAGAAGGTTATGGAAGACCGCGGCGAGCACCGCGGTCTGAGTCAGAAAAATTAGCTTTGTTGTGCCGCAGCAACTTCTGCAGCAAAGTCTACTTCTTCTTTCTCGATGCCTTCGCCCACTTCAAAGCGGATGAAGTCGGTCACTTCGGCACCTTTCTCTTTCAGCATTTGGCCCACAGTTTGTGATGGGTCCATGACGAATGCTTGACCCGTCAGAGAAATTTCACCGGTGAATTTCTTCATGCGGCCAGCAACCATTTTCTCTGCGATGTCAGCAGGCTTGCCTGATTCCATTGCGATATCAACCTGAATTTGCTTCTCTTTCTCTACCACGTCGGCAGGTACATCTTCAGGGTTAACATAGTCAGGCTTAGACGCTGCAATGTGCATAGCCACGTGCTTGATGGTTTCTTCGTCCGCTTTTGCCGCAACGATAACACCGATGCGACCGCCGTGACGGTAAGAACCCACTTTCTCGCCTTCGATGAATGAAACACGACGAATATCCATGTTTTCACCGATTTTCGCGACGAGATCAGCACGCTGCTGTTCAAATTTTTCTTTCAGCGCGTCGATTTCAAGGCCTTCAGCCAGTGCAGTTTCAGCAACTTGATCAGCAAATTCCGCGAAGTTTGCGTCTTTTGCAACGAAGTCAGTTTCACAGTTGATCTCAACGATCGCTGCTTTGCCTTCGTTTTCTTTCACTAGGATCACACCTTCAGCAGCAACACGGCCAGCTTTTTTCGCTGCTTTTGCCGCACCGCTCTTACGCATGTTCTCGATTGCCACTTCGATATCTGCGTTCGCTTCAACCAGTGCTTTTTTACATTCCATCATGCCAGCGCCAGTGCGCTCGCGAAGTTCTTTAACCAGGGCAGCGGTAACAGTTGCCATTGTTCAATCCTCGATTCGAAACTATTTGGGTAAAAAACAGGGGCCCGAAATCGGCCCCTGCTAACCATACTTAGCTTACAGCATGAAAGATGACACGCTGATGGCTAAGAACGCTCACAAGGAGCTGTCGTCTTATTCAGCGACTTCAACCAGCTCGTCTTCTGCTTGCGCAACGATGTCTTGGCTACGGCCTTCTTTGTAAGCGTCAGACGCGGCATTCAGGTAAAGCTGGATAGCGCGGATTGCGTCATCGTTACCTGGAATGACGTGGTCAACGCCGTCTGGGTTAGAGTTAGTATCTACCACTGCAAATACTGGGATACCCAGGTTGTTCGCTTCTTTGATGGCAATGTGCTCGTGATCCGCATCGATAACGAACATTGCATCAGGCAGGCCGTTCATGTTCTTGATACCACCCAGTGATTTGTCGAGCTTTTCCATCTCACGGGTGTACATCAGTGCTTCTTTCTTGGTCAGCTTCTCAAACGTACCGTCAGTAGACTGAGTTTCCAGGTCTTTCAGACGCTTGATAGATGTACGAACGGTTTTCCAGTTAGTGAGCATGCCGCCCAACCAACGGTTGCTTACATAAAACTGCTCGCAGTTTTCTGCTGCCGCTTTTACCGCTTCGCTTGCTGCGCGCTTAGTACCAACGAACAGGACTTTACCTTTACGCTCACCGATTTTTGACAGTTCAGCCAAAGCATCGTTAAACATTGGTACAGTTTTCTCAAGGTTGATGATGTGCACCTTGTTACGTGAACCAAAGATGAAAGGCTTCATTTTTGGGTTCCAGTAACGAGTTTGGTGACCGAAGTGTACGCCCGCCTTGAGCATGTCGCGCATTGAAACAGTAGCCATGATAATTTCCTCTTGGGGTTAGGCCTCCACATATCCCATTCACCGACCCGCTTGAGGGCACCCCGGTTAATGTGTCGATATGTGTGTGATTTAAAATAAAAAGTATTGAGTGAAGACCATCAAACTGAAACCCAGCTCGGCTAGATTGATCACAATGACGGTTTTCGGCGCGCTTTATACCACAAAAACACCAGCAAAATCCAGCAATATTGCGCATTCGGTCAAGCGTGGTTGCCACTGCATCTCATCGGGATCCTGCCCCTTTTGGTTTCCAGAATGCAGATGGCTTGGTACCATAGCGCCACATCATACGGCTGATCACCTCAGTCACTGCGACAAGCGTAGCAGGTCTGGGCGGCTGTGCTCGATGATACCGAGCGTGAAAAGATCCGGCTCTCGTTCTTATCGTCATCATTGAGCGACCCAAATTAAAGTGAGAAAGCAAAATGACAATCCCGATTAAAACAGAAGAAGAAATTGAAAAAATGCGCGTCGCTGGCCGCTTGGCGTCCGACGTGCTCGTCATGCTTGGCGACCATGTAAAACCCGGTATCACTACGCGTGAGCTGGATGACATTGCCCACCAATACATGACTGAAGTGCAAGGCACCACGCCGGCTACCTTGGACTACCACGGTTTTCCAAAGTCAATGTGCACCTCGATTAACCACGTGGTTTGTCACGGCATTCCGAATGATAATGATGTGTTGCAGGATGGCGATATTGTCAATATCGATGTGACCGTGATTAAAGATGGCTACCATGGCGATACCTCAAAGATGTTTTTAGTCGGAGAGGTCTCTTTGGAAGACAAACGTCTTTGTCGTGTGACACAAGAAAGTCTCTATCACGCGATCAAAAAGGTAAAACCGGGGGCTACCGTGGGTGAGCTCGGGACCGCCATTCAAAAATTCATTAAAAATAGCAATACACGCTACTCTATCGTGAAAGAGTACTGTGGGCATGGCATTGGTGCGAGCTTCCATGAAGACCCTCAAGTGGTGCACTACAAAAATAATGATCGCACTGTACTCAAACCTGGCATGTGCTTCACCATTGAGCCTATGATTAATGCAGGTAAATACGGTACCGTGCTTGATGAAGACGACGGCTGGACGGTATACACCATCGACGGTAAGAAATCGGCCCAGTGGGAGCACACCCTGCTGGTCACCGAGACGGGCGTCGAGGTATTAACGTTGAGAGAGGAAGAAAACCTCCCGCGTTACATCAACCACTAATCCAACCCTTAAAAGCCGGCTTCGCTCCGGCTTTTTTTTGCGCAAAGGATCGCCATGACAGACACAGTGATTACGCCACAACACCTTGAGGATGATCAGCTCGACCCCATCACCCTCAAAGCCCAATTTCAGCAATTGCTTGAACAGCAAAAACAGGACTTTTTGGCCAATGTTCCTGTGGCGGAATTGGTGTACCAGCGCACCGATTATATGGATGCCTTACTGGCACGCTTGTGGCATCACTTTGGGTTCGCACACACCTCACTTGCCTTAGTCGCGGTGGGGGGATATGGTCGGCGCGAACTGCACCCTCTGTCGGATATCGATTTACTCCTGCTCTGCCAGGCCCCATTAGATGCTCACCAGCAACAAAGTTTAAGCGATCTGCTTACCCTTTTATGGGATTTAAAGCTCGAAGTCGGCCACAGTGTACGCACCGTCGACGAGTGCATCCGGGTTGGGCTGGACGATTTGACTGTCGCCACCAACTTACAAGAATCTCGCTTATTATGTGGTGACGCGCAGCTTTTTGATGCGCTTGAAACGCGCGTGCATGATGACAGCTTTTGGCCCAGCGAACGGTTTTATCAAGCCAAAGTTGAAGAACAAAAAGCCCGCCACCGCCGCTATCATGACACCGCCTACAAGCTTGAGCCTGATTTGAAACTCAGTCCTGGCAGCCTGCGCGATATTCACACCTTATCGTGGATTGCGCGCCGTCACTTTGGTGCCACCAGCTTACGAGAGATGAGTGATTTTGGCTTTTTAACCGACGCGGAATATCGCGAGCTCAATGAGTGTCAAAATGTATTGTGGCGAATTCGCTTTGCGCTTCACCTTGAGCTGCGCCGTTACGACAATCGCCTCACCTTCGCGCATCAAACATCGGTCGCGGAACTACTCGGTTACCGCGGTGAAGGGAATCGTGCGGTCGAAACCATGATGAAAGACTTCTTCCGCACACTTGGGCGGGTCGGTGAGCTCAACAAAATGCTGCTACAAATCTTTGATCAAGTGATCATCGATAATGGTCGCGCCGGAGAAATCGACGTCTTAAGTGATGATTTTCAGCGCTGCGGACGCACCATCGAAGCGCGCAAACCCGCGCTATTTCAAGCGCGACCGGAAACCATTCTCGACATGATGCTGCATATTGCCAATGACACGTCGATTGAAGCGATTGCAGCGCCTACCCTGCGGCAGTTGCGTACAGCAAGACGTCGACTCAATCACTTTTTGTGTCAGCAAGAAGACGCACGCGAAAAATTCATGGCCTTGGTTCGTCACCCCAATGCGCTGCACAAGGCCTTTGGCTTAATGCATCGCCACGGGGTGATGTCGGCCTACTTACCACAGTGGAGTCAAATTGTTGGGCAGATGCAGTTTGACTTATTCCATGTCTACACGGTTGATGAGCACACGATCCGACTGCTCAAACATATGCGCTTATTTGATGACGAGGCCAACCGAGACCGCCATCCGATCTGTTGTGATGTCTTCCCCCGTTTAGCACGCCGCGAGCTTTTATTGATTGCAGCCATTTTCCATGACATTGGCAAGGGACGTGGCGGGGATCATAGCGAAATTGGCGCCATTGAATCGCATGATTTTTGTTTAGAGCATGGCTTGTCAAAACCAGAAGCGAATATTGTTAGCTGGCTCGTCCGTAATCACTTATTGATGTCCGTCACCGCACAGCGCCGCGATATATACGATCCTGATGTTATCACCGATTTTGCCAAAGAAGTGCGCGACGAAGAACGACTGGATCTCCTCCTTTGTCTCACCGTCGCAGACATTAATGCCACCAACCCAGACTTATGGAACAGTTGGAAGCGCACACTGATCGCAGAGCTGTATTACTCTACACAAAAAGCGCTCCGCCGAGGCTTAGAAAACCCGCCAGATGTGCGTGAACGCATTCGTCATAACAAACATTTAGCGGCAGCCATGTTACGTAAACAAGGCCATAGCCCGAGGGATATAGAAGTGTTATGGCAGCGTTTCAAGGCGGACTACTTTCTGCGCCATACCCATAAACAAATTGCTTGGCACAGTGAGCATCTCCTTCATCACACCGGCGACGCCCCACTGGTGCTGGTAAGTAAAAAAGCAACCCGTGGCGGGACCGAGATTTTTGTTTACTGCCAAGACCGGCCCAGTTTGTTTGCGCGCGTGGTAGCGGCTCTCGATAAGAAAAACCTGAGCGTCCATGATGCACAAGTGATGACCAGTAAAGATGGTCACGCCCTCGATACCTTTATGGTGCTAGACCAAAATGACGATGCCATTCCTCTTGACCGTCACCCGAGCATTATCAAAGGGGTCAGCAAGGCGCTGGGAGAAACCGGGACAATGACTATCCCCAAACGGCGAGCACCGCAAAAACTTCAGCATTTTTCGGTTAAAACCCAGGTACTTTTCTTACCCACGAAAAACGGTCGTCGCACATTGATGGAGCTAGTAGCACTCGACACACCTGGACTACTGGCTCGGGTCGGGGCCGTCTTTGCGCGCCAAAATGTCAGTGTCCATGCCGCTAAAATCACCACCATTGGCGAGCGCGCCGAAGACTTTTTTATCGTCACCGACGCAGAGAACCAAGCATTAACTTCCGAGCATCAGGAACAGTTAAAAGCGGCACTGGAGAAAGCGCTCGCTCGCGCCAAGTAACAAGCAACCCCCATCAACTATGCTAAGCGACGGTGAGTTCGTCGCTTAATAGAGAAAACATTCAACCATGAGGTGGCTATGTATCAGCAGTTGAAAAATATCGGTATTGAACATCCGGAAAAGATTGAGCGTTATTCTCTGCGTCAAGAAGCCAGTTATGACACGCTCAAAGTGTACTTCAGCAAGCAAAAGGGCGACCTTTTTGCGCGAAGCATGAAATTTAAGTATCCACGCCAGCGGAAAAATGTGGTTGTCGACAGTGGCACCGGACGCTCTCGAGAGGTCACTGAGATCAACCGCAGCTTGTCTCTGGTGATCGATGAACTGGATCGTATCGTTCAGCACGAGCACACCGAACAAGACGTGAAGCAAAAAGTACTCACCGATCTCCGTCATCTGGAAAAAGTGGTCGCCAGTAAGATTGCCGAAATCGAAGCCGAGCTAGATAAGCTCTAACACGTATATTGGTGCGGCCTGCAAGGTGCGGCCTGCAAGGTGCGGCCTGCAGCGGGCTGTTTACGCCAAGGAGGTTGTGCAAGGCACATCCCACTCCAATGCCGACAGGACACGCTGCCACGTGGTATCGAGCGGCGCCTGTACCTTGACCGTCTCAGCGCTAACGGGATGGATAAACTGCATCTCATTTGCATGAAGTAAAAGCTGATGGCAGTGAAAATGCTCGCGGAAAACACGATTGTGCCTTCCGTCGCCATGCGTAGTATCGCCAATAATCGGATGACTGAGGTGATGCATGTGGCGACGCAATTGGTGTTTTCTTCCCGTTTGCGGCTGCATCGCCACGAGGCTATAGCGGCTGGTCGCATACCGTCCTGTTGCGATAGGCAGCTCCACCGATGCCAGCGGTTGATAATCCGTCACGGCCGGTTTGGCCGTGGGCGGCTGGCTCGCCTTTTTATCTGCTATTTTGTCTTGTTCTTCCACCAGTGGGTAATCGAGTCGACTGGCTTCTGTGATCCAGCCTCTGACCACCGCATAGTAGGCTTTTTTAATCTGCCCTTGCGCAAACTGAGGCATCATCAAGGACGCCACCTCGCTCGACAGCGCAAACACCAACACACCAGACGTCGGTTTATCGAGTCGGTGTAAAGGGTAAACATGCTGACCAATCTGATCCCTTAGTGTCTGCATAACAAAACGCGTTTCCCCTTTATCCAGCCACGAACGATGGACCAGCATCCCTGCAGGCTTGTTCACCACAACCAATGACTCATCGCGGTATAAAATGGATAATGGTTGTTCACTCATCATTGGGTTAAAAGCGCATCAATACGATAAGTCACTTTGACCACCGCCGTCGCCCCTTGCTGCTCTTTCATCGCTTCTTCCACATAGGGGGCGATTTCAAAATTTCTTGGCAACGGCTGGCGAGCAACCACCAAGGCACGCATTTTGGGTATAAATATCCACTGTAACCACTCATGGCAATCAAGCGTATCCACCGCAAACGGCTCGCGGCTGGCCAGTCGTTTAGGTGATGGTGGCTCGGACTGGAGCAGGTCACACGCATCTAACACTTGCTCAAGCTCATCCAGAAGTTGCTCACACTGTTGGTAAAGTGTCATTGACAATCCCATCATTACTCAAATTAGAAACCGCGAAGCATAGCATGATCCCGACAAAGACAACATCAACAAGACAAGCATCTAGCCGGGAAAAACTGATATACTCGCGCGCATCAAGCGATAACTAAGAGCGGACATCATGGAAACGGTTCACGCCCTCAGCGCCCTATTCGACCACGCCGGTTGTCAATTCAGTATTTACGACCTAGGCCGTCGTGTTTGTCAACTGGATGAAACGGCCTTTCGTGCGGTTGAGGCCAATCAACAACCTTACCCTTACCCCTTGCGTCAACACGCGCATATGGCTATCGCCTTTTGGCCGCCAGGCGGCGCTCCTTGGGTATGGTTCTTAAAAATGCCTCTCGATGAACGCGGCCTCCTCAATCACACCGCGATGGGAGACTTTTTACAGTATGTCAGCGCGGCCATGGGAGAGCGCTTAACCGCCACACCGAATAAAGAGCAGCGTGAGAAACTGGCCAATAACCCCTATACGTTTACGCCCACCGACGACAAAATGGCGATGTTTCATGCCACATTGACCTATCAACTGGGCCGGCCAGCTAGCCAGTATTATGATCATGCACAGCATTATTTAAATGGCGAGCTTGGCTGGGATAATTGGCAAGGGGTGGGCCTACAAGGGCTCGCTGATACCTGTGTACGCATGGCCGAGCAAAACAATGCCACTCGCGTCCGCAAAGCGCTCAATCATCTACCGACCACACCATTGTACGCCCTTCTCGGGTGCTTGGAGCACTGCCAAATCAATGACAAACTCGCGGCAAGCTTGCGCGATATGTTTCAGCAAATGTGTCAGACGCAAGAGGTTGATATTTTTTTGGTCAGCGCATTAATCCGCGCACATGCGGGCGCCCCATCAGCCACTCGGCATCAGCTGATTGATGCGGTACTTGATCGCGCTGAATTACACCATCGCGAGATTTTTGTCGCGATAGCCGGTCGCTGCTGGCATCACTTGACCGATGATGCTGCTCTGGATCGCTTTTTGATTGCTCTCGCCGATCAGCACGATGCGACGTTATTTCAACAGGTTTATGCGGATCTGGTGATGTTACCTCCCCTTCGTGGCGCGCTATTGGGTCGTTTACATGGCCATACATCACCCGCCCTGACTCAAGCAATGGCACGCATGCAGCAAGCGGTGAAGCAAACCCACCATGATCACTGATCTATTCACCATTCTCTTGGTTGTTGTCGCCGCTTTACTGTTCTGGCAACAGCGGCGACAATCCGAGCAAGCGCACCAGTACATTCGCCAATACTGCCAGCGGATGGAGTTGCAATTATTGTCTATCGCACGAGGCCGTCACACCATACGGAGAACCGAGCAAGGGTGGCAATGGCTCACTCAATACTGGTTCGAGTTTTCTGCCACCGGGGATGATCATTATATCGGTCACGCTCATCTTCGAGGATTAAGATTAAAGGCTATAGACACACCGGTTCATGCGATGCCAAGAGCAAGCCAAACCGACGGTTAGATGTCACCCGACAACGCCAACCATGTTGATACTAAAAAGGCGGGGATAATTATTCGCGCGACGTGAAAAGCTGTACTAGATTAGAAGTATGGTGCACACGCAAGGTTAGTGCTAACGGTGCGTGACAGGGAGTCACCGGTGTCGGTTTAACCGGCCAGAAAAAAGGAAAGGGCGCAGCTTGCGCCGCGCCCTAGAGTTTTACTTGCAGCCATCCTGCTACTAAAAGGTGCTCCCTGCATCATTCCTTGATCAGTCGCCGAATCCTTCAGCGTCGTTCCATGTCTCTCCGTCTTGGAGGTGTCCTTTCGTCATCCTGACAAACCGAAATTCCCGTTTTCGATAAGCTCTCCATCCTGGAGGTGTCCATGACTTCGTCCTGAAGTAGTCCTTAAGCCCCCATCCTGGGTTGTCCTAAGTCTTCCTGACGTACAAGCTTCCTGCTTGTAGAGAACGGCTCCATCCGTTGTCCTTTTTGCAATCCATGCCAGCGCTTCTTCCTGAAGTACTGCCTCATCCTGAGGTACCAAGTCCTTGGTGATTCCTGTTCCCTGTGTCAGTTCCCTTCCGACACCGATAAGATTACGCGACTGAGCGTTTGGTACAAGCCATTCTCACCTGCTCAATCTCTCATTTTTTATCTTAAACCAAAGAACAAACAGTAAGCGCATGTAATAGAAGAAAAAATAAAAGAAAGGGGGTCAATTTTCGTAGCAAGATTCTGCTTTTATCCCACGCTCTTGTAAGAGATATCTCACACGGAGCAGGGACCTTTTCTATGCATTGTCCTATGCTCACAGGCACCGCTTCATCACAACATGGGGTGGAGGCTGCTACTATAGTGAGTATAGACGCGTATCGAGCAGCCGGGAGGGACAATGGAAACCTTTCAACACGACTTACAGCACCTTTTTGAACAGCTGGGCTTAGCAACCGATAAGGCCTCAATTGAGCACTTCCTATCCAGCCACTGTTTGGTTGAAGGGCAAACACTGGTCGATGCCCCATTTTGGAACGCGGCACAACGGGCGTTTATTGATGAAGCCATAAAGGAAGACGCGGATTGGGCGGAACAGGTTGATATGCTTGATGCGCTGCTGAGAAAGCCCTAATCTTTCTCTCTCCTGTTATGTCGCTAGGATTAACTGATGAGCTATCAAGCTGAGCTGGCGCGAGCACTCAAGGTGCTCGACGCAAAAGGGCAAATCGTCACCGTGGCAAAGGTGAAAGCCCAATTGACAACGCAAGTCCCCCTCCCCTTGATTATTCAAGCGGTGAAGAGCGCGAAGACCAATACACCGCTACCCGAGATACCCGTCGATGACACCAAGCTATCTGATGCTGAGCGTATCAGCCAGCTCGAACAACTCGTGGCCGAGTTGAGCGAGCGATTAGCGACGCTAGAAGCCCAGTATTCAAGCCGCTAAGCCAGTTTAAAGTCCCAAGAAAGGTTGGATACTAGCCGGCAACGGTCGCATTTAAACAGAAAAATATCGTGTAACGGGGCCTCAAGCCGCCAAGGCTCGCCACACTGAGGGCATGGACGATGAAGCTCACTCTCTTTATCTTTACCGCCAACACGATATTGATAGTAGTAAGTCGGCGTGCCTGTTAAGTACTCTATCCGCCCACGTAAATCCCAACCGCGTTGAAATAGGCGCGTATTGGGACACCCAATTTCATTCAAGCCTGCAAATTCGGCATCGCTGGCACCGGCCATTTGTAACTCATCACAGGCTTGCCATTCTGTTTGCCATTTGATGACCGCTTTGTGATCACCGTTAAAGGTGGCGGGTAAGCGATAAAGCGGGATGGGTAGCAGGGTATCACCACAACGCAGCGGCGAACACGTGTGAACAAAGGTGGTGTAAAGCACTTGCCAGGTCGGTGAGACACTTGGAGCGGCTTGTTCTGAGTTCAAATCGCGCCCCAGCACACGCACTTTCGGTTGGGTTAAGCACGCATCGGCTAGCTGCTGTAAGGCCCGTTTCACTTGTGGGCTGTGAAAGCGTGGGTGCAAGGCGTCTTCATCTGGGCAGACAACACGAAGCTGAAACTGGCCCTCTTGCATCAAGATCGGAAACTCGCGTCCAAGCACCTGGCCATTATAACGTAATGCATCCATGAGGCCGTTGATAGTACGGTCGACCGCACTAACGGTGGTATTATCAAAGCACTCAAAGGTCAGTTCCGTGAGAATCATGCCACATCAACCTCTAATGCCGCGAGAAATGTTTCCAGGTTGGGGGCAATCACATCACGCGTCCCTTTATTGAGGGTTTCTCTGATCACTTCTCCGCTCATGTTATCAATTGCAATGATCACCATTTCATCGGCTGTGGTCGCAATAAAGACACTCGGCGTAAGCTTGCGCTGACGCTGCATCATCAGATGCCCCAAGATATTTTCTTGTAAGCGCGCCAAGTCATCATCACTCCATACCTGAAGCAAGCTTATCGACTCCCCCTGATAACGAACCGATAAATCTGCACAATAAAATGCGTTGTAAAAATCTTTAATATCGCTATGCAAACGCAACGCGATTGCTTGTTCTACATTGGCAAAGTCGGCCAAAGCGTCGCGCTTGACCGGTTGCCATTGTAGTTGGTGATCGTTTTCGCTCACAACACAGGGAGATGGCAAGCCAATGTAGGCATCTGTACAGGGTAAATGTTGATAATGACTCTGCCATACCGCCATATAATTCTGTGTTAGCGCCCAAAGGGCACGATGTACTGTGTTCTCCATTCGCAACCTATAGCAAGATTCAGTAAACTTTACCCATTCTACTTGAATCAATAGCAGATCCGTATGAGCAATTATCAAGATGCCGATGCCCTCGCCAATTTATCACTTGGCGAAAAAACAGATTATCCAACCCAGTACGATCCGTCACAACTACGTGCCGTCCCTCGCGCGCTAAATCGTCAGGCCATCGGACTAGATAATGCGCCGATGCCCTTTACCGGTTACGACACCTGGACCTTGTATGAGCTGTCATGGCTCAACAAAAATGGTTTGCCCCAGGTCGCGATTGGCGAAGTCCGTCTACCGGCCTCTAGCCCCAACTTGATCGAGTCAAAATCATTTAAGCTTTACCTCAATAGCTTTAATCAAACCCGCTTTGATAACTGGCAACAGGTAGCTAACGCATTGCAAACCGATTTATCCGCCTGTGCGGGCGAAGAGGTGGATGTCACCTTATCACCGCTCAGTGAGTTAGAGGGAGAAACCATCGCTGGCCTAGCGGGTGAATGCATCGATCACCAAGATATCAGCATCGATGACTACACATTTAACCCAGACTGGCTCGACGGTGCCGCTCAAGGCGCGGTTGTGTCTGAGACCCTTCACAGCCATTTACTCAAATCAAATTGCCTGATTACCAATCAGCCAGACTGGGGCTCGGTGAGAATCGCCTATAAAGGCAACAAGATAAACCGTGAGAAGCTGCTTCGCTACTTGGTGTCATTTCGTGAGCACAATGAGTTTCATGAGCAATGTGTGGAGCGCATTTTTATGGATATCATGCGTTTTTGCCAGCCAGAAAAGCTCACCGTTTATGCCCGTTACACGCGTCGCGGTGGTTTAGATATTAATCCATACCGTACGAACATGGGTAAAACACCAAGCGAAAACAACCGTTTGGCAAGACAATAACACCACAGGCTGCCTGCGGGCAGCCTTTCTCTCATCGCTTTATTTAGAGGATGGCGCATGCGCATCAGCCGACTACTCGTAGGCCTGCTTTTTTGGTTAACGTCGATAACGGCGTTTGCCGCTATCCACTCCTCACCTGTGCTAACCAATGCCGAAAAGCTTCTCGAGACCTCTCCAGCGCAATCGTTGGAAATCAGCAATCGGTTTTTAGCCCAACGCCGCCTAACCACAGGTGCCAACCGCTCACACGTCAATAACGACACGGATCGCTCGATTCGCACGCCATTGCATACCGTGTATGCCTATTTGATCAGTGCCCGAGCCTATGCGTATCTCGATCAACCCATAGAGGCTAAAGCCGCGCTACAAAAAGCGTATCAAGTGGTCGATGAATACGACTTAAAACACGTACAAGTGCAAGTTTTACTGACCGAGGCCTCTCTTATCTGGCACCTTGATCGCGACTCGACGCGCGCCTTAGCGACACTCGATGCCGCCCAAAAAGCGATTGAAACCTTGCCGGAAAACAGCTTAAACGGCCAAGCAAGCCGCTTTAAAAGCGCTTTACTGCGTGCCAATATTCTCGCGGCGACCGCAGACAGTGAAACCGCGCTTGTCGCCTATGAGAATGCGCGAATCCAGCTTAGCAATGATCCCCAAGACTTGCGGGATAAAGTCGAGTTTCAGCTCTCGTTGGGCGGCTTTTTACTCGACCAAAAGCAACATGAAAGTGCCCTTACCGAGTTACTCAGTGCTTTCTGGATAGCAAGCGAGAACGAATACACGGCATTGATTGCGGATGCCAATATGAAGCTGGCCAAGCTGTATAACCAGCAAGGCGTGCTCAATCAAGCCCTTGAGCACGCGAACCAAGCCGCTGCCTTTTTTGAGCACTTCTCATTAAGCCGACGTTTATCAGCGTCACAGCGCCTATTAGCCACCATTTATGAGCAGCAAGCCCGTTATAATTTTGCCTTGGTGCATTATTTTAATGCGCTTGAAATTGAGCAAGCACTCGGTCGCCTCCAACCGCTTGCGCAAGTCCACTTAGCCATCGCTCGCACTTATTATCAGCTAGAGCATTTCCCGCTCAGTGACAGATACATTCAAGATGCGTTAAGACTGGTCGGTAGCCTACCCAACTCGCCGCTGACCACACAGGCAATGTTGTTACAAGGACGTATTCATCTTGCACTGTCTCAACCAAAGCAAGCAGAGAAAGAAATTCGCACCGCACTGGAGCGAGCAGAGGTAGAAAAAGACCGCAAAACCCTGACGATGGCGCATCACGCCCTCTCCAAAGCCTTGGAATCGCAAGGCAAGTATCAAGCGGCTCTGATGATGCAACGTGATTATGAAAAGCTGCGCGCACAGCAAACACAATCAGAGCAACAGCAACAAGCCGATACCTTTAAACAACAACAGCGTGTGGTCGAGCGACAGCTACAGATGGATGAATTGCAGCGCCAGCTAGATAGCGCACACCAAGAGCAGCTCCACCTACAAAAGGTCAACTATTTCCTACTAGGCAGCCTTGGGGTGTTAGTGGCCATTGTTTACCTTCGTCATCGTGCCGCGGTGATGCGTCAGGGAGAACTCGAAGAGCTGCGTGATGACTTTTATACGCACCCACGCACCGGGCTGAGGAACTTACGCATGCTGAATGCCAAGTTACCGCGTTCGTTGGAAAAAAGTAACGCCAACTTTGAGCAATGGTATCTGAACGACATGATCCACCAGCCACTCAGTGATCGGCTACGCTTTGCCATGTTCGATGTCGCCTTTCTAAAAGCGCTATTTTTGCGTCTCGGCTATCAAAGGGCGCAAGATATCGAGCGTCAGCTTGGCGACTATTTGTCCGAGCGTGTCACTCAATCTGGCCGCTTATATCATTTCGCCGATACCTTGTTTATTTATATCGAGACCAATTGGGATCAAGATACCCAGCCTGATGCGCTTGCTCATTTTGTGCAGTCTTTGATCGCAGACTTTGTCAGCCACTACCAAAGCTGTCAGGCACAAACGGTGAATGCAGGTGACCAACCTCCAGCGCTCACGCCGCAAGTCGCCATTGGTCTCGCGGAATACCCTTTTTTACCGCGCGCGTACACATCGATTAATGACCAAGAGTTAATCGAGATTTTATTAACGGCTACTCATCAAGCCAGTGATCTCGCGCAACAGACCGGAGAAAGTCATTGGGTACACTTTAGCGCGATTAACACAGCGCCCGCCGCGAGCTTCGTGAACACCAACTTACGTCATGCTTGCTTGAAAGGGATTGACTCTGGATTGGTAAAGGTTAAATCTTCAGCGAACGACTTATTGAACTGGCAGAAGGATCACGAATCTGATAAAAAGCCATCGTCAGTTATTGATGATCAGAGCAATAAGTCGGTATAGCTACAGGTAGTTAGTGAAACTGTTTTCGCTACCAATGGCGCCAAAACGCGAATATAATCAGGTATTTCCTCGATAAAATGACTAAGTCCACCCCATCACCGTTGTCGGCCCAGCCCGCTCAGGCGGGTAATAATGCGTCGCCCTCAACGTATCGGGAGCTGGCGCTTAAGTCGCGTCGAGAAATCCATAGCCTTAAACGGCTGGTTTCGCGCTTTATCGCCACGTGCTCGGGTAAAAATAACTTGGTCGACCAAAAACTGGCCGAGTTCCGTGACGTATTGTATTCAACGCAGGATGTTAGCGCGTTGCTTCCGCGTTTAGCCGTTATTGAACGCATGGTGGGTCATCAAAACATGACACAAGCAAAAGCACAGTCACACCTCGATGAGCAATTTCACACCAGTGGTGAAACACTACAGCGAGTGACAGGTCTCCCCGCTCAATTGAAACGTGACTTGCGAGATCTATTAGCGCAACCGGCGAACGGTGATACCGAACGCACACAACACCTCATTAAGTTACTTCAGCTTTACGAACGCGCCGTGACCTTGCAAGTTGCTAGGCCCCGCACCCAACAAACACCAGACATCGACAACGATCAGATACGTCGCGTCGCTGATGAACTACAAAACCTGATTACAGAGCTCGATATCAACGGTCAAGCAGGCGATAAGTTGCTTGAAATCCGCCGTGAACTGCTGACCGATATATCACCGGCTACCGTGGTGTCTTTGACGTTGGCGGCACTCAAGCTGATTCTGGAAGCCACCCAATCTGAGCGGCGGGCTTCGCAGCAATTTCTCAGTCAAGTCAATGATGACCTCGTCTCAATAAGCCAACAAAATACCCGTGCGCATGATCATGCGACACAACTACGGCTGGCACATCAAGGTGTCGATCAGCGCCTCGACCGCACCATTAACGATATTGAACACGAACTCAAACGGAAAGGCGCGGCAAAAGCCAACCCAGAAGCCGCATTAACCCAAGCGCTTGCAGAGCTGAAAGTGATCGCGCAAGAAAACAAAGCGCTCAAAAATCGCGAACAAGCCTTGGAAGAGCAGTTGGCACACAATCAGAACCAACTTAGCGCCTTAGCAGAGCAAACCCTCGATCAACATCGTCGCGTCGGCGACCAAGAACGTAAACGCCTGTTAGACCCGCTGACCCGCGTCTACAACCGTGCCGCCCTTAACGATCGTTTGGAGCATGAGTACCGGTTATGGAAAAAGTACCAGCGCGAGTTTTGCCTTGCCGTCATTGATCTTGACCACTTTAAACAAGTGAATCAACAATTTGGCTACGAAGTCGGTGATAAAGCGTTGAAAATTATCGCGCGCAGCATCTACCAGTGTCTGCGCGACACCGACTTTATTGCCCGCTTTGGTGGCGAAGAGTTTGTCATTTTACTGCCTGATGCGGACGATGAAACGCGGACCGATATTTTGGCCAATATTAGCCACACCATTCGCAAACTCCCGCTGAAGTTTAAAAACGAGCGCGTTTCAATTAGCGTCTCAATTGGTGCCACCCTCTTCCAAGGTGAGGACACCCCCACGCCGGTGCTAGAGCGTGCTGACCAAGCGCTCTATCAAGCGAAAAACAGTGGTCGCAACCAAATCATCTGGTGTTAATTTTTACTGGTCAATTGTGGCTAGCGTGTGTATTTTTAATTAACACACTGATTTTTATAGCACCGCTCGGCAGCCTGGCTTGCGTTAAACAGGATGTCGGCGTGTAAGAGGTTGTCGCTATGATCACACACATTAGTCCGATTGGAACGATGGATCTGCTTTCTCAAATCGAGGTCGATCGTTTAAAAGCCAGCGCCAGCAGTGATCTGTACCGCTTATACCGCAACTGCTCATTGGCCGTTTTAAATTCAGGCAGCCATACAGACAGCTCCAAAGCACTTCTTGAAAAACACGCCAACTTTGAAATTCGCGTGTTGCGCCGAGAGCGGGGCATCAAACTCGAGCTGGTTAATCCACCGGACCATGCCTTTGTCGACGGTAAGATCATTCGCGGCATTCAAGAGCATATGTTCTCGGTACTACGCGACATTATTCACGTCAATGTGCAGCTCGAGCATAGTCCTGCCCTCAACCTCGATAGCTCACCGCATATCACTAACTTAATATTCGGTATATTGCGTAATGCGAAAACGCTCCGCCCGCGAGTCGATCCTAATTTAGTGGTTTGCTGGGGGGGGCATTCAATCAACGACATCGAATATCAATACACGCGTGAAGTGGGTCATGAACTTGGTCTGCGTGAACTAGATATTTGTACGGGGTGTGGCCCTGGTGCGATGGAGGGGCCAATGAAAGGCGCAGCCATCGGCCATGCCAAGCAGCGCACGTATGACAGCCGCTTTATTGGCTTAACCGAGCCCTCTATTATCGCTGCTGAGCCGCCGAACCCCATGGTTAACGAGCTGGTGATCATGCCCGATATTGAAAAGCGCCTAGAGGCATTTGTCCGTATCGCGCATGGGATTGTCATTTTCCCAGGTGGCGCAGGGACAGCGGAAGAGCTGCTGTATATTCTTGGCATCATGATGCACCCTGATAACCGCTCACAGCCTTTGCCTATCGTGTTAACCGGCCCGAAAGAAAGTGAAGATTACTTTCGCGATATCGATGCCTTTATTCGTGATGTATTGGGCGAGGAAGCCACCCAATATTATGAAATCGTGATTGACGATCCAGCCAAAGCCGCACGATTAATGAAAAATGCCATGCCTGCCGTCAAAGAGCATCGCAAAGCCACCGGCGATGCCTACTCGTACAATTGGTCATTGAAAATCGAGCAGGATTTCCAACATCCCTTTGCGCCAACACACGAAAACATGGCTAACCTCAACTTGCACATGAATCAGCGCCCAGAGTTACTCGCTTCAGCGTTACGTCAGGCATTCTCGGGCATTGTGGCAGGGAATGTTAAAGATGAGGGGATGCGCAATATCGAGCAACACGGCCCATTTAAAATTGATGGGGACAAGTATTTGATGGCAAAAATGGACAAACTGTTACAAAGCTTCGTCGACCAACAACGGATGAAGCTGCCAGGCACCGCCTATGTGCCGTGCTATGAGATTGTTTCCTAGCCTGAACGCGCACTGAGCCGGCGAGCTGTCGATAACCTGCATCTCGCACACTGCGTTATGCCACTAACACAGGTATAATGCGCGGCTCATGCTGCGCGTTATTACTGGTTTTTATTATGTCTAACCTCCATGTTGTCATTATCGATGCAATGAACCTCATTCGCCGCGTCCACGCGGCTCAGCCTGAGGGCGATGCCATCGACACCACGGTGAATGCCTGCCTCAAAACCCTCAATAAAATCATCAATCATAGCCAGCCGAGCCATATTATTGCTGTCTTTGATCACCTGGGTAATGATCGTGGCTGGCGCGCAGAGATCTTGCCGGCATACAAACAACACCGTAAACCAATGCCTGCAGTACTCGAGCAAGGGTTAGATGCGATTCAAGATGCATTTTGGCAGCACGGCGTCGACTCGTTGCTTTCTCAAGGCGATGAAGCTGACGACATGATTGCCACCCTGGCTTTAAAAGTGGCCGAGCGCCGGCAAGATGTCACAATCGTATCGACTGACAAAGGCTACTGTCAGCTATTGCAACCGACAGTCAGGATCCGCGATTACTTTCAGCAGCGCTGGTTAGATCTCGCCTTCGTCCAAGCACAATTCGGCGTTCGCCCAGAGCAGCTTTGCGATTTTTGGGGGCTCGCAGGGATCAGCAGTAGTGAGATCAGTGGCGTGCCAGGGATCGGTCCCAAAACGGCCGCCAGCTTGCTGAGCGACTATGCCACTATCGATGCAGTGTTCGCTGCTGAGGATCTGGCACCTAAGTGGCAAAAAAAACTCAACGGTCATTATGAGCTAGCTCAACGTTGCAAAAAGGTCGCGCAACTAAAAACGGATATCCCACTCGGCTTTAACCTACAAGATATCCGTTTTGAACCTGCCGCTGAGGGCCAACCCTCGTAACCGTATTCAGTGGTGATGAAGTTCAGTGGTGATGAATAAGTATAAAGCCGGTATGTAGTGCTAAGATAGGCCCACACTGCTGCACCTAGCGCTGACGTTTTACCCGCCGTAAGTGCACCGTGATTTCCTCGCGATCATGGTACAGATGCTTCGCGCGCATTTCATACGCCACCTTGTAGTCATCAAGAAATGCACCTAAGGTGTCGAGGTTCTCCGTCACCTGCTCATAGCGGCGGCTCATGGGCAATTTCAAATTAAATATTGCCTCTTTTGCCCACCCTTCAATCAGCCACTCACCCATCAATTGGGCCACACGAGAAGGCTTTTCAATCATATCGCACACCAGCCAAGTGACATTTTTTCGCGTAGGCTCAAATTTAAATCCATCTTCGGCGTGATGAAACACTTGCCCTGTATCCATGAGCTGTTCATCCATCGCCCCGTTATCCACCGCGTGGACAAACATCGAGCGCTTGACCAATTGATAGGTCCAACCTCCCGGACACGCACCTAAATCGACCGCCCACATGCCGGGCGCTAAACGCGTCTCCCATTCTTGCTTGGGAATAAAGTGATGAAATGCCTCTTCCAATTTTAAGGTGGAGCGACTCGGCGCATCAGCCGGAAACTTCATGCGTGGTAACCCCATATAATGCGGGGAGTTATTGGTTGTCAGTGAATAGCCGATCAAACAGGTGCCTGGGGCGGTAAAGCACACGTGGATCACCGGTTTTTTTGGGTTATCCTTTGCCAGCATCACGCCTTGCTTACGTAGCGCCTGACGCAATGGCACGGTGAACTTACGACAGAATTTCAACAGGGCTTTCGCTTCATCATTATCTGGGGTTTCCACCCGTAAGTCGCCGCCTTTGGGTAAGCGCTCGCCCACTGCCAAAATCGGTGAAATACGATCGTCAGGGTCAAGCTCAGAAAGAGACGCGGTGATAGCGATCATTTGCCGGGCAAAAATCAGTGAGTCTAGCGGGAGATCACGAACAACACGCTCGGCATCGCCCTCTTGGTAACACTCAAACAGGACATACGCACTGTTATTGACCACGCGCGGGAACCCATATACCCCCATGTCGGTGGTTTTTTGTTGGATCTCTGCGGCACAGTCTTTCTCAAACCCCGCACGACAATAAAGCAGAACCTGATTCATAACACCCTCTGGCTCGAACATATCACCACGCTGTGTGGCGGTAAAAATAAGCTGCGCATTATATCTGCCATCCAGACCAGAAAGAAATGCCCGCGAGGCTTTTATTCATGTCAGCGGACTCAGCGCTGATAAGAACGCCAGGCTCCTATGGCTAGCCCCACCCAACCGATCAGAAAGCTCACACCGCCCATGGGTGTAATGGGCCCAAGCCAATGCCAAGATGTCAGCGCCAGGAGGTATAAACTACCACTAAACGCCACAACACCGATAAGCCAAGCCCAAGCCACAATGGCAAAACAGCGAGAAGAAACCTGGGAGGCGACACCGCAAATCCCCAATAAGGCGAGACTGTGCCACATTTGGTAGTCTACGCCCGTTTTAAAAATGGCTAACTGATAATCTGACAGCACCGCTTTTAATCCATGCGCGGCAAAAGCGCCTAGCCCCACGGCTAACCCTGCGCCGATCGCCGCTACACACACCCAATGATGTAATTTCATCCTTGCTGACCTTGTTGTTCAATAAACCGATGTAGGCTATCCACCGCCCACTGGCGATTGCCTGACTCTGTATACCCTGAGGCTTTACGAGGCTTAAAGCTATGATCGCCATCCGGGACAACAATCACTTGAACCGAGGGAGACAGCGGATAATGCATCACTTCGTCTTCACGGCCGAACGTATCGCGTGCACCTTGTATAATCAGCAGTGGACGCTCAACGGTCGCCAGATGCGCCCCTTTATACTTTTCCGGCTTCCCTGGGGGATGGAATGGAAAGCCCAAACAAATCCCCCCACTGACAGAGGCATGATCAGTCAAATGACTCGCCATACGCCCACCCATCGACTTACCGGCTAACCATAATCGGCTCCCAGCAGGGCGCAAACCATCCACGTGCTCAATCACAGACTCAAAATGGGCAAGCAATTTTGGAGCGCGATCGGGCGGGCGCTTTTTTCCCTCTTGCTCGCGCTTTTCCATATAGGGAAAGTTAAATCGCACCACTTTGCAGTGTTTCCCTATCCGCGCGGCCATATCAGCCATGAACTCGTGATCCTTTCCAGCGCCCGCACCATGGGCAAAAATCACCCAGTCTGTTGCCGTTTCCGGCCCGTCAACCTCTAAACCTGTCATAAATTCATTTTCTCTTGTTCTTTCGCTGCCGTCGCCAACATCCATTCTCGGAATGCGGTAATACGTCCGGTATCAGCATCGCGTTGCTGGCTGACCAAGTAGAAGCCATTATCGCTCTTTAGTACTTGCTCGAAAGGCTGAACCAAGCGCCCAGATGCTAACTCTGGTTGAGAAAGCACATTGTTTCCTAGCGCGACACCTTGCCCATGTGCCGCCGCCTGCAACACCATGGATGAGTGACTAAAAATCGGCCCATGCTCAACATTCACCTCACTAAGTTGATGGGCTTTCGCAAATGCTTTCCATTCTTTACGCGAGCGGTCATGCAATAAAACATGATGAACCAAATCATCTGGGGTTTGTAGAGGCTGCCCTGACTCCAGTAGCAGTGGCGAACACACAGGCAGCAAGCATTCTTGATACAAAAGATCGCAGCGCAATCCCGTCCAGTGTCCCCGGCCATAGTAAATGGCAACATCGACATCATCGGTCAGAGACCCCTCTTCCAAATCAACCGCCTTTATCCGAACATCAATATCAGGATGCGCTGTATTAAAATCAGCTAATCGAGGTACTAGCCATTGAATCGCAAAACTGGGCGGCAAACTAATCGTCAGCGCCCCTTTAGCACTGCGTTCCAGCACTTTATCCGTCGCATAGGAAAGCTCAGAGAAAATATCTTTTATATCAAGAAAGTACCCTTGTCCTTCTTCGGTCAATAGTAACGAACGGTTACGCCGGCGGAAAAGCTTCAAACCAAGAAACTCCTCTAATGCCTTGATTTGATGACTGACTGCCGCTTGAGTCACAAACAGCTCTTCTGCCGCTCGCGTAAAGCTCAAATGTCGTGCGGCTGCTTCAAACACACGCAGCGCGTTGAGTGGGGGAAGACGCCTCGCCATATGCTGACACCTCTATGCATTAATTTTTCTAATCGTTGGCATTATAAATTGTCGATTGCTGATATACCAGCAAACTCCTATAGTGCTCCCCGCATCCACTTGTGACGTCTCTCTATTTAGACTGTTTCCGTGGTTGCGATGTTGTGTTTGCATTTGTCTAACACTGGTTAGACAGGTAGTCGTATCTACCACTTTTAACTTCCTGTATTTTGACATTGTCTGTCATTACATATTTGTTGGCACTGAGCGTCGCTCAGTGCTTTTTTTTGTCTGTAATAAGGCGCGAACCAACAACAGACTTGAGTTACATCCACGAGATAGCGATCATAGACGGGATTTTATTTCGGACGATAACTATGACCGACGGTTTTGATCCCCATTTTCTACGCGCCCAGTTTCCCGCTTTTAATGCGCCAGGCTGGGTATATCTAGACAGTGCTGCTACTGCCCAAAAGCCGCAGTCAGTGATTGATGCGATCAGTCGCAGCTATATGATGCCGGTTGCAAACGTCCATCGAGGCCAGCACCAAGCGTCCCTCTCCGCAACCGAACAGTTTGAACAAGCGCGACGAGATGTAGCACATTTTATCGGTGCCAACCCACACAATATCGTCTGGACCCGTGGCGCGACAGAAGCCATTAATCTGATCGCCTATGGCCTAAGCCACTCGCTTACCCCACAAGACGAGATCCTGGTCAGCGAAATGGAGCACCATGCCAACCTGATCCCTTGGCAATTGATGGCACAACGCACGGGCGCTCAATTGGTAAAAATCCCCTGCTGCCCTCGCACGGGGCACTTAGATATGAAGGTATATCAGCAACACTTAACCGTACGGACACGCATTGTTGCGATCAGTCATGTCAGCAATGTCACCGGCACCCGCCATCCTATCGAGGAAATGACCCAGCTGGCGCACAAAGTTGGTGCAACCGTGATCATTGATGGCGCACAAGGTATCGTCCATGAGCCTGTCAGTATGCAAACACTGGACACTGACTATTATGTTTTTTCTGGCCATAAACTTTATGGTCCCACAGGAATTGGCGTCTTGTATGGAAAATCAGAAGCGCTGAGCGCGCTCTCGCCTTTCCACGGGGGGGGGAAGATGATCACAGACGTGTCGTTTGACCATCATACTCTCGCCCCCGTTCCCGCTCGTTTTGAAGCAGGCACGCCTAACACCGCCGGCGCAATTGGCCTTGCTGCTGCCATTCATTGGCTCCAACAACAAGACAGCCAAGCAGTGGAGGCACACATAGCAAGCTGTTACCAACAACTTATAGAAGCTTTACGCACGAGGCCGCGCATTCATTTGATCGCGCCACAGGCGACCAGTTCTATGGTCTCTTTTGTCGTGCGTGACGAGCATCATGCCGATGTAGCTGAATTGTTGGCCCAGCAAGGTATTGCTGTTCGCTCTGGCCATCATTGTGCCCATCCTTTTATTAAGGCGCTTGGGGTCGATGGCACCATCAGGGTCTCTCTAGCGGCCTACAATACACACCAGGATATCGCACAGTTTATTGCAGCATTAGATAAGACCCTGTATCTACTCGACATTTAATCATAAGGCAGGATAGACAATGGCGTTACCCCATCACCCTTTTGGCACCGAGCTTAACCAAGCGACGGTCACCGAGATGCTCGCGCAACACACCAGCTGGGAAGATAAATACCGACAATTGATTTTGTGGGGAAAACGGCTACCAACCTTTACTGATGCACAAAAACAAACAGCAAGCCAAGTACACGGCTGTGAGAGCGCGGTTTGGTTTCTCCATCAGGCAGAGGGGGACACCCATTACTTTGCCGCCGACTCCAACGCCAGAATTGTTAAAGGCTTATTAGCGATCGTGCTTGCCTGTGTTCACGGTCAACACGGTAATGCCATTCATACCCTCGATATAGACCGCATTTTCCAGCAAGCGGGACTGGCGCACCATTTAAGTGAGTCACGCACCAATGGCTTGCACGCTATCATTGAATACATTCATCAGGTCACTCGTTAGTTCTTTATCCACGTGGTGGCGTGTCGCCACCGCTCTCCACTCAACGCACAAACAGTGATCATTTTCTGACCACCCTGTCCATTTAAAAAGGCAACTCTCAACATAAAGCCACCAACCTGACCACTAATGCAATCCATTTCATGGACTTAGTCAAGCAGTGGGCAATTCGATTTAAAACCAACAAAAACAAACACAAGACAAACATTATTTTAACAATTGGTTGCAGTGTTTCCTTATTAGTATGACCAAGATCTCGAATGCAGAACATGGGGTTTTTATACTTTGCGTATTTGTCTAGATTCGTTAGCTTAGAAGCAGGCAGTCATAAAAGGGTCACACCAATCCGTTAGGCTGCCTAACAATATCGGCAGAATGATTAGTTGATTTTTGGCACAACTATTGCTGCTGTGAGAAAAAGATGACTGTAATTCTGGTTTGAAGTGGTTCCAGATGCGGCTTCAGGCATCTCGTTTAGTTTGCTTGTTGTAGTGAATGGAGTCATAAATGAAAAAACTGGCATTAGTAACCGGCGCGAAAGGCGGGATAGGATCAGCAATTACCGAGAAATTGGTGGAAGATGGATACCGCGTCATCGCGACCCACTTTACAGGGGGAGCGGAGTGCGCCCAAGAGTGGTTTGACGAAAAGAAATTTAACCACGACCAAGTTCGTTTGTTTGAGCTTGATGTCACCGATACCGAACAATGCGCCTCACGGATTGCTAAGCTACTCGAGGAAGAAGGCACGGTGGATGTACTGGTAAACAATGCTGGTATTACCCGCGACAGTGTGTTCAAGAAAATGAATGCCTCACAATGGCATGATGTCATTAATACCAACCTCAACAGCCTCTTTAACGTCACTCAGCCCTTGTTCGCCGCCATGTGCGAAAAAGGAGGAGGACGCATCATTAATATCTCATCCGTCAATGGCCAAAAAGGCCAATTTGGCCAAGCCAACTATGCCGCCGCCAAAGCCGGCATGATGGGCTTCAGTAAGTCACTCGCGGCAGAAGGGGCGCGGGCCGGTGTCACTGTCAACGTCGTGGCGCCAGGCTATACCGCGACACCAATGGTTACCGCCATGCGCGACGATGTGTTGGAGTCAATCACCAACCAGATCCCGATGAAGCGCTTGGCCAAGCCAGAAGAAATTGCGGCATCGGTGGCTTACCTTGCCAGCGACGCAGGCGCTTACATTACGGGTGAGACGCTGTCGGTAAACGGCGGCCTCTACATGCAATAAATCAAGGATAGATTGATGGAACGTATTTTTATTGTGGCGGCAAAACGCACCGCCATCGGTGCCTTCTCAGGCACGCTCAAAGACGTCCCAACGGGGCAACTCGCCGCTTATGCCATTAAAGGCGCGCTAAGTGAAACATCACTTGCCCCAACCGCGATTGATGAAGTCATCGTGGGTAACGTGGTCAGCGCAGGACAAGGGATGGGGATCGGTCGTCAAGCTGCGATTTACGCGGATATCCCGACCCATGTCCCTGCGTATTCAATCAATATGGTCTGTGGTAGCGGCATGAAAAGTATCATGGATGCTGTCACCCATATCCGAGCCGGCGATGCACAGGTTGTCGTCGCGGCTGGGGTTGAAAACATGTCACAAATCCCATTTGCGGCAGCGGGCAACCTCCGCACTGGGCAAAAAATGGGCAACTTCGCCATGAAAGACTTGCTCATTAATGACGGACTTACCGATGTGTACAACCAATATCACATGGGAGTCACCGCCGAAAACGTTGCCAAAGAAGTCGGGATTACCCGTGAGCAACAAGATAGCTTTGCGCTTAGCAGCCAACAAAAAGCCGTTTCAGCCATTGAAGCGGGTCGGTTTAAAGATGAAATCATCCCGATTGAGATTAAGCAGCGCAAGCAAACCATTACTTTTGATACCGATGAGTACCCAAAAGCAGACGCCACGCTAGAGGGCCTCAGCAAGCTGCGCCCAGCATTTGATAAAGAAGGCTCAGTAACGGCCGGTAACGCCTCGGGTATCAATGATGGCGCGAGTGCGGTGATCCTCGCGTCTGAGTCCGCAGTCAAAGAACACGGGCTGACACCACTCGCAGAAGTTGCCGCCTACGCTCAGCACGGTGTCGATCCGAGCATCATGGGCTTAGGCCCAGTGGGGGCTGTCAATACGGCATTGGAGAAAGCCAACCTGACTCTCGACACCATTGATTTATTTGAGCTTAATGAAGCATTTGCAGCACAAGCACTGGGGGTCATACACCAATTGGCGGAGCACCACAAAACAACACCTGATGCGATATTGGCGCGTGCCAATGTCAACGGCGGTGCCATTGCACTCGGTCATCCGCTCGGGGCATCAGGTAACCGGATTGTGGTGACCTTGCTACACGAGCTCGCGCGAAGAGGCGAAACCCACGGGGTGGCTTCTTTGTGTATTGGCGGCGGCATGGGTACAGCTTTAATTGTTAAGCGTACACAAGCATAAACGGACACTTGCGACCTTGGGTTAGAAACCCATACACAACACTATCAGGAGATACACCATGTACACAGATATGTTTAAAGCGTTTTCTGAGCAATCTGAAAAAGCCCTGGCTCCCTATGTTAATTTCAACAAGTTGGTAGCCAAAAATGTTGAGACGCTGACTGAGCTACAAATGAATGCTATGCGCACCTATAGCGAGCTCGGTCTAGAGCAAATGAAAGCAGCCAGCGAAGTGAAAGATGTCTCAAGTATGACGTCATTCAGCAGCCAACAGCTGGCCGCTTTGACCAAGCTGTCTCAGCAAATGATGGATGACAGCGCCAAGCTGCAAAACATCGCCAAAGAGTTTAAAGAAGATATCGACAAACTCACGGCTGAGAATATGAAAGCCGGCACCCCAGCATAAAGGCAGGGTTTTTGCACGAGTGCCTGCTGTCATTGACGGCAGGCCTTTGTAGTGCTTATCCGATCAAGAGGGCAAGACTATGTTTCATCACTTCTTTTCGGACTACCTTGCCAGGCTGCAAGAACAAAACCAGCAATGGTGGCAGGATCTTGAGCAGGGCAAGGCAGCCGTAAATACACCGTTCAATCAAGCCATGCAGGAAGTCAGCCTGCAAGACACTGCTCAGTTGCTGGAAGGCGCGGCTCAACAACCCGCTGCACTTCTACAAGTGCAAATGCAGTGGTGGGAACAACAGATGCAAATCTGGCAGAACGCCATGCTCGCGCGTGATAACACGGGAGAGGTAGTGAGCGAAGGCAGCGACGATAAACGTTTTAAGGATAAGGCTTGGCAGGAAGATGTCCTTTACAACTTTATCAAACAGTCCTACCTGCTGTTTGGGCGTACCTATATGGAAACCATCGATGCCATTGAAGGCCTTGATGATAAAACCCGTGAACGTCTCTCATTTTTCTCACGCCAAGCGATTAACGCCATGGCACCGAGTAATTATATTGCGACTAACCCTGAACTGCTCAAAATGACATTGGAGTCTCAGGGCGAAAATCTACTGCGCGGCATGGAACAGCTTAAGCAGGATATGGAGTCTAGTGCGGATATTCTTAAAGTGCGCATGACCAATAATAACGCGTTTCGCGTGGGTGATGATGTCGCCAACACACCTGGCGACGTGGTGTATAAAAATGAGTTATTCGAACTCATTCAGTATCGTCCGATGACGGAAAAAGTGCATACCACCCCCATCTTGGTCGTGCCTCCGTTCATCAACAAATACTATATTCTCGACTTACGCGAGAAAAACTCACTGGTTCGTTGGTTGGTTGAACAAGGGCATACGGTATTCTTGATGTCCTGGCGTAACCCCTCTGCCGAACAAGCCGAAATAGGTTTCGAAGACTACGTGACCCAAGGCACCGTCAAGGCGGTCAGTGCCATCGAAGACATTACCGGCCAATCACAGATTAACGGTGTGGGTTACTGTATCGGTGGTACCGTTCTGGCTTGTACTATCGCCTACTATGCTGCGAAGCGCATGAAAGCACGGATTAAATCGGCGAGTTTCTTCACCACCTTACTCGACTTCTCGCAGCCGGGGGAAATTGGTGCCTACATCAATGACAGCTTGATTCGAGCCATTGAAGCGCAAAACACGGCGCGTGGTTATATGGATGGCCGTTCACTCAGCGTCACCTTCAGCCTACTTCGTGAAAACAGCTTGTACTGGAACTACTATATTGAGAATTACCTCAAAGGTAACAGTCCTGTCGACTTTGATTTGCTGTATTGGAACAGTGACAGCACCAATGTCGCCGCGAAGACACATAACTTTATCCTGCGCGATTTGTACCTTGAAAACAAACTGGTGCAGGACAAGGGGGTGAAAGTTGGAGGTGTCTGGATTGATCTCAATAAGATCAAAGTGCCCAGCTATTTCATTTCAACCAAAGAAGATCACATCGCGCTTTGGCAAGGCACCTATCGTGGTGCACTGAATGTTGGCGGGAATAAAACCTTTGTACTGGGCGAGTCAGGGCATATTGCCGGTATCGTGAACCACCCCGTGAAGAAAAAATACGGTTTTTGGACCAACGATAGCTTGCCTGATAGTGCCGATGAGTGGCTCGATAATGCGTCACATCACACTGGCTCTTGGTGGACCCACTGGGAAAAATGGTTACGTAGCTACAGTCCAGAAGAACAAGTGGAGCCATACTCAATAGGCTCTGAGACCTATCCTGTGCTTGATACGGCGCCCGGCGAATATGTTCGCCACGTTCTGCCTATTGAAGCGGAGGCTCAGCAAGCTCAGGCAACACCAACCCCTGAAGAAGAACAGGCCTGATCAAACGTCACAGCCTGCGTCTCAATATTGAGAATAGTGGTGCACACTCGGTGGTAAACGCTGAGGTGCACCTTTTTTTATATGATTGAACTACACTCAAAGCCATGGAAGCAAAACGGTGTAGCGTCAATATGAGATGGGCATGGTACTGTCTATTAACCACTCTTCTTTTCATTTCGATGAGCGTACAGGCTCAAACACTGCGCCTGACATCGGGTGAATATGCCCCCTTTATTACTCAGACTGTGCCTGATGGAGGCCCGATCACTGAAATCGTGATGCAGGCGGCGCAAGAGGCAGACATCGCGGTATCACTAGGTTATTTCCCATGGCATCAGTCGATGAATCTCGCTCAAACCGGCGAATGGGACGGCACCATAGGCTGGGCCTACACACAAGAACGTGCAAATAACTTCATCTACTCGGACCCAATTTATACCGAAAGCGTTGGCTTTTTCTACCTTACCGAACGCGAGTTTGATTGGCAGTCCCCACAAGATCTAGATGGCTTTGCCATCGGGGTGACCAAAGGCTTTATTGACGTTAAGACACTGACTGAACTGCAAAAGTCAGGCGTTGACGTTAAAATCCAAGAATTCCTTGATGAAAAATCAAAAATCGATGCGCTACTCGCTCAGCAAATCGACTTGGCGTTAGGCAACATAGACGTACTCAAAAGGGTGATCGCACAAGAGGTGGCCCCCAGCCAAAAACAAAACGTTGCCCATCATCCGCGACCAATAAGAATTACCCCGCTGTACGTTTTATTTAGCCGACAAACAAAGCAAAGCTATGATCAGGCAGAGCGCTTTAACAAAGCATTACGGCGACTCAAAGCGGATGGGCGGTATCAAATGATCTGGAGTCATTTTCGCCAAGCCCACTACAATCATTAGGCCTTGGCCGTAACGACGTTTTATATCTTGGAGGTGTTATGCGGCGAATACTGCTCGTGACCCTGCTCCTTTATTTACCTTCCATCGCCGCCGCACAGGTTCAGCTAAAATTGTTGGCAGGCGATTACCCCCCTTTCCTCTCAGATCGCTTAGCGCATCAAGGGGTGATTGCCTATATCGTTAAAGAGGCAGGGAAGCGACAAGGGCTAGAGATAGAGATCGCGTTTACACTTTGGCAGCAAGCAAAAATGAAGGCGCAAGAAGGCGCGGTTCATGGGACCGTTGGCTGGGGCTACACCCCAAAACGTGAAAATGACTTTGTTTACTCTGCTCCCATTTATACCGAAACCGTGGTGTTTTTTCATCTCAAAAACCGACACTTTGATTGGCAGTCGTTAGCCAGCCTAAACGGCTTACGCGTCGGGATCAGCGAGAGCTATATAGAAGATGCCATGCTGGCAAACTTTAATCAGCAAGGTGGCGACGTGGTGATACGCCGCTATCCTAACGAAGTCGAGAAGCTGCGCAGCTTACTCACTGGCGAAACCGATGTGATTATTGGTAACCAATATGTAGTGATGGATATCCTACGCACTGTGATGCCTGATGACACGCGTCAGCACATTACTTTTCACCCTACCCCTCTGCGTGTCACCCCCCTCCATGTTCTACTGAGTCGCCAGCATCCTGAGAGCACACGCTGGGTAGAACGCTTAAACCGTGGTATTCATCAACTCAAAAGCAGTGGCGATTACCAAAGAGCATGGAGTGCGTTTCGTATGGGCGAATTTGGCTTACGCGCCCTTCCCCCAGAGTAAAGCAGACTCAGCCAGCCTGCTCGCGACGCTGATCAGCAGCGATTAGCTTTTGTAAAATGCGCGAGACAGCGACAAAACCAAAACTCGCGGTCACCATGGTTGCCGCCCCAAAACCACTGGCACAGTCCATGCGTTTGGGTCCCTCGGCTGACACTTTGCTTTCACACACACTGCCATCAGGCTGAGGGTATTTGAGCTGCTCGGTAGAATACACGCAATCAATGCCAAACTTACGTCCCTGGGTTTTCGTGAAGCCATGAAAACGACGAAGGTTGTTACGCAGCTTCGCCGCGAGCGGGTCTTGAATCGTTTTAGTCAAATCCGCCACTTGGATCTGAGTGGGGTCGATCTGTCCACCCGCACCACCCACGGTAATGACTTTGATTTTGTGCCGCTTGCAGTGAGCCAATAGAGCCGTTTTGGGCTTGATGCTATCGATAGCATCAAGCACATAATCAAAGCGCTTGTCGATGTACTCAGCAATATTATCCGGCGAGATAAAGTCATCAATCACAGTCACTTGGCATTCTGGATTGATCGCCGCGACACGCTCGGCCATCACCTCGCTTTTGCTTTGGCCGATAGTCTCTTTCAAAGCATGGATTTGTCGATTGGTGTTGGTGACACACACATCATCCATATCAATTAATGTCATTGCCCCCACACCGGTTCGCGCTAACGATTCTGCCGCCCACGAGCCAACACCACCAATGCCAATCACACAGATGTGGCTTTGACTAAATACTTCGAGCGCACGCTGGCCGTAGAGCCTTGCGGTGCCTCCAAAACGTTGCCAATAGGCATCTGATAACTGGCGTGTCATACCCGTCTCTTTGTTCATCAAACCGAGGGGCGTTATACCGACTTGCTCGATAATTGTCTAGCGGGATCCCGCGCAAAGCGGTCACAAAGCCAATGCACAACTTGGCTAACGCCTGCGGCGCGCTGCTTGTAGCTTGCACTGTAGAGGTAATAACCATAGCCGCTATCAATACCTAGCCCCAAAGGGTTCACGACTTTTCCTTGTCGTAGACTGGTTGTCGCCATAAAGGTAGGAATTAATGCCATCCCCATGCCTTGCTGCACCCCCTCCAATGCCATAAAAAAGTGCTCAAACCCCGCGCCATACTGCGGGTTGCTATCCGTTAAGCCAAATTGCAGCCAAAAATGTTCCCACAGTGTCGGCCTGGTCAGGTGAGAAAGCACCGGCACCGTAGCAAGTAGCGCCGCACGCTCAATAGGCTGAGGGACAATAGCGGCAGCGGCTAATAAAGATAGGTGTTCATTAGCCAGACAGGTTGACTGGGAGCCTGCTTGTTGATGTGGCTGGCAACGGATAAGGATATCAACCTCTTTTTCTTTCCCCTGCGGGATAGAATCACTCGCGCTGACCGTCACCGATACCGACGGATAACGAGCTTTAAAGTCTTGTAGTTGCGGGATTAACCACAGACTGGCAAAAGATGGCGGCACCAGCAAGCTGACCGACTCTTGCTGGACACTCTGTTGACGTGCGTAAGCCGTCGCGTTGGCAATTTCATGGATCCCTGAGGAGACTGATTGAAGATAAGTCTCTCCAATGGCATTGAGCACCACCCCATACGCAGTCCGCGCAAACAAGGGTTGTCCAATCCACTGCTCTAGCTGTTGGATTTGTTTACTGATAGTACTTTGACTGACATGCAATACCTTAGCCGCTTCCGAAAAGCTGCCTTGCTGGGCGACCACTACAAACGCTTGTAACGCTCGCATCGATGGCAAACGCGCTTCCATTCCCATTCCTTTTTTTCATGCCTGGTGAAAATATATCCTTTGTCGCGCAAAATACAATCGGTTCATACTCATGTGCAAACGTCACTATGAGGCAATCGTATGAGCCACGTATTTCATCGCCACTGTCATCACGATCTTCCTACTATCGCGAGCGGTCACGGCATGTATCTGACTGACACGCAGGGAAAGCGCTACCTAGATGCATGTGGCGGTGCCGCGGTATCTTGCCTTGGTCATCATCATCCTGCGGTATTGGATGCGATTCGCGCCCAACTCGAGGCTATTCCCTATGCGCATACTGGCTTTTTTACCTCCGAGACCAGTGAAGCACTGGCCGACATACTCACTGACTTAGCACCGGCGACGATCAATCATGCCTACTTGGTCAGTGGCGGATCAGAGGCGATGGAAGCGGCATTAAAACTGGCACGTCAATATTGGGTGGAAGTTGGCCAGCCGCAGCGCCAACACTTTATTGCCCGACGCCAAAGCTACCACGGCAACACACTTGGCGCGCTGTCCGTGGGAGGTAACGCATGGCGTCGCGCGCCCTTTGCACCTTTATTAATGGATACCAGTCTGATTGCTCCCTGTTACGCCTATCGCGATCAGCGTCCCGATGAGACCGCTTACGAATATGGTCAGCGGGTGGCCAACGAGCTTGAAGCCATGCTGTTAGAAAAAGGTCCGGAGAATGTCATCGGGTTTGTGGCTGAGCCTGTCGTTGGCGCGACAGCTGGCGCATTGACGGCCGAAGCAGGCTACTTTACGCGTATTCGTGAGATCTGCGACCAATACAATATTTTGCTGATCCTTGATGAAGTAATGTGCGGTACGGGACGCACTGGGCGCTTTTTCGCCTTTGAGCATGAACATATCGTTCCAGATATAGTGGCTATCGCCAAAGGGCTAGCCGCCGG
Organism: Salinivibrio sp. KP-1; assembly: GCF_000968645.1. Taxonomy (NCBI): domain Bacteria; kingdom Pseudomonadati; phylum Pseudomonadota; class Gammaproteobacteria; order Vibrionales; family Vibrionaceae; genus Salinivibrio; species Salinivibrio sp. KP-1. The sequence continues at coordinate 335,926 of NZ_LAQR01000002.1, read as the reverse complement.
TTATCAGCCTATTGGCGCGACGCTTGTGGCTGACCCTATCTACAACGCGATCGCTAACGGCTCGGGCTTTTTCCAACATGGCCACACCTTTATGGCACACCCTACTGCCTGTGCTGCAGGGCTCGCCACATTAAAAGCAATCCAGCAAGATAGTCTAATAGACGCCGCCGGCCAGCAGGGAGAGGCGTTAAAAGCCACCCTCACTCATCATTTTCATTCCCATCCTTTTGTCGGCGACATTCGTGGCCGAGGACTCTTTCTCGCGCTTGAGTTGGTGGCAGATAAAGCGTCAAAGCAGCCTTTTTCGTCTACATTGCCGCTAGCGAAACAAATCAAACAAACTGCGCTGGAAAACGGCCTGATGTGCTATCCCATGGGCGGCACCATTGATGGCAAACAAGGGCACCATATTTTATTGGCGCCTCCCTACATCATTAAACAGCCACACATTGATGAGATAGCCGAAAAACTAAGGATAACCTTAGACACCTGTTTGCCACACTAAGCAGTCTGTCTTGCTCTCAACCCAGGCTTAAGGAGAAAAGATGACCGATACACGCACCATCATGGTTGCCCCCAACGGCGCGCGGCTGCAGCCTTCCCAGCATCATGCCGTCCCCATTGATACGCCATCACTGATTGACTGCCTGCAAGCATGCGCTGACGCCGGTGCCGCCATGGCGCACATTCATGCACGAGATGAGTCTGGCGCGCATAGTTTGGATCCCATTCTCAATCGTCGGCTTTATCAGCAAGTCCAAGATGCGGTCGGTGATCGCATGGTCATCCAACTCACGACCGAAGCCGTGGGTCGCTATCGCCCCTCAGAGCAAATCGCGTTAGTGAAAGCCGTAAAGCCTGAGGCCGTCTCCATTGCGCTCAGAGAGCTGGTACCTGATCCCTCCGAAACCACCGAGGCCAGAACATTTTTTGCGTGGCTACATCACCATGCTGTTTACACGCAGTTTATTCTCTATCACCCCCAAGATGTGGCGCGCTATCGTCAGCTACGTCACTCCGGCATTATCCCGCCAAAGGGGCACCATTTACTGTTCGTCGCAGGCCGGGATCAAAGCCCCCCATTTGGCCACCCAGAAGACATCATCGCCATGTGGCAAGCGCTCCCCGACCATGACAACCTGCGATGGTCAGCCTGTGCATTTGGCCACCATGAGATCCGCTGTCTAACGACCGCCGCGCTCCTGGGAGGAGACATACGAATCGGCTTTGAAAACAACACCCAACGCGTTGATCAACGCCAGGCCATAGATAACGCAGCTCAGATCACAGATTTACGCAACACACTGGAAAAGCTGGGATATTGTACTAAACCTGTACAAGCACTAAGGCAAACCATGACCCAATCGTTTTAACCCAATACAATTGCTTGCAAATATTGTTAAAAGATTGAAAAAATAGCGCGGTGACACTTTTTTGTCATATTGTCATTGAGTGTTATACAACTTCGAGGGTGCGCCCGGATAGCAACCTCTAACTTAAAAAGGAATCTTAAGCATGAAAGCGATGAAACCTACCCTGATTGCGCTCGGCTTTTCTGCCGCACTAGGAACCGCGGCAAGCGCGCAAGCGAACCAGTTTGTGACCATTGGTACTGGCGGTGTGACTGGTGTTTATTACCCAACAGGTGGCGCAATTTGCCGTCTCGTCAATAAAAGCAAAGATGACCACGGCATCCGCTGCTCGGTAGAGAGTACAGGCGGTTCAATCTACAACATCAACACCATTCGTGCTGGCGAGCTCGATATGGGTATCGCCCAATCTGACTGGCAGTACCATGCTTACAAAGGCACCAGCAAATTTAAAGATCAGGGCGAATTTAAAGAGCTTCGCGCCGTTTTCTCTATTCATCCAGAACCGTTTACCGTGGTAGCACGTGCCGATGCAGGCGTAAAAACCTTTGATGATCTGGAAGGCAAGCGCGTTAACATTGGTAACCCTGGCTCGGGCCAACGTGGCACTATCGAAGTATTGATGGATCAAATGGGCTGGGATATGGACAAGTTCGGCCAAATTTCTGAGCTAAAAGCGGCCGAGCAATCCAAAGCGCTGTGTGATAACAAAATTGATGCCATGGTGTACACCGTGGGTCACCCAAGTGGTGCTATCCAGGAAGCGACTACCGCATGTGACAGCGTATTGGTTGAAGTCGCGAACGATGCAGCTAAACAGCTGATTGAAGATCGTGACTATTACCGCCAAGCCACTATCCCTGGCGGTATGTACCGCGGTAACGACAACGACGTCACCACCTTTGGTGTGGGTGCGACGTTCGTTTCTTCCACACAAGTCCCAGAAGACGTTATCTACAACGTGGTTAAAGCGGTATTTGAAAACTTTGATGACTTCCGCCGTCTCCACCCAGCGTTCGCTAACCTGAAGAAAGAAGAAATGGTACAAGACGGCCTGTCTGCACCACTTCACCCAGGTGCAGCGCGTTACTACCGTGAAGCCGGGTTGATTGAATAATCAAACCCCGCTTACCAAAAAGCGAGCGTTAGACGCTCGCTTTTTTATTTTCTAAGGGCCTCACCTAACCCGTTATTATGGCTGGCTCACCATTTGTGGCGCTAAGGCGTCCAGTTTCCAAACCCGACCAAAGTGCTTGTAATGCCCGGCTTGCTCGCCTGCTTTACGGCCCATACCATGATACAAGTCCAGATGATTCTCTTTCACCGCGCCACCAGTATCCAATGCCATCAGAAGCTTTAATACATGCTCGCCCGTCCATTTGCCTTGCTCATCCAACTGAGGCACTTCAGCCAGTAACACAGAGCCCATGGGTAAATAACGTCTATCCGCCGCCACTGACGCCCCGGCTTTCAATGGAATACCTGCCGTACCACTGACAGGATCAGCTGCCTTAGGGGTAAAGAAAACATAAGAGGGATTTTGCTCGAGTAATTCACGCACTTCATCTTTACTGTGGGCAGCCACCCACTCTTGGATCGCTTTCAGCGACATTTCTTCGCGCGACACTTCCCCCCTCTCGATCAGTACTTTTCCAATGCTGACATAAGGGTGACCATTCTTGCCACCGTAGGCAAAATACTCCAGTTGGTCGTTATCGCCAAAATGCACAAAGCCGCTGCCTTGTACTTCCATAATAAAACTATCGATAAGGGAGGCGCTGTAGCCCAGCTCTAAGCCCTTCCCATCCAACGCCCCAGCATAGATAGCAGCACGGTCTGGACAGTCCTCACCACAAGGGGGCTTGGCGTAGACAGGATAGCGGAACAGGGCATCCGGTTGGTGACGCATCTCTATCACAGGAGAGAAATAACCGGTAAACATCACGTTACCAAAATCATCTCCCCCTGCCATTTGGTTCACCCCTAAGCCATAATCCGCAAGTGCCTCAATCTCGCCTCCCGCGTCCAACCAGGCTTGCAAACGCTGATAAACCGCTTGATGCTCCGCCACTAACGAGGGTGAGTTGGCAGTCACCTCCGCCAATTGCTCATTGAATAAACTAAAGTCTCGCGGGCTTTCAGAGACCACTTGTGGTACCGGGGTGAGTATCGATTCAAATCGCCCATCCACATATTGTTGGCCCCGGTCAGTGGGACGCATACACCCTGCGAGTGCCGCCACACACGCCATCACGACTAACGCTTTTTTCACACCATATTCCAATCAGTGAGTTAATAGCGCTAAGGCTCGCAAAAACCGCCCCGCTTCGCAATCAGTTCTCAACGTTAAGTTTGTAACTGTCTGCAAACCAATACAGATTTATTGTGACCCTATTCAGCTTACTCCCTTTACCAAGGCGACATTCATCAAAGTGTCATATAATTATTATGTACTGTCCTTGCAACAAAACTGCATAGAAAGTGCAACATAAAGGAGTAAAGCAGCGATGGATTTAAAAGTTGGGCGTTCAACGCTACTTGATAGTGATGCAGTGGAGTACCAATGGATCCGGATGATGGCCAGCGAAGGCTGCACACGCCAGGTGATTAATGCCAGTATTCAGCGTTGTCTAGGTGGTGATGCGCAAACCGCCGATCTCTTGCGAAAGGTGGCGACGAAACAGTGCTCGGTCAACGAGCTGCTCACCACGTTGGAATCACAGCACTACTGATCCAGGTCGCATTGGGGATAACACTTCCTCTTATGAGCGTTTATCTTTAGCAAAAAAAGATGTGTAGTGAGCAGGTTCAATACGCTCGAGCGTCTTTGCGTCTTCAACCCGATACAGGTAGGTTTCCGTTCCTATCGTGTATTTAAGCTGATCACCATCAAACTGGTACTCAGTGGTGGCGCGACTCCCATTGGTGTAGACACCATCAGGACGTATTTCAAATCGGTCGGCTGCATAAGGGGCCACATCTTGTTCTACCCATTCGCCATAAAGCTGTTTGTCTGTCATATGTGGTGCAAACAGCTCTGGGCGGGTGGCCACGGTAAAACTCACCCAGCCCAGTACGAGAACAATCACCAGCATGATAAATTGTTTGGTTAACCGCACGCTACAACCTCACTTATTGGTTTTATTGTGATTTTAACGAACTAACTGACCCACATTGATAAACCACTTGCGAATCTTGAGAGATAGTTCCCAAACATTGCGCGAATAATGATAAACGTAGTGCAAAAAACATCACGATGCAGAGTACATCCTTGCCTCTCCTCTGCAATTATCTACTTGCTTGGGGGTTGACACGCACCGAACAAAAAGAATAAAAAGGCGATATTAGTGAATAATTAAACGGATGAGCGCGTGAAAATAAGAAGTACCGCCCTGGTTAAAGGATTTCGCCAATCGGCGCCGTATGTCAATGCTCACCGAGATAAAACCGCGGTGATCATGCTTGGCGGCGAGGCCATGGCGGATGAGAACTTTCAAAATATCGTCAATGATATCGCTCTACTCAATAGCCTAGGCATGAAGCTGGTATTGGTCTTCGGCGCCCGCCCGCAAATCAATCGCACCTTAAACCAGTACGGACTGGAAACACCGTATCACAAAGGAATACGCATCACCGACAGCCACGCGCTTGAAGTGGTCAAACAAGCCGCCGGCCAAGTGCAGCTCGACATTACGGCGCGTTTATCCATGGGGCTCAACAATACACCCATGGCGGGCGCTCAAATTAATGTGATCAGTGGCAATTTTGTTATTGCTCAACCGTTGGGCGTCGACGAGGGCATTGATTACTGCCATAGTGGCAAAATTCGCCGCATCGACATTGACGGCATTCAGCGCCAGCTCGATCAAAACGCGATTGTGCTAATGGGGCCGGTAGCCAGCTCAGTGACGGGGGAATGCTTTAACCTCACCTCCGAAGAAGTGGCGACTCAAGTCGCGATTCGATTACGCGCAGATAAGTTGATTGGCTTTTGCTCCGAGCAAGGGGTCTTAAACCAAGACAATGAGGTGATTTCTGAGTTACTGCCCACCCAAGCCCAACCGCTTTTAGAAGCCAGAGAAGCCGCTGGCGATACCGGCTCTGGCACCAGTCGCTTTTTACGAGGCGCGATTGCCGCGTGCCGGGCGGGGGTTACGCGTAGCCATTTGATCAGCTATAAAAAAGACGGCGCCTTGATCCAAGAGCTGTTCTCGATTGAAGGGATCGGCACCCAGATCGTGATGGAGCGTGCCGAAAAAGTGCGCCAAGCCCAGATTGACGATATCGGTGGGATCTTGGATTTGATCCGACCTTTGGAGCAACAAGGGATCCTAGTGCGCCGCTCGCGAGAACAATTGGAGCAAGAAATCCCCCGCTTTACCATCATCGAACGCGATGGATTAGTGATAGGCTGCGCTGCCCTCTACCCATTTAGTGAAGCGCGCACCGGCGAGATGGCGTGCGTCGCCATTCATCCAGACTACCGTGATGGCGACCGCGGCGTCATGCTCCTCAATCACCTCAAACAACGCGCCAAAGCCAAAGGGCTCGAAACCATTTTTGTGCTCACCACCCACAGTCTGCATTGGTTTTTGGAACAAGGCTTTTTGCTCTCTGATGTGTCAGCACTCCCTAACACTCGCCAAGAGCTGTACAACTATCAGCGGCGCTCTAAGGTGCTGACTTTAGCGCTTTAGCGTATCTCGCTACAATCAAGGCGCTATCAAAGCATCCGGCAAACCACTATACCGGGCGGTGCGTGCGCCCACACCGTGGCGCAGCACCGGCCAAGACGCGTAAAGATCAAGCTGGCGCTTCGCCCGCGTGATGCCGGTGTAAATCAGCTCGCGGGTGATCACCGGTGAAATAGTGGGCGGACACACCAGCACTGTGTGCGCAAACTCCGAACCCTGTGATTTATGCACCGTCATCGCAAACGCAGTTTGATGGGCGGGCAGACGGCTGGCAAGCAAATAGCGCACCTCGCCATCGTGGGTTTCAAATGCCACCCGGGTGATCCCCGCGTGTTGTACCGCAATCCCAATATCACCGTTATACAACCCCAGAGCATGATCGTTTTGCAAAATCATGATTGGTCGGCCGTGATACCAGGTGTCACGCTCTTTGGCGATCAGCCCTGCCGACGCCAAGTGCTGCTCAATGGCTTGGTTGAGCCCTGCGACGCCAAATGGACCTTCAGTCAATGCGCATAACAAACGAAATTGGCTAAAGGCACTCAGCACGTCCGCCATTGATGACGGGGTTTCGAGCGTTGCATTATCGAGTGTGATTAAGTAATCGCGATATCCTGTCACCGCTTGTTGCATCAGGGCCTGATAGCTGTCATCACTCAACACATGGTGGGCAATATCGCTATAGCCGCGTTTTAACACCGCCCCCACCTCAGCCATTTCTCCTCGGTTCACCGCAAAGGCGAGCTGGCCAATGCCGGATTGGGCATCAAAGCGATAACTTTTTCGCAGCAGACAAAGGGCACTGGCGATCGCTGGCGCATGTGGGTTTTCGGGTACGTCAAAGCCTGTTAACTGGCTTAAACGCGCCGCCTGCGCCGCTGGATAGCCCGCCTCGGCGTACTGACAAATATCCCCTAGCACCGCCCCCGCTTCCACAGAGGCAAGCTGATCTTTATCCCCCAGCAAAATAATGCGTGTTGAGGGCGCCAAGGCATCGAACAGCTGTGCCATCAAGGGCAAGTCCACCATCGAGGCTTCATCGACAATCAACACATCCGCATGCACGGGGTTATTTTTATGATGGCGAAACGCCACCCGCTGCGGAATCGCCCCTAATAATCGGTGAATGGTACTGGCTTGGGTCGGCAGCGCCGCTTTTACGTCATGATCAACAGGCAAAGCGGCAATCGCCCGCCCTAGTGATTCAGTCAATCGGTTAGCGGCTTTACCGGTCGGAGCGACCAGTTTGATGGTGAGCGCTGCAGACGTTGCGCGTTCAGCGTGGTGCGACGCCACCAGCGCCGCCAACAAACGGGCAACAGTGGTGGTTTTACCCGTGCCCGGCCCTCCCGAAATCACCGCAAACGGCTGGGTCAACGCGGTGGCTGCCGCCACTTTTTGCCAATCAATCTCCGCCTGTGAGGCGGCAAATAAGCTATCTAGGGTTTGTCTAGCCTCATCCGGTACCGATAGCGCCGTGAGACGCTGGCGAATATGCCCCGCCACTTGCTGCTCGGCATGCCAGTAGCGATGCAAATACAATCGATGCCCGGCAAGCACCAAGGGCGTTGACTGCATCCCATCGGACACGACTGCGGCCTGCGCCAATTGCTCGCTTGGCGCTTGGCTATCAATATGTTCCAGCAAGGGCTGCCACGCGACATCGCTGGGTGGCTGCCACTGGTGCAAGTCAAGGCAGACATGGCCTTTGCCCACTTCGCGACTCAACAGTGCCGCCCATACTGTGATAGCGGCCTTGTCTAACTGAGTTTCTTCTTCACCCATCAAACAAGCAAATTGCACATCAATCGCCCGCAATTCCCCACGCTGGTAAAGTGCCATTAATGCTTGCTTCATACCGACTCTCCAGCAAAGAGTTTGTCCAAGGCGTCAATCAGTGCCTTATCGGGACGGTGCGCGAATACGCCGGTCTCGCCGCTATCGCTGGCGCCCCGTAAAAAGAAATAAAACACGCCCCCCACATGGGTGTCGTAGTCATAATCTGGGATCCGCTGGCGCAAAAAGCGGTGCAGCGCCAAGGTATAGATTTGGTACTGAAAGTCGTATCGGTGCGCGATCATCGCCTCTTTGAGCGCCTCAGGATGGTAATCGGCCACGCTATCCCCCAAATGGTTCGACTTCCAATCCAGCACGTAATACTTGCCATCGGCGCGGAAGGTTAAATCGATAAAGCCTTTTAGCATCCCGCGCGCCGTGTCAAAGGTGAGCTGGCCAGCGCGGGCAGACAATGCATCATACCGTGCGGCGAGTCGGTTCAGTCGCTGGCAGTCCAGTGCGGCCAAAGGCATCACGAACTCCATCTCCGTTAATCGACTGGCATTATCAATTTGGTTGAGCATCAACCCGTGCTCATTGAGCGGGTGTTTCAATACTTGTGTCATCCACTGCTGCAATATCGGGCACCACTGTGGGTCATAGTTTTCCAAGCTAAGATGATGGGTAATAAGCTCAGCGATTTCTTCACTCATCAAATCGGCGGTAAAGTCCACTTCTTCAAATAGGGTGTGTAAAAAGGTACCGGCTCGCGCGCCTTTGGGAAACGCAAAAACCGACCAAGGATCCACCGCCACATCCGCCGTCTCCTCGTCAGCGAGATCATCGTCCGCGTCCAAGTCATAACTGGCCAATGTTGGCAAGGCACTGATGTGATGGCTTTGTTTTAGCAGCCCTGAGTAACTGGTTAAGCGCCACTGACGGTCAATCTTGCCGCCAAACTGACGCGCGCTTAGCGCCTCGTGGGAGCCTGTTTGAGGGGCATAACGGCTATCATCCGGCTCAGGTGGGGCGACCACAGCCACCGCATCGCTCGCGCTTGCTAATCCAGCCAAACTCTCGGCCAGCAGGCTAGCATCACCGGCTTCTCCATGCTGGAGCAAATAACCGAGGGCCGTTAGGTGCAAGGCCGAGTCTTTTTGACGACTGTTACCTTGTTTAAGAGGTGCACAGCCGATAAAACACCCATACACGGCACGGGTCACCGCCACGTACAGCAAGCGGATATCTTCAGCCAGCCGCTCTTTTTCAGCCCGCTCTTTGCCTTCATCGACATTATCCAGCGCCAGCACTGGCTGATACTGTTCATCGTGATAAAACGGTTGGCTGCTTTCGCGATACTGACAAGCAAACGGCAAGTAAACCAGATCGTATTCCAAGCCTTTCGATTTATGGATGGTGACGATTTGCACCAAATCACGCTCCGACTCCAACCGCACCTGCTGCTCTTCCGATTGTTGAGCCGGCTCGGCCATTCGCTCTTGTAGCCAGCGGATCAGCGCGTGTGGGTTGTCCAATTGCTGGCTGGCACTTTGCAGCAACTCCGCGATATGCAAAAAGTCGGTCACACAGCGCTCGCCTTGCGGCATCGCCAACCAGTTTTCTGCCACTTGGCGGGCACTGGCGACTTGGCGAAGCATCGGCATCACGCCACGGCGCTGCCAAGTGTCACGGTAATGGCTAAAGGCCACCACCTCTTGCTCCCACAAGGCTTCGTCTTGATTGAGTAACGCCAGCTGCTCGGCAGTCAGGCCAAATAAAGGGCTGGCTAGCGCCGCCCGCAACTTACGCTCGTTTTCAGGCTGCATGACCGCCACTAAAATGCGTTCAATATCACTGGCGACGGGGCTGGCGAACACGTTATCACGGTTAGAAAGATACACAGACGCCACGCCTTTTTCGGCCAGCGCTTGCTTGACCAGCTGTGCCTCGCGTCCGGTGCGCACCAACACAGCGATATTGTGCGGCTGAATGTCGGCTTGGCCGGAAGGCGTTTGTAGATAACTATTGCCCGCCACCGATTGATTGAGCACTTGCGTTATATGCTGTGCGGTACTCACCGCTAAGGTCTGTTCAAAATCTTGCTTGCCACACAATTCATCCGGGCTGTGATGCCAAAAGGTGAGCGCGGGCTGCTCGTTTCCCTCCACCACCAGCGCTTTTTGTTTGGCGCTAGGCGAAGAGGCCACCGCTAAAAAGGGAATGCTGTCTTGATAAACGAACGGCGCCTTAGCGCGTGAGAACAAGGCATTGACCCCGCGCACCATACCATCTGTCGAGCGCCAGTTAGTGGCAAGGTTATAGTGATCACTCACCTGCGCACGGGCATGAATATAGGTGAAGATATCGGCGCCACGAAAGGCATAAATCGCCTGCTTAGGGTCGCCAATCATCATTAAACCGGTGCGCTCATCCTCTTCCCCTGTGTCTGTCTCGGCGTCTGCGAATACAGGGGCATCGTCCGCCACTGGCGGCTGATAGACAGTGCTAAAAATCTGATATTGCAGCGGGTCGGTGTCTTGGAATTCATCAATCATTGCCACCGGATATAAGCTGCGAATACGCGCCGCCAACTGGCCTTGGCTATCTTGGTCAAGTGCGCTGGCAAGTTGAGAAAGGAGATCGTCAAATGAGAGCCACCCTTGGCGACGTTTTTCTTGGCGGAGCAGCTGCCGCACTTCTTTAATCGCCAGTGCGGTCAATCCCGGTTTTAACGTCGGCGGCTGATCAACCAATGCCTGAATTTGATCAAATAGCGCCAGACTCGGTGGCTCAGCTTTACTCTTAGCCGCTAATGTCTGTTGGGCGAATTTTTCCAATTTGTCGGGCAATTGGTAATCAAGCGTCTCGGCATTGGCCCACTGTTCCATCGCATTCAGCCAGTTCGCCAGATGGTCTTTGCGATAACTGCGGCCATCGAGCTTGGCGGCGCTGAGCTGGTCGGTGATCTGTTCCCCCGCCTCGCGCCATGCGCGCTTCACCGCATCAATCTTGGCAATCGCCGCTTGGTGTGCCGCCATGAGATCTTCGCCGAGATCAGGCGCCTTAACCGTGACAGCCGGTCCGGATAAATAGGGCGCAATCTCTTTTAATAAGGCCTCCGGTGCGGGCCAGTAGCTACTCACCACACCGGCTAACGATTTAGGCAGCGGATAAAAACGACGACGCCAAAAATCGGCCGCCGCGCGCGCTTTGATCTGTCGCTCATCGGTGACAAATTCATGACTGAACAGGCTACCCGATTCAAACGCATTTTGGGTCAGCATCCGCTGACAAAAACCGTGAATGGTATAGATAGCCGCTTCGTCCATCTGACGCTCGGCCTCTAACAGTCGCTGCGCCGCGGTTTTATGATCGCTTACCTCTGCCAGCAAAGGGCCAATGATAGGATCGCCACTCTCACCGCGCATAAAGGCAAAACGCGCCTCATGAATGCGACGCCGAATACGGTCTTTCAGCTCTTGGGTTGCCGCTTCGGTAAAAGTCACCACCAGTATTTGCTCGACCCGACACGGCGCTGCGCGGCCATGCCCAAGTAACAATCGCAGGTACAAGCCAGCAATGGTAAACGTCTTGCCGGTGCCAGCGGAGGCTTCGATTAATCGGACGCCATCAAGTGGCAAGGTGAGCGGATTGAGGATCTGCGGTTCCATATCATTATTTCATCGCCTAGTCTGCTCGCTATTGTAGCAACCCCTTGGGGGAAAACATATTCAGGCCGAGACAACCGTGCTGAGCTCGCTAAGATTTTCCTGCCCGACTCATTGACTGTTATTCATGCTCACACCCCTCAAATGATATTAATACTCATTATCATTACTTGATATTTAGTTTTAATTCTATTAATAATGGACTGCTTATAACTATCACTCATATAAAACTCATACAGGGAGTATCACCATGCCACTCATCCACCGACTCTCGGTGCGTAATAAGCTCTTACTTTTAGTTGGCTTAGCCGTATTAAGTCTCGTCAGTTTGGCCGCTTACCTTTCTTTTTCCCATTTTGAGGCCATCAAGCAAGAGCGCATCGCCCAGATGCACAAAAAGGTCGATATGGCATGGCACTATCTTGATGCTATGCACCGACAATACCCCAACCAAGACACGCCCCCCGAATCCGTTCTTCATGCTGTCAGCGCACTCAAATATGGCCAAGCCGGCTACTTTTTTATCGTCGATCGCAATAATGTGATGATTGCTGGTGCCGAAAGTGCAGTAGGCAAAAACACGCGGCAAATTGTTGATGCCGATGGCCAATCGATTTTACCCGCCCTGACCCAGGCCGCTAATCAAGCTAATGGGGGGATCGCGCGGTATACATTTCAAAAGCCCGGTAGTCATCAAGCGGTAGAAAAGCTCAGTGTGGTGAAGCGTTTTGGTCCTTGGGATTTGATGGTAGGTTCAGGGTTCTACTTGGATGACCTACGCGCACAGGCGTGGCAGCAAGCGCTCAACGCAGCAGGAGTGACAGCCCTGATTAGCGCGGTGATGATTGTACTTGCCAGTGCCCTTTCCCGAGCGATGCTGACACCGCTCATGGCGCTGCGCCATGTCATATCCTCACTCGCTGAGGGCGATCTTACTCAACGCGCGACCGTGTATGGTCGCGATGAGATTAGCGGCATGAGTCAGCATACCAACCAAGCTTTGGATGCGCTGCAGCGGCTGATCTCGCAGGTAGGTACCAATGTAAGCGAGCAGCATCAAGGTAGTGAAGAAGTCGCAAGCCTGGCTGCCAGCACCGCTCGTGCGGTTGAAGAACAAAATCGCACTCTCGACTCTGTGGCAAGTGCCGTCGAAGAGCTTTCTACCGCCGTACGTGACGTGCAATACCTTACCGAGTCGAATGCTTCTCAAACCGATAGCGCCACACAGCTCATCAACGATGTCGATGGCAGTTTGCAACGCGCTACCAGCGCGATGGAAACCGTGCAGCAACGCGTCGACGATACGTCTGAGATCTTACGTGAACTCGCCGACTCCACCCAACAAATCAGTGATGTGACTACCGTCATTAACACCATTTCCGAGCAAACCAACCTACTTGCCCTTAACGCAGCGATTGAGGCAGCACGAGCGGGTGAAGCGGGACGTGGATTTGCAGTGGTTGCCGATGAGGTTCGCCAATTAGCGCAATCCACGCAAGAGTCGACCACACGCATCAGTGATATTGTCGGCACGCTGCAAGCTCGGGCCGACAATGCAGTCAGCAGCATGGCGGATGGTCAACAACAAACACAAACATGTGTCAATGACGCACAAGCGGCGCGTCGTGATATGGCCGCGTTGCAAACTCAGGTTCAAGAGCTCGCCGCTTTGAATGGCCAAGTGGCGACTTCAACCACTCAGCAAGCAGCTGCCGCCGAGGAAGTGGCCAAGAACCTAGCAGCTATCACCGAAGTGTCTCATCAAAATGCCCAAGCCAGCGATGATACCCGTGAACTGACCGATAAAGCACTGTCACTCAGCCAGCGTGTAAAGCAAGGTCTCTCGCTATTTTCACACTGATAAAGCCCTAACAGTGAAAGGATCACCAAGGCGACTTGGCGATCCTTGGCGGTGAGCGATGACTCCCTAAAAAGCGAACATTAAAAAGGCCAGCATGGCTGGCCTTGGTTCATTGATTGAGACGTAACGCTTACGACTGAAGCCAAACTGGGTTGGTCCATGCCGTGCTGCCGTCTTTGTCTTCCACTTCTAGGTTGATCCAACCTTCTGCATCCGCAGGAATAGGCAGTGATAGCTCAAGGCGCTGTGTACTCTCTTCGGGGTTAATGGTGATGCTGTTTAGCACCTCACCACCTTGACCGATTAAGCGCACTTCTTTGAGACCATCAGCGGCGACTACATTGATATCCCATTTATCACCAGCCTTGGCGGTTTCACCAAACATGATGTTTTGTGGGTACAGAATGGGCCCCTGAGTGGCATAGCCGTGACCTGCTTTCAACGCTTTGGCAAAGGCAAGAGGCGTTAGCTCACCATCAACATTGGCCATCATACGAATACGACCGGTAAGCTGGTTCCACGCATCATGAGTATCGGTACCGGCTGTGAGGTACATGGCTTCGCCTTGATCCCAAAGCTTGTGCGCTTTTTCAAGGGTCGGCTCGTTATCGACACGTGCGTTGAGCTCCATCAGGTCGAAACGATCGGTCTTACCACCCGGCACCGCATCCTTAGCGATATTGGTGAAGTAGCCATAATCGTTATATGGGTGGTTCATCGGCACCACTTCTGCGCCCATCTCATGCGCAGCATCAATCAAGGTGTGCACGTCATCAGTACCCGGATCGACCGTCAGCGCGGCGCCATTGTCGATGGGGAATGGGTTCATGTGTCCCCACGATGGCGAGATCTCAATCGATGGAATGAAAGGTACGCCACGTTTTGCTGATAGGTCAGCAAACACTTTGTGATTAATGGTGGAGTCATGATCACTGATAAAGGTCAGATCCAAGTCAGTTGCCAACTGAGCACGCACCACGATTTCTGGAGGTGTTACCCCTTCCAGCACATTGCCGTGGTGGTGCAAGTCAGCGCCATACCAATGGTTACGGTTAGGGAAAGTCACCTGAGGCACTTTCACCACTTGTTGGTTGGTTTTGCCCGACTCGAGCGTTACATCCAAAGTTTGTGATTCTGCAGTAAAGCCCGCACCGGCGTTAATGCCTAACTTGTATTCACCCGGTGCCAGTTTTAGCTCGGCATGGCCGGCAGGCAGCAAATCAGTGAAGAAGGTACGCTTACCCAAAAATTCAACCGGTGGCGCTTGGCCTTCAATGATAGTCACACGCGCGTCTTTGGCGACACCAGAGGCCGCTTCTTCCACGTTAAGTGCAAGCGTCGCTGGGCTTTTCAGCGATGTGAAGTCCAATGTTTGTTCACTGTCAGCACTCACGGTAATAGATTGCGGTTGGCTATTCGCATGTCCTGTTGCCGTGCCATACACTTGGTACTTACCTTCTGGCAATGCCATGTTGTATTGACCCTCTTTGGCAAGGGTCCACGCGTAAGGGTGACCGTCTTTTTCAATCATCACAATCGCATCGGCTGGCACGTTACCGTTGTCAGCGCGCAATTGGCCGCTAATGGTGCCCGTCGCTTCGCCATGACGCTCAGCTTCCGCTTTGACAATCGGTGCCATATCGCCGTTGGGAACAACCTGGAGCTTAGAGTCAAAGGTACGGGTCTCGCCCGCTTTAAGCGTGTGACCCAAATACATATCGCGGCCGTTATATTTGATGCGATCAAAATAAGGCGCATGCAGTGCGAACGCCCAATCACGGTCATACGCCACCATGCGATCGGCTAGGGCATTATCGGCCATCGCTTCTTCATTGCCTTCAAGACCTGGTACCGCGAACTGATAGCCCGTATCCGGCCAAATCGTGTGGCCTGATTCTAGCTCAAGGTCGTCTTCGCCTTGGTTGCTCATCACGGTTTTGAGTCCAATCGAATCAGAGCCCGCTTCCAAGGTGTACCAAGTGGTAATGTCGACCTTGTCGAAGTTACGGCTCACTTTGATCACCGCTTTTTCATCGCTGTCTTCCACAATGTCAATCGACTTACGATCGTTCGGCCAAGCCGACCAGCTATTAGGGATGAAATCTGCAAAAGCGACTCGGTCTAGATCAATTTTGCCATTTTTCACCGCCGCGAGGTCCACCAAGGTACCACGTGGCACGCCCCATGGTGGCGCAGACTCAACCGCCAATGCGAACGCGACATGCTCATTTTTTACCGTGATGTCTTGGGCATGCGTTGCCTCGCCATCTGGGATTGCAGTCTTACCTTGAGTAATGCTGACGTCGGCGTGCGCTGAGGCACCCAACAAAAGGCCAGAGACTAAGGTTGCCACTGCGCTTTTTGAGAATTTATGCATGAAGGCACTTCCTTTTTTTCATGGTTTGTTATGTGAATTTTCGATGACATTGTGCGTTAAGTTAATTACACGTTCAAATAAAAAACATCGTAAAAACCCTACAAAACCACACATTTAATACGTCCACTAACAATTTAAAAAACCACAAGATACTGATATTATGATAACTTTTTCTGAAACCCACTATTCAAATGATCGTTTAAAAAATATTTAGACCCCAAATAGATTGACCCCTAACGAGGCGCAAGTCGCGCAATCTTTGACCAACAAATTGATAACAATTGTCGCACTAAACGCCGACGTATTGACGCACCTCCTGCTCACTCTTTAATGATATTTAGCGCGCACATTTAGATATTTACTCAACTATAATGAATAAAAATACAACAAGAACATCAAAAATCATGCTTTTAAAGACAATCGATGCACAATAAAAAGCCAAGCATCAACTTGGCTAACAGGGGGAAGCGTGGAGAGGAAGAGACAGAGGCCACATCGCGCCTATGATGCGGACTTCACTGCATGCTAGTGTTTTTGTCGCTGCGCTAACATCGGCATTAAGTGGCGATCGCCTGTTGCTAACAGCGCTTGGCCGAGGCTTTCACGCCATTGCGGCCAAACACGGTAAACGTAAGGGTTTTGTCCTTCGCCAGGATTAAAGCCTCCCACAAAGGCATCGCGTATCGATTTCAGCGCTTTGTCTTGGCCGGTTTCACTGTTATCAAAGCCTTTTTTACTATCTCGGGCTTTTATCCCCGCCCCGACTGAGCTTGGCAGATAGGTAAGTGGCTGATTCAGGCCCTGTTGATAGTCTTCAACCAAGGCTTGTAGGTGTGCTCGCGCGTCATCTTTGCTGAGTGGGGAAAACTCAATGGTTTCTTTCACTCCCACCAGCGTACTCGGCACGGCTTCGCCCATTGCGCATTGGCATAAATGATCAATCCATACCGCAAGCTGATGACGTACAGTCAGATCGCCACAATGAAAGCGAACCAAGCAGTCTTGATAACGCCGATTGAGCCAACCTTGCAGTTGTACCTCACCCAAGGCAGTAGGAAGGGTCAGATTGAGTTCAAGATCGGGGCGCGGCGCGGCGAGCAACGGCGTCAAGCGTTGGTACATGTCACGGATCACCGTAACTTGCGTATCCAAGGTCAATTCGCCAAAGTACGCTAAGGGCAACTTGCCCTGTCCTCGCTGTCGGGCCATAAAGTCCTGCACACTTTGGGGGCTGTCATCGGTTTCAATAAAGTGGGCTAATAGCTGATCGCGCAGCTGAAAGCGGTGCAAGGTATCTAAGCGAAAGGGTTCAAATTCTTCTAACGGCGCTTCTAACTGCTCAAAGAAGACTTTCAAGCGGCGTTGGAAAAAGTAGCGCACGGGCAACCGCCAAAAGCGCTGCAACTCTGCCAATTCAATCACAGGATCGATATGGCTATCCGGATCAGGGCTTAATGCATCATCCATAAATGCCGGCAGTTGTGTCCCTTGCCCTTTGGCAGCCGGTAGCCACTCTTGCGCGTAGCTACCATCATGAGCAAACGCCTCTGGGCTAAAGGGAGTGAGTGGATGAGTCTGAATAAGCCTCTCTTCCAGCCGCTGACGTGACTGGACTTCGGGTAAGTCGCGGTCACCGGCCAAACAGTAGCCTTGGGTACAATATTCAAGCAGCTCGGTAACCAGCACCGACGGGACTTTTAAGCTGTTGTCTTGCACTGAGCGACCGACATAACTGATATACAAACGCTGCTGTGCTGACTGCAGCGCTTCTAAAAACAGGTAACGATCATCGTCGCGGCGCGAGCGATCCCCTGCCCGCGTGCGGCCCACCATTAAATCAAAACCGACGCTAGGCACAGTGCGCGGGTACACGCCATCATTCATCCCAAGCAAACACACCACATCAAAGGGAATTGAGCGCATCGGCATCAAGGTACAAAAGTTGACCTGACCGGCCAAAAAGCGCTGGCTGACTCGCTCGTTGTTGAGGCGACCATTAAAGTAATCGCGCACCACGGGCAACGTTAGCGTGTGGGTAAAGGCAGCATCGCTAAGCTGTGTCAGCCAACTGTCTAACTGGGTACGGATTAATTTGACCGCTAACTCTTCATCCCCTTCAATGGCGAAGCAGTCATCCAGCATTTGGGTCAGTCGCGCCACCCACGCCTTGCCATCGCACTCAATCGCTAACTGCTGCTGGTAGTAAATTAAGGTGTCGATAAACAGCCCTAAACGCCCCGCCAGCTCCGCATTAAGCCCTTGGACTTCATCATAAGGGACGGTGTCTGCAAACAAGCCGGCCTCACTCGGCATCGCGTAGCCAAGTAGCATACGTTTCAGGCCAAATAGCCACGTATTCTGATACTGCTCGGGCAAGGCAAATTGACTCGCGGTATGGGTATCAAGCCCCCAGCGAATGCCGGTTTCTTCCACCCACTGCTTAATCTGATCAAACTGTTGGCTGTCGATGGCAAAACGGCGTGACACCGCCGGCACCTCAAGAATTTCCAATAGTTCCGCCGCACTGCATCGACTATCAGGCAGGGTGAGCAGACGCAAAAAGGCGGTTAACACCGGGCTTTCTTGATCGGCGCTGCGATCTGAGATGGAAAAGGGAATAAAACGCTCACTCGGCGCATTACCAAACACCGCTTGAATGGCGGGGCTGTAGGCATTGATATCCGCCACCATCACAATCACATCGCGGGGGCTCAGTGATGGGTTGGCCTCAAACATCGCGAGTAGCTGATCGTGCAGCACTTCGACTTCGCGCATCGGGCTGTGACAGGCATGGATTGCGATGGAAGCATCATCTGGCTCGATTTCTGTTTTCGCCGCACTGGTTTCAGTCTGCTTGGGATCGCCCGGCTCATTCAAATTCAAAATATCGGCTTGGAGATGATGCAGCAGATTATCGCGGTTGACCTCAACGAAGCCGCTATCAATCTCATTACAGGCCATTTCCGAGAGCAGCAGTAAGTTGTCGCGCCCCAGTTTTCCCATCGACGCCAGCAAGCTGTTCCCTACTTCACCGTGCTCGGGCTCATCAAGTCCCAGTGCCAATTGGCTCTCGGCGGGGATGTCTTCAATTCGGCTGATCTTATCCCGCGCCAATGCGGCACGTTTAGCCAGATAGCGCTTGTCGCGAATATCGCCCCAATAGTAACGGCATGGGTTGGTGAACATAAAATGCACCTCCACATGCTCGCCCAGTGCTTGCAACGCATCTAGATAGCGTGGTGGGAGCGCGGAGATGCCAAATACAAACACCCGTTCAATATCAGCCAGCCCCGCAGGCTTGTGCTGATGGCTGGTTAAGGTATCGATAAACTCTTGATACAAGTTAGCGCGATGGTAAGGCGATTGGCCCAGCGCCAATGTGTGATCGTATAAGCGACGCCACAGTTTTTGCTGCCAAGGCTGCACATCGTCAAGCTCGGGTACCGGTTGCTCTTGCTCCCATGCCAGCATCCACTCGGGGCGATAGACCAAATACTGGTCGAAAATATCGGCCACTTTTTCGGCCAGCTGGTAAGCGCGTTGCTGATCCTGGCTATCTTCCAAATACGCGGCTAAATCAGCGAACTCTGGCGCATCCAGACAGCTGGGTAAGATGTCCATTAGCTTCCATGTCATCGCCTCTTTATTGAAATCACTGCGCTCAGGCACGCCATCCAACACCCGCACAAACAACTGCCAGATAAAGGTAGCGGGAAGTGGGAATTCGACGTTAGCGACAATCTGCTGCTCGTTGGCGAGTGCCATTTTTAACCACTGCGCCATGCCGGGGCTTTGCACCAGAATAAGTTCTTTTTGAAAGGGGTCAGACAGCGGACGCTGCTGGATCAGGGAGACCAACAGCGATTTTAACAGATCGAGCTGATTAGAGTGATAAACAGTAAACACAAGGCGCTCACATGGGAAAGATAACTGGCATCGATTGTGGCCGATTGCCGTACTAAGCGCAAACCGCTACCGACACACCGCGACCTCGCACACGACTTGTTAAGCGCGTGATAATCCGGCAAATCGCTGAGCGATTACACGCGATTGTCACCCACACTGAATGCGATCAGCTGGCTGATATGGTTCAGTGAACGCCCCGACTCTTGCTGCCACTCATTAAATGCCTGTTGCGCTGCTTGCATCGCCCGCTTGGTCTCTCTACCGCTATCAACGATTTTAGTCGCGCGCAGGTAGTGCTCGATATCACGGGTGAACAAGAAGGTGTCCTTGCCCATTCGGCGCAAGGTATAAGCACCGGTATTACCGCCTAAACGCTTACCGTGTTTTTTTAAATACTGCCATAAACCGACAATATCCTCGCTGGGCCAATCGGCGACAAACTGGCTAAAACTGCCGTGCGATTGCTGCACGCGGTGGATCATTTCCGCGTTGTGCGGAATCGTCATCACCTTGGTAAGGTGACGAATAATCGCTGGGTTGGTGGCTTTTTCTTCCCACATTTCCGGCGGCATCAGCAGCATTTTCTCAATATCAAAGCCCCAGAATACCTCTTCGAACCCCGGCCACTTTTTACGGACGACCTGCCAACTAATGCCCGATTGAAACACCTTCTGACTAAACGCCGCTAACCAGCGATCATCCGGTATCTCACACAAGGCATGAGGCGCAAGCGGCGCCACCAACATGCGCTCTACCTCGCGTTGACCGCCTTTGCGCTCAGCGGCACGTTGATAAATGGTGCTAAATTTTTCTCTCATGTCACAATCATGGCCGGGTCAGTGGACAATGGCCCTTATCCTACTGTATAAAAAGACAGTAAATCAACGAAGAGAGGGTAATTATGGCCGTTATCGTCAAGTACGTGGTCGAACGCGAGGGAGAAGAAAAGATGACATTTACCTCCAAAGCTGAAGCCGACGCCTACGACAAAATGTTGGATATGGCGGATGCCATGTTCGATCTGATTGGAGAAAGCGAACTGGTAGACGACGAAGAAAAGCGTGAAGCCTTGTCGCTATACCTTGCTCAACACAAAGACTCGGTGCTTGAAGCACTGGGCGCAAAACGCAAGGCGGCAAAGAAAAAGCCGGCAAAAAGCGAGAACAAAGCGGACGAGAGTCGCGACGACAAAGACGCCGACGCGGCCTAATGTTGTGAATTGCAGATCCTTTTAACATCCGCGAAAGAGCAAGCCCATTTGGCTTGCTTTTTTTATGCCTGTCTCCTGATGACTATGCATCAACATGAATCGGTGCGCTGACCTGTAACGGTTTTTGCCTCCGCCAGCCGTTAAGCGCTTCCAACCACCGCCGCTTGTCTTTAAGATGAAGTGTTTGATGTTTTAAGCCCAACGACACAAGGAGACTCCCCCCAATGGCAAGCTTTGCTCTGGCACTCGGTACCGCCACTCAAAACCAGGACGGTAAAATCATTGAAGCCTATTTCCCAGCGCCCCTGCTTAATCCTAGTGATGATCTGGTAAGTGCCCTAAGCGCGCTAACCGATTATAGCGCCGGTAATCAGGTACTAGAGGTTGCATCAGAAACCTGCGCTGCAATCAGTGAAGCCTTCGCCGCCGCTGGCGCCCAAAAGGCAGCTAACTTTGCGAGCAAGGCTCAACAAACCACACAGCCACTGGTGCTGGTTATTCTAGAAAACGACAGCAAACCCGCATCGGTGGCTGAAGGCTTCCTCAAGCTTCAGCTGATCTCGCACCGCTTAGTCAAACCACACGGTGTGGTGCTAGACGGACTCTTTGGCCTGCTGCACAACATTGCTTGGACCAACCAAGGCCCAATCGACTTGCCGGAACTGCCTGAGCGTCAGATGGAAGCGCGTCTGAAAGGCGAAACATTGACCGTTGAGTGCGTGGATAAATTCCCGAAAATGACCGATTACGTGGTGCCTGCCGGTGTGCGTATTGCTGATACCGCCCGTGTTCGCTTGGGCGCCCATGTGGGTGAAGGCACCACGGTGATGCACGAAGGCTTTATCAACTTCAATGCCGGCACCGAAGGCAAGAGCATGATTGAAGGCCGTATCTCTGCGGGTGTGATGGTCGGTCAAGGTAGCGATATTGGCGGCGGTGCATCCATTATGGGGACGCTGAGTGGCGGCGGCCAGATTGTGATCTCAATTGGTGAGAACTCACTGTTGGGTGCCAATGCTGGCCTTGGCTTCCCATTAGGCGATCGTTGCACCATCGAGTCAGGACTGTATGTCACCGCAGGCACCAAAGTTACCATGCTCGACGCTGACGGCAATGTGGTCGAAAGCATCAAAGCACGTGATTTGGCCGGTAAGTCGGACCTATTGCTACGCCGCAACTCAAAAACGGGAGCGGTTGAATGCTTAACCAACAAAACGGCGGTCGAGCTCAACCACGAGCTACACGCGAATAACTAATCAAGCCCGCTTTTAGTTCTTTTCAGAGGCGGCCAACTTGGTCGCCTTTTTTATGTCTACTTTGCTTGAATCACTATCGCGTCACCGCAATACGCCAAAAAGCACAAGCAGGTTTGTGGCACATTTTAACCACAAGCGAAAACTAGGAAAATAAACAGGCGCGAGGCGGCCCTGACTGGCGGGTAAATCAGCGTTCGTGACCTCTCCCAACGTAGCATTTTTGGCATTGAGTTCAAGGCTTTTCCGACCTTTTCGGTGTCAGGATTCGCAGGTGCTCACAGATCCTTCTATCGATATCCTTCCCCCCTTTAAACATGAGCTAAGTCACGTTATCAATAATGGAAAGCGGTAATCTGAAGATGAACCTAATACAGGGGAACAAAGAGGAAAGAGTATGAGAGTGGAAATTGCAGGCAAAAACATCGAAATCACTCCCGCCATCCGTGAGCGCATCGAAAGCCGCTTTGAAAAGCTGGCCAAGTGGCAGGTGGCACTCATCAATCCTCATGCTGTGATCAGTAAGGAGCCAAACCACCAGTTCAAAGTGGAAGCGAAAGCTGGGCTACCAGGTTCAACACTGGTTGCCTCTGCTGAAAGCGACGACATGTACAAAGCGATTAACGAGGTGGGCCAAAAACTCGAGAAGCAACTGAATAAGGTCCAACACAAAGGCGAAGCGCGCCGTAACGATAAATCAGCCGCGACGGTTGCGATGGAAGAAAATCCAGCCGATGAGGAAATCTAACCCTCAGCGCAACACCTAACTCGCTAAACATGTTAGCCCTGCCCTCGCGGGGCTTTTTGATCCTTGACACGCCTGCCTGCGCCCCATATGGTTAATCCATACGCAAACATAACAACACAACGCCCAATGCTGATTCTCGTTCGTTTTTTTCGCTTCTTTTTTATCTCGCCAACGCGGGAGGAAGCGTGCTAAGCCAAATCAGCCTGGCGCACTAACCTCCCAACCGGGAGGTTTTTTTGTATTAGAACAAGGATAATGTATGCCAGACACACCACGCCCACTGGATGAGATACGCACGCGAATAAGCCAGCTTGATCAAGAGCTGCTGACACTATTGGCAGAGCGCCGTCGCTTAAGCCTAGATGTCGCCAAAAACAAAGTCGCCGTGCAAAAACCGATTCGCGATCAAGCCCGCGAACAAGCCTTATTAGAAAAACTGGTGACCAAAGCGCAAGATCACCAGCTAGACGCCCACTATGTATTGAGTCTGTTTCACACCATTATCGAAGACTCGGTACTTATCCAGCAGCGCTATCTGCAAAACCTAGCCAACCCAGACAATCAGCGTCCAGTGGCACGGGTTTCTTTCCTGGGCAACCAAGGCTCATATTCCTATCTCGCCGCGCGCCAATACTTTAGCCGCAAGCAAACCGAACTGGTGGAAATGGCCTGCGACAGCTTTAAAAAGGTGGTAGAAACGGTAGAAACCGGCCATGCCGATTACGGCATCTTACCCGTAGAGAACACCAGTTCTGGCTCAATCAATGAAGTGTACGATCAGCTGCAGCACACGCGTTTATCGATTGTCGGTGAGCTCACGCTGCCTATCGACCACTGCCTGCTTACCGTCGGTGACCAAGACCCAAGCCAAATTGATACCTTGTATGCCCACCCGCAGCCGCACCAGCAATGCAGCGAATACATTGACACCTTGGGTAAAGTGAAGAAGATTTATTGCTCCAGCACCGCTGAAGCCATGCAACAAGTGGCGGATTTAAACCAGCCCAACGTCGCCGCGATTGGTCATGCGGCGAGTGGTGAGTTTTACGGTTTAACCGCGATTAAGAGCGAGATAGCCAACCAACAGCAAAATCACACCCGTTTTATTGTCGTGGCCCGCAAGCCGGTTAAAGTGTCGTCACTGACCCCTGCCAAGACCACCTTTATCATGTCGACGTCGCAGCAAGCGGGTTCCTTGGTGGAGTGTTTAATGGTATTGCGCGAGCGTGGCATCAATATGACCAAACTCGAATCTCGGCCAGTACTCGGCAACCCATGGGAAGAGATGTTTTACGTCGATGTTGAAGCCAATATGGCCAGCAACCTGATGCAAAGTGCGCTGGACGAGCTCACCACTTTGACCCGTTATCTAAAAGTGCTCGGCTGCTACCCGTCAGAGACTATTTCCCCCACCGAAGTATCGCTGCCGGACAGCAACGAATAATCGCGAGTAGCCATTAACGCCAAAAGCCCACGATGTGGGCTTTTGGCGCTTTAATCATTATCATATCGCTTAAACCACCGTGTGAAGTCCATGCTGAACACCCCCAAAATAGTCAAATTTTCGCTCAATAAGGTCGAAAAACTGACCGTCCTTTTTTTCGTAATAACGAAACAACGCGTAAGCAATCAGGTCCGCGAGTTGAATCAATCTTGTTGCTTCAGAATCGATAAAGGCAGGGACTTCTGCCATATTCCTCAGCCGCCCCCAGTCATGACCATCGAGTTTAAACGCTTTAGCGAGTGCTTGAATCGGTGCTTCTTTGCTGCTCTTGTCAAAAAGAATCAGACCTCTTTGGGTATTATTGAAGTGAACATGTTGTCTGGCTAAGAAATGATCGAAGCGGGTTACAATTTGTTGAAAGGTATAATGAACCGGATCATTTGGAGAGATGGCACCTTTTCTTACAACTGATGCAAATATTCTAAATTTACGCCCATCAATTAAGCTAAGAGCCTGTTTGATGGCTTCTAGGCGCAACTCTTTATCAAACTTCCGCCAAAAGCCTCGCCCCGCAAGCATGGGGGCGCCGTGGAGTTCAACAGCGTGGGGGTCTTGTGGATTGAAGATTGCCGCGATTTTATCTAACTCAAGAGAAAGCCAATGTGCAGAGCGCTCGAACACACTAAAGCCAGCGAGAACAAAATGCTCTTGGTCTGCGCCACCAGGCGTGCCGGATTCATCTGCGTACAACAAAAACATATACGAACCCCTAAGATAATAGAGAGTCGCTACGAAAGGAAATGGGGGAAAGAAGGCGGCGGAAAGAGCTACGAGCTCAGCGCACTACAACAAGGCAGCACACCATAGATTGTTTCCAACCGCTCAATAACTATATCCCTAAATCACAGACTCTGCAACGATAGTTCTAATACGCTTTCGACCGCTTGCTGTAGCCTCAAACACGCAATAACCGTACATCTCATAGCGACGAAATAATACTTTTGAATCCGCTTAGCCTACTACAAAGACTCACTTTTCTACGTGCGAGCCTGATTATAAATACCCTATCACTTTATCCATGCGATCCAGTTCTTAGTCCCTCATATCGATATACACGCTATCTCACTTTATCTGTGTGGCTCTCTACCCTCCTGCCCCTTGAAAAGGTGAGCCTTGACTAGGTCGCAGTGCGATGGGTGGCGTCGTTGGCTTGTCGCAACAGGCCTTGGCTTTCTTGTAAAAAGCGTGGGGCATAGTCGCCAAACCAGTTTTCCACTTGCGCGAAGGCATCGACAAACGTGGACTTATCATGTTGCTCGAGCAAATCAATCGCTTCCCCAAAACGCTGATAAAAGCGTTTGATCATCGCCAGGTTTTGCGGCGAGGACATAATAATATCCGCATACAGACCCGCATCTTGGGCGAACAAGCGCCCCACCATGGCAAGCTCTAAGCGATAAATCGGTGAGCTTAGCGCGGTAAGCTGATCTAAGTGGGGGTTTTCTTCTGCCAGATGCACGCCGTAAACAAACGACGTAAAGTGGCGCAGCGCTTGGATCAGCGTCATGCCTTCATCATGCTCGATGGCGCTTATCCGATGTA
Organism: Salinivibrio sp. KP-1; assembly: GCF_000968645.1. Taxonomy (NCBI): domain Bacteria; kingdom Pseudomonadati; phylum Pseudomonadota; class Gammaproteobacteria; order Vibrionales; family Vibrionaceae; genus Salinivibrio; species Salinivibrio sp. KP-1. The sequence goes on along the minus strand of NZ_LAQR01000002.1, from coordinate 310,017 downwards.
GCCCAGCGCCCCAAATCCGAAATTGCTCGAGCAACCATTGGTATGCCTCAGGATGTCGGCCGTCGCAATAAACAATCACCTGCTTGGCAAGACTGGCCACATCGGGGCCAAACATCGGGTGTAGACCGACCACTGGGCCTGAATGCGCGGCTAACATCGCTTGTAGCGGACCTGATTTGATGGAGGTGAGATCCACTAATAAGCAGTCATCTGGCAGTTGGGTCAATTGATTAATGACCGCTTCCGTAACGTCAATGGGTACCGACACCACCACCATACCCGCGTCAGCCAGCAAGGTATCCGCATGCACCCAATCGTCTTTATCCAGCACAGTGACCTGATAGCCAGAAAGCGCAAACAAGCGCGCGAACAACCCCCCTAGCTGCCCTTTACCGCCAATGACTACGACCTGGCGTAAATCCGGGTTTAGACACTTAAAGCCAGAGTCGTTTTCGCTGCTGTACGATTCACGCATAGTACGACGCAGCACATCTTCAATTAAGTCTGGTGGCACGCCTTGCGACTGTGCTTCTTGACGACGCGAAGCGAGCATCGCTGCTTCACGGTCCGGCGCATAAATGGGCAAGCCATGTTGGCTTTTTACCTCTCCCACTTCTGCGACCAGTTCTAAACGGCGCGCGAGCAAGCTCACCATTTGCTTGTCGACATCATCGATTTGATCGCGCAATCGGCTCAGTTCTGCCACCATGATTTAGCCCTGTTGAATACGTTGTTGAAGAGAGGTTGCCAGCTCTTGGTGAGCATGACGCAGCAATTGTTCGGTAGACGCCCAATCAATGCACGCATCGGTGATCGACACACCGTACGCCATCTCATCTTTCGGCAGATCCGCTGATTGATTGCCAGCATTGAGGTGACTTTCGATCATCAAGCCAATCACAGAGCGGTTACCTTGTTTAATTTGATGGATCACATCTTCCGCCACCAGCGGTTGGCGACGATAATCTTTACGTGAGTTAGCGTGGCTACAATCCACCATGAGAGACGGATTTAGTCCCGCCGCTTCCATTTGCTGTTCACATTCAGCGACAGACACTGAGTCGTAGTTGGTTTGCTTGCCGCCACGCAGGATCACATGGCCGTTTGGGTTACCTTGGGTATTCAATAACGCTACTTGGCCGGCTTGGTTGATCCCCATAAACCGGTGCCCAGACGCAGCGGCTTTCATCGCATTGGTGGCGGTGGCCAGATTGCCATCCGTGCCATTTTTAAAGCCGATTGGCATCGACAGTCCACTGGCCATTTCACGATGGGTTTGCGACTCGGTGGTGCGCGCACCAATCGCCGCCCAGCTAAACAGATCGCCTATGTATTGAGGGCTGATCGGATCCAGTGCTTCGGTGGCCAGCGGGATCCCCATTTGCGCTAAATCCGTGAGCAAACCACGCGCTTGCTTTAAGCCTGACTCCACATCAAAGCTGCCATCCAGATGCGGATCGTTGATTAAGCCTTTCCAGCCAGTGGTGGTGCGTGGTTTTTCAAAGTAAACCCGCATCACAATAAACAAATGATCACTCAGCTCATCCGACAAGGCTTTGAGACGACGCGCGTAATCTTTGGCCGCCTCAACATCATGAATGGAGCAAGGGCCACACACCACTAACAAGCGGTGATCGCGTTTGTGAATAATATCCGCCACGGTTTGTCGCGCTTGGCTGATCGCCGCACGAGTACTTTTTTCAATCGGGAACTGGGCACGGAGCTGCTCTGGTGTGAGAAGCACCTGCTCGTCACGAATGTGGATATTGGTTACCGAGTCTTGCTGCATAGCCTTGCCTTGATTTGTTCATTAGGTTTTACACGACAATACCAGGCTCTATTCTAAAAGCAATAGTGAGTGTATCATTTAATTTACTTAGTAAATTAAAGTTTACACTCGAATTTAAGATAGAGTCTTAAACCGTCAATCGTTACTATAACCTATCCGTCATTTTTGTGTGGGTGGTTATGGCCCTGGTTCTTTCCCTCTTGCAGCAAATGAGCGTTTATCTAGTGATCGCCTATTTGCTGAGTAAAACGCCGGCGTTTATGCCACTACTGAGTATCTCAGGACGGCTGTCGCATAAAGTCGTTTGTTATTTCCTCTTCTCAGGCTTTTGTATTCTCGGCACCTACTTTGGTTTAAGTATCCAAGATGCGATTGCCAATACTCGCGCAATTGGCGCGGTGATGGGGGGATTACTGGGCGGGCCGGTCGTGGGGTTTTTGGTTGGGCTGACAGGCGGGCTGCACCGTTACAGTTTAGGCGGTTTTACCGATCTCGCCTGCGCTATCTCGACGACCGCCGAAGGGTTAATTGGTGGTTTAATGCACCGCTACTTAGTGTCCCGCAACCAAACCAGCCGTTTATTTTCCCCTACCGTAGTGTTAGGGGTGACGTTTGTCGCCGAGCTGGTGCAAATGGCAATTATTCTCGCGGTGGCTGAGCCCTTTAGCCGTGCATACGAGTTAGTCAGCGCGATTGCTGCCCCCATGGTGATCGCTAACTCAGTCGGTGCCGCGATGTTTATGAGTATTATTGTCGACCGAAAAACCCTGTTCGAACGCTATTCAGCGGCGTTTTCCAGTAAGGCGCTAAAAATTGCTGAACGATCGGTCGGTATTTTAAGTAGCGGCTTTAATCAGCAAAGCAGTGAACAAGTGGCTGCCATTATTCAGCAAGAGACAGGGGTCGGGGCCGTCGCAATTACCGATCGCGAAAAGATCCTCGCCTTTACCGGGATTGGCGATGATCACCACCTGCCCGGTACGCCTATTGCCTCAGATTACACCCGTCGCGCGATTGCCGATGATCAATTAATTTATATCGATGGCGCCGATACGCCCTACTGCTGTTCGTTATCACCTTACTGCAAACTCGGTTCCGTGCTGGTGATCCCATTGCGCGGCGGTGATGGTTATGTGCTAGGCACGGTGAAGCTTTATGAGCCTAAACGGAAACTCTTCTCGGCGATCAATGTCACCATGGGTGAGGGGATCGCGCGACTCCTCTCCAACCAGATTTTGACCGGGCGTTATCAGCGCCAACAAAGCTTGCTCACCCAAGCCGAGTTAAACTTGTTGCGCGCCCAAGTGAACCCGCACTTTTTGTTCAATGCCTTAAATACCATTAGTGCGGTGGTCAGGCGTGAGCCGGAACGTGCTCGCCAATTAATCCAGCACTTATCAACCTTCTTTCGCAGCAACCTCAAGCAAAACCGCGAAACGGTGTCGCTTGAGCAAGAGCTGAGTCATCTTGATGCGTACTTAGAGCTAGAACATGCCCGCTTTGCCGATCGTATGAGTGTTGAAAAACAGATTGACCCGGCTATCTTACACGCGGTGATCCCAAGCTTTACCTTACAACCTTTGGTTGAAAACGCCGTGAAGCATGGGATCAGTCAATTGATGGCAGGCGGTAAAATTGTGATCCGTGGCTGGCAAGAAGGCGAATGCCTGTATTTACAAGTGGAAGATAATGCCGGGCTTTATCAACCGGCAGCACAACACTCAGGACTAGGAATGCGTATTGTCGATAAGCGCGTGCGCGGGTTGTTTGGTAGCCAATACGCGCTGAAAATGACCTGTCAGCCCGATGTGTGGACGCGGGCAACCGTCACTCTTCCCTTAACCTATCAAGCCCCCAACAAGGAGAGACAGGGATGATCAAGGCATTGATTGTTGATGATGAGCTTCATGCACGTGAAGCCTTGGAAGATGAGTTACTGGCACTCGGTGGCGTTGAGGTGGTTGGACAGTGCAACAATGCCATCGACGCGCTGAAAGCCATCAATCAAACCCGCCCCGATGTGGTGTTTTTAGATATTCAGATGCCTCGCGTGACCGGTTTAGAGCTACTCGCGATGCTCGACCCCGCCACCATGCCCAAGGTGGTGTTCGTGACCGCCTATGATGAATTCGCCGTACAAGCGTTTGAGGAAAATGCATTCGACTATTTACTCAAACCCGTCGAAACTGGACGATTAAAGAAATCACTGGAAAAACTCACCCGTGAGCTGAGCCAGAAACACGACTACCAAGTGATCACGCCCGCGTTGGATTTGCTCCCTTGCGCCGGACACAATCGAATTACGTTGATCCCTCACCAAGAGGTGGAGGTCGCACGTACCGCGCTAAGTGGGGTCGCGCTACTCACAGCAAAAGGCGAGTCTACCACGCACCTTTCACTCAAGGTTTTGGAAGACAAAACCCCCTTAATACGCTGTCATCGCCAATACTTAGTGCATCCGGCCACTATCCGCGAAATCCAGTTACTCGACAACGGCCTTGCCGAAGTGATCACTCAATCTGCCTATGTGGTACCTGTGAGCCGCCGCTATCTCAAAACACTGAAAGACAAGCTGGGCTTGTGCCAGTAACTCTCACCGCGCGTTAGTAGAAAAGCCCATTTGCTTGGCTTTGAAAGTCGTTGTAGCCGCGCTGCCACTCCATTCTAAAACGCTGAGAGCCAGGGCGACTTTCACACACGCCCATATAGGGGTTGCCATCTAATCCCAGTTGGTAGGCATGCTTGGGATCGCAATAGGCGTCAATACCATGAATATAGCCTTGCTCGTAATCGAGATAGTTGGCATTGATGGTCTCGCCAGCCTCAGAGGCTAACGTCCGCAAATCGCTTAACGAGCGCTGTGGCAACCCGCGCTGTCCATCTTGCTCGCCAAGTCCATACCAGTTCTGCTCATCAACCAAGCCTTGGGTAGTCGATGCGGCGCATCCGACCAACAGTACGACACCCCATAGTGCAAAAAACGTTTTTATCATGCTAAACCCTTCCCCTACATAAAAAAGCCCCAGCAGAAGCTGAGGCTTAGATCTTAGCGTATTTGCGCAGATATTGCCGTAAGACCAATCATTTAGATAAAAATCAATCCATGGGCATACACGCTAGTCACGCTGATGACATGACCATTATTTCTCATCCGCGATCAACTGTGGATTCGGTTTGTAGCCGACAAAGAAAGCGATAGTGGCAGCAATTGTCGCCCCCACGCCGATGATGGTAGCGATATTCATCGGTAGGCTAAACCCGATTTCAGCGTTAGCTAAGTAGGTAACAGTCACTGCGGTCATAAACATCGCCGGAATCGTGCACACCCAGTGCAATTTATCACGTTTAATCAGGTAAGCCGCCGCGGCCCATAGCATGATCATCGCGGTGGTTTGGTTGGCCCAGCCGAAGTAACGCCAAATCACGCCAAACTCCGCTTTGGTGATCAAAAAGCCCACCACAAACATGGGGATTGCAATCATCAGGCGCTTCACCATTGGTTTTTGCTGAATTTTCAGAAAGTCGGCAATAATCAGACGCGCAGAGCGGAAAGCGGTATCACCCGAGGTAATCGGCAGCACTATCACGCCTAAGACCGCCATAATGCCTCCCACGGTGCCAAGTAGCGAGGTAGAAACCTCATGCACCACCGCAGCCGGGCCACCGTTAGCCAGCGTTTGATTAAGCGCCTCACTCGACTCATAGAAGCTCAAGCCCAGGCTACACCAGATAAGTGCAATCACACCTTCACCGATCATCGCGCCATAGAAGATAAAGCGCCCTGATTTTTCATTTTGCATGCAGCGCGCCATCAATGGCGACTGGGTGGCGTGGAAGCCGGATACTGCTCCACAAGCGATAGTAATAAACAGCAATGGCCACAGTGGTAGATCGGTTGGGTGGAAGTTAGTCGCAAAGTCTAGCCCTTGGCTGTAGAAGCTGTGATCGCTCACGGCCAAGCCGATAATCAAGCCGACCGACATAAAGACAAGCAAGGCACCAAACACGGGATAAAAACGGCCGATGATTTTATCAATGGGTACCACTGTCGCCAGCACATAATAGGCAAAGATAATCCCCACCCACATCGCCACGCTCATTTCTGACAGGCTACCCAACAACTTGGCGGGACCGAGCACAAATACCACGCCGACCAACATCAAGAGCAACACCGCAAAGAAGTTCATAAAGTGTTTAGCGAAGTTACCCAGATGCTCGCCGACCACAGAAGGCACAGAAGCGCCATTTGCGCGGACACTCAGCATGCCTGAGAAATAGTCATGGACAGCCCCCGCAAAAATGCAGCCAAACACAATCCACAACATGGCTACAGGACCGTACAAGGCACCGAGAATCGGGCCAAAGATGGGACCTAACCCAGCAATATTCAAAAGCTGAATCAGGTAGACTTTTTTGTCCGACAGCGGCACATAATCCACGCCATCGTTCATGCTCATGGCCGGTGTCGCTTTCTGCGGCTTAGGCCCAAAGATTTTGGTAATGAAGGTGCCGTAAGTGAAATAGCCCACAATCAAGGTCACCACGCATAATAAAAACCAGGACATCGCTGTTCTCCGTGTCGTTAGCAGCTAAGCTGTCAATCTTTTAGTAGGGTACAGATGCCATTTTGCCTACATAGCCGCCACATTCATCTGCTTTGTCGGTGAGTGGTCGCATGGCCGAGTAAACGGTTGTAAGAGCGGTTGAGCGGTTAGTTGAGGACAATAAAAAAGCCCGTCCAAGTGGACGGGCTTTTTGAGCAATAAACGCCGAGGGCGATTACTTCTTGTTAAGACGCTCTTTGATTCGAGCTGACTTACCAGAACGCTCACGCAGGTAGTACAGTTTGGCACGACGTACTGCACCGCGACGTTTAACAGTAATGCTGTCGATAACTGGCGAATGGATTTGGAAAGTACGCTCTACACCTTCACCGCTTGATACTTTACGTACGGTAAATGCAGTGTGTAGACCACGGTTGCGCTTAGCGATAACCACACCTTCATATGGCTGCAGACGCTCACGGTTACCTTCTTTTACTTTAAGCTGTACCAGGACAGTGTCACCTGCTTGAAACTCAGGCAGGTCTTTTTTCATTTGCTCTTCTTCGAGCTGCTTGATGATGTTACTCATTGTTTATAACCCTAGAATAAACTGAAACTCAATTTGATTCGGCACTTGCACGGTGTTCTTTTATGAACTCGGCAAGTAGTGATTCCTGTTCGTCAGTCAGAGCTAGGTTTTCCAGGAGCTCTGGTCGTCGTAGCCAAGTGCGACCTAGCGATTGCTTTAATCGCCAGCGACGAATGTCCTTGTGATTGCCGGATTTTAGTACCTCTGGTACCCCCAACCCGTCTAACACTTCTGGACGTGTGTAGTGTGGACAGTCTAACAACCCGTTAGCAAAGGAGTCTTCCTCTGCTGACGCCATGTCGCCGAGTACACCCGGTACAAACCGAGCAACCGCGTCCACCAGCGTCATTGCGGGCAGCTCGCCCCCACTGAGCACAAAATCTCCCACCGACCATTCTTCGTCTACATGGGTTTGAATAATGCGCTCATCTACCCCTTCATACCGGCCGCAAATCAAAATAAGTTTGTCATTGCTAGCCAGTGATTCAACCCCCGCTTGGTCGAGCTTGCGCCCTTGCGGAGAGAGGTAAACCACTTTCGCTTTATCGCCTGCGGCATGTTTGGCAGCGTGAATAGCATCGCGCAACGGCTCAACCATCATCAACATACCGGGGCCACCGCCGTAGGGTCGATCATCAACCGTACGGTGTCTGTCGTGGGTGAAATCACGCGGATTCCACGTTTCGACGTTTAACAGCCCTTTTTTTACCGCTTGGCCCGTGACTCCAAAATCAGTGACCGCTCGGAACATTTCAGGAAACAGGCTAATAATGCCAACCCACATATTTCCGCTCGCTTACCGTTGGAGTTTAAAAACCAGGATCCCAGTCAACTTCGATCCGTTGAGCAGTGCGATCAATTGACTTGATAACCTGCTCTTCAAGGAACGGAATTAAGCGTTCCTTTTTGCCAAAAGCATCTTTGAGGTTGGCTTTGACGACAAGTACGTCGTTAGAGCCGGTTTCGAGCATGTCAGTCACCGTACCGAGGTGGTAGCCTTTCGCATTCACCACGTCCATGCCAAACAGCTCACGCCAATAAAACTCTTCATCTGATAAAGCAGGCAGCGACTCAGTCCCTACTGCAATCTCAGCATTGGTCAGCATCTGCGCGTCTTCGCGCTGATCCAGCCCTTTGAGCTTGGCAACATACCCCTTGTTGTGGCGTTTCCAGTCTTCTAACTCGAAACGTTGCCACTGCCCGCGCACCTGGATATACCAAGGTGAGTAGGCAAAAATGCTCTCAGCTTCTTCAGTGTAAGAAAAAATCTTGAGCCAGCCACGAATACCGTATGACGCGCCTAGCTTGCCAACCACGATAGTATCTTGCTCACTCATTTCTTCTTTTAACCCTGACACTGGAGACTTACGCTGCTTTCGCGGCGTCTTTAACTAGCTTAGCCACACGGTCAGAAACCGTTGCGCCTTCGCTAACCCAGTGGTTTACGCGATCCAGGTCAAGGCGTAGTTTCTCTTCCTGGCCTTGAGCTACAGGGTTAAAGAAACCGATTTTCTCGATGAAGCGACCGTCGCGCGCCTGGCGGCTGTCAGCTACAACGATTTGATAAAATGGGCGTTTTTTCGCGCCATGACGTGCCAAACGAATGGTTACCATATCGTCCTCATTTGCATTACTTAATAAAATTGGCCCCGTTTCGCGTAAGCAATGCGGGGCCTCGTGCCAAAATAAAGCTCGGGAATTTTACTCTTTATTGCTGTGAATGCAACTGGTTTAGTCAAATTTCCACCAGTTGTCCCAAGCCTCACAGCGAGTCGATCTGCCTGCCAGCACTGGGCTGACAGGCAAGTCCGCTATCTGATTAGCCCATGAATCCGCCAGGCCCACCTGGGCCACCACCCGGTGGCATCATGCCTTTCATTTGGCGCATCATGTTGCGCATGCCACCTTTTTGCATCTTCTTCATCATTTTCTGCATTTGGGTAAACTGCTTAAGAAGACGGTTCACGTCCTGTACTTGGGTACCTGAACCCGCAGCAATCCGCTTTTTACGCGACCCTTTGATGATTTCTGGACGCTGGCGCTCACGGGGTGTCATCGAGTTGATGATCGCTTCCATCTGCAAGAACATTTTATCATCAACGTTATCTTTCACGTTGTCGGGCACATTCGACATCCCAGGCAACTTATCCATCATGCCCATCATGCCACCCATGCCCTTCATCTGCTCAAGCTGGTCGCGAAAATCGGCCAAGTCGAAGCCTTTTTTCTGCTTAAACTTCTTGGCCATTTTCTCGGCTTTGTCTTTATCAACATTACGCTCGAGATCTTCGATAAGCGACAAGACATCGCCCATCCCTAAGATACGGGATGCCACCCGGTCAGGATGGAAAGGCTCCAGTGCGTCGGTTTTTTCACCCACACCCAGGAATTTGATCGGCTTGCCAGTGATATGGCGCACCGATAATGCCGCACCGCCACGGGCATCACCATCGACTTTGGTCAATACCACACCCGTTAACGCCAACGCATCATTAAAGGCTTTGGCGGTATTTGCTGCATCTTGACCTGTCATCGCGTCAACCACGAACAAGGTCTCTACTGGGTTGACCGCACTATGAACGTCCTTGATCTCGTCCATCATGGCGTCGTCAACGTGCAAGCGACCCGCGGTATCGACAATCACCACGTCGTAGAACTTCAGCTTGCCGTGATCAACCGCCGCTTTGGCAATATCAACGGGATTTTGGTCAGCACTCGAGGGGAAGAAATCCACCCCAACTTCACCCGCCAAGGTTTCCAGCTGTTTAATCGCCGCAGGGCGATACACGTCCGCGGACACCACCAAGACTTTCTTTTTTTCTTGCTCGGTAAGCATCTTACCCAGCTTGCCCACACTGGTGGTTTTACCCGCCCCTTGCAAGCCTGCCATCAAAATCACTGCGGGCGGTTGGGCCGCGAGATCCAATTTTTCATTGGCATCGCCCATCACCGCTTCCAACTCGGCTTGGACAATCTTGATAAATTCCTGCCCTGGGGTCAGGCTTTTAGACACTTCAATGCCAACGGCGCGTTCTTTGACGCGTTTGACAAAATCACGAACCACAGGGAGCGCGACATCGGCTTCCAGCAGCGCCATACGCACTTCGCGTAGGGTCTCTTTGATATTGTCTTCCGTTAACCGACCACGGCCGCTCACATTTTTGAGCGTCCGGGATAAACGTTCTGATAAGTTTTCAAACATGCGTTACTCGCCCACTCGTCCTATTGGCCCATGATTTTTCATCTGGGTGCAATCGCTGTCGCGAAATTACTGAGATTATACCGCAATCCCCCCATCGCTTGCATGTATCGATAGCGACGAAGATTGAGGCAAGGTATACTCACACCTTCATTCTTATTGATTAACTGACTGATCGGTGACGATGGAAATTCTGACAGCCTTATTCGCATCAATGCTTTATCTGGCCGCCATTTTGCAGATCATCCCCGGCTTGTCCAGCAACAATCAAATTAGTGCGAAGCCGGTCTTTTTCACCGCCGCGGCTGCGCTGGCGCTGCATGCTTATTTGTTAAAAGACCTGATTTTATCCGGCACAGGACAGAATCTTAGCATGCTCAACGTCGCCTCCTTGGTGAGTTTTATCATTGCGATGATGACCACAGGGCTAATTTTTCGATTGCGGCTGTGGTTCTTGCTCCCGGTGGTTTATGCCTTCGCTGGGCTAAACTTGGCGAGCGCGACCCTGCTGCCCGGTGCCTTTATTACCCATCTCGAATCGCACCCAGAGGTGCTATTGCACATTTCTCTGGCGCTGTTCGCCTATTCAACCTTGATGATCGCTACGCTCTATGCGCTGCAGTTGGCCTGGTTGGATTATCAACTCAAACATAAAAAACGCCAGGTCATTAATCACAATGTCCCTCCTTTAATGATGGTGGAACGACAGCTTTTCAACATCATTTTGGTGGGTCAGGTACTATTAACCTTCACTCTAATGACAGGATTTATTTTTGTCGATGATATGTTCGCGCAAGGGAAAGCGCACAAAGCCTTCCTTTCTATGGCCGCTTGGGTCGTGTATGGCGTTCTCCTTTGGGGGCATTATCAATCAGGCTGGCGTGGACGCCGGGTGGTCTGGTTTAGTATTGTGGGCGCCTTTCTACTCACTTTAGCCTATTTTGGCAGCCGTTTTGTCCGTGAGATTCTGATCGCGGGTTAAGGCAGCGCGCGCATCACAGAGGGCAACCGGCCCCTGCGCGTGGCGGTAGTATACACTCGAGCATAGGCTCTGATTTTAAAACAAACGTAAGGAACAGTTCGTTGGACGACATATCGACGGGAATTTTAATTTCCCTTTTGGTATTGCTTATCGTCATTTCCGGTTATTTTTCCGGGTCTGAGACAGGCATGATGGCCCTTAACCGCTACCGGTTACGCCACCTTTCTAAATCAGGCCATAGCGGCGCTAAGCGGGTCGAAAAACTGCTCACTCGGCCAGACCGATTGATTGGGCTTATCCTGATCGGCAATAACCTGGTAAATATTCTTGCCTCGTCAATCGCGACCGTATTGGGATTGCGTCTTTATGGCGATGCCGGTATTGCGATCGCCACCGGGGTACTGACGATGGTGATTTTGGTCTTCGCTGAGGTTACCCCTAAAACCCTCGCCGCCCTCTACCCGGAACGGGTCTCTTTTATCAGCAGTTTTGTACTGACCATTCTGATGAAAGTGTTCTATCCGTTGGTCAGCTTGGTGAACTTTATTACCAATGGCTTTTTACGGATACTGGGATTAGGCGCCAAGGCGGATGGCAAAGACAGCTTAAGCACCGAGGAGCTGCGCACGATTGTTAATGAGGCAGGGAGTCTGATCCCTCGCCGTCACCAGCATATGCTGCTGTCGATTCTTGAGCTAGAAGAAGTGACCGTGGATGACATTATGGTACCCCGTAATGAAATCACCGGGATCAATATCAATGATGACTGGAAGTCGATCATGCGCCAATTCACTCATGCTCCGCATGGACGGATGGTACTCTATCGCGACACCATCGACGAAGTCGTTGGCATGCTGCGCGTGCGTAAAGCGTACCGCTTAATGGTTGAGAAAAACGAATTTAACAAAGAAACGCTGCTTCGTGCCGCCGACGAGGTTTACTTTATTCCTGAAGGCACACCACTGAACGTGCAAATGCTGAAGTTCCAGCGCAACAAGCAACGTATTGGTTTGGTCGTTGACGAATATGGCGACATGATAGGGTTGGTGACCTTGGAAGATATTCTCGAAGAGATCGTGGGTGAATTTACAACATCATTGTCACCGAGCTTGGCAGAAGAAATTACACCATTAACCGACGGTGGGTATCTGATCGAGGGCAGCGCCAATATTCGCGACTTGAATAAGAGCCTTAATTGGGCTTTACCAACCGATGGGCCGCGCACCCTCAATGGGCTCATCCTCGAACATTTGGAAGATATCCCTAACAACCGCTTAAGTGTGGAGATTGATGGCCACCATATTGAAATTGTCGATGTCGCAGACAATATGATTAAGCAAGTGAAGGTGTTGCCGGCTAAGCAACCACAAGCGAGTGTAAACAGCTAGTTGAGTCACTTCGCATCAGCCATATCACGGCACTAGCACGCTGAAAAAGCCATGCCATGAGATGAACGCACAAAAAAGGTGGGGCACTCCCCACCTTTTTTGTGCTTGCCCTTTTTAGGTCATCACTTGATCGCCCGTTACCACTGCCATCATGAAGAGCTGTTTTCCGTACAGGTATAATGCCGTAATGCCTCAATAAAGCTGGCCTCTTTGATCGGTTTCACAATCACATAGTCGGCACCTGCTTGATAAAAAGCCTCATGAACGTGACCGTACGCATCGGCCGTGCACGCATAAATGGGGACATCGAGGCCCAACGTTTTACGAATCGCTTTTGTCGCATCAATGCCGCCAAGCTTCGGCATATGATTGTCCATTAATACCAGATCATAATGCGCTTGTTGGAGACGCTCGAGGGCCTGCTCCCCATCTTTCACCCAATCAACTTCAATCTGGTATTTTTTGCAAAAGGCTTGAGCCACCATGGCATTGATTTTGTTATCCTCGACCAGCAACAACCGCTCTATGCCCAAAGACGCGGGGTCAAAGGGGTCGGCCTCTACGGTTTGCGCCGGTTTAGCGTGTGTCACAGCCACAGGCACAGTGACCATAAAGCGGCTACCTTTATCCGGCTCACTGGTCACATCAATCTCTCCCCCGAGCAAGTCGAGTAAGCTTTTCACGATAGATAAGCCCAAGCCACTGCCTCCGTATGTGCGCGTGACGCTGGAATCGGCTTGTACAAAGGGATCAAACAAGGATGATAGCGCTTGTTGGTTCATCCCCACCCCCGTGTCACTAACCTCTATATGTAAGCGTGTTTGCTCACCCGACTCGACTAATTTGATGGTCATCCCCACCTTGCCAACATGGGTAAACTTCACCGCATTGCTCATCAAGTTGAACAGGATCTGAGTCAGACGTGATTGATCAGAGCACACCATGGTGTCATCGGCGACGGGAGCATCAATGGTCAATGCAATTTGTTTGCTCTCACAAATCGGGGTATAGATATTCTCAACCGTGCGAATCATGTCGTGCAGATAAAAGTCGCCGTGCTCGATAGTCATCTTTCCTTGTTCAATTTTGGAAAGATCAAGCACATCATTTAACACAGTAAGTAAGTGCTCACCACTTTGATAGAGACTCCCTAGCAGCTCTTTTTGCTCTTTTTCTTTCGCCTTATCACTCAATATCTGGGTTATACCTAAGATACCATTGAGCGGCGTTCGAATTTCATGGCTCATCTTAGCCAAGAACTCAGACTTGGCACGGGCAGAGGCTTCTGCCGCTTCTTTAGCGCGTTGGCTTTGTTGCTCCGCTTCAATCAAAGAAGTGATTTCTTGCCCCTGCCCAATCACCGCTTTCACTTGGTTGTCGACCATCAACGGCGCTAAGTTCCAACGGTAAACCCGACGATCAATCTCGATATTCACCCCTTTTAAAATCGTCCCGTTTAATGCACGTTGTAGATGAGGGGTAATCGCATACATAAACTGGTCGTAGAGCCAACTAGAGGCATGGATTTGCTCGTCATAGTTAAGCTTTAGTTTGGCCGCGGGGTTAATACGTGTGATATCAAAGTGGGTGTCCCAAACGATGATGGGCGACAAGGCATAGTCAAACAGGTCTTGTAGGGAGCGCTCTTTTTCATACAAGGCATCAAATGTGGACTCCAGCGTCTTACCGATATGGTTAAACTCTTCAATATCCGAGCCCGCAAAAGGCAAGGTGCGCTGTCGCGAGCGCGCGCCTTGGGTATAACGCATCAATTTTTCCAATGAATCCGCGATGCGCGTTTGCACAAATCGGTTAACCCAGATCGCTGCCACGATAATCACCATCGTGGTCAGCAGCAGGTTAATCCCCATTTGCCGTTGCAGTGCCACCACATTGTCATTTTGCTGTGCCGACAACAGAGCAATTTTTGAAGGCTCACCGGCGATGCGTAACTTGGCTTGGCTCACCAAATAGTGGCGAAACGCCTGGCTCTCTCCTGGCGAGGGCAGCGTAAGATCGCGCCCAATCTCATCGTTGCTGCTCAGCGTCGAGGCGAGAGTGACATTATCTGCAGACAACCACACCGCTTGCGTACCGCTCGCGCGCTGCAAACTTTTGACAAACGAGAAGTTACCATTAAGCATCACCACCACATATAAGTAGCCCCCCAGCTTGCCACTAGACTGAAACACGATTGGCGTTCGCCGCATTAACAAATAGCTCTGCTCTACCTCTGTGGTGATGGTGGTTAACGTCCAGCGGTTAACGCCTCTGAGTTGCAGACGTAACTGCTCCAGCTCGTCACCATCAATCCCATGAAACAAGCTGCTGCCATCATGCCAAAGCACCCGATCGTCTTTGGCGATAAAGCGGAAATCGGGGGTGTTGGCCACGTCTTGTTGCTCTTGTTCGATAAAATAGTCATCCAACGCCGCGCTGTTCTCATTCGCCACCATTGACTGCAGTGTCACACTCGCCGCATTGGTATTTTGGTGGATTTGTAGTGATGTGAGACGACTGTCAAACACATTTTGCAACAGGCGAGAAGTCTGCGTCAGCGTGCGAGTGATTTCTTGATTAATCCCCGCCAAAGTAAGCTGATAACTCTGTATATACACCCCGGCCGTCACAAAGAGGAAAAAGACCACGATCAAACGGGTCAGTAATTGAGACAGTGACAGCTTCGGCGAACCCGATATGGCCATTTTTTAGTCCGAATACCTAAATGCTTTTTTCTTAAGTGCCTCTATTCGCTTGGGATCATCGTAGCGAGTGACCACTTCAAACCGCCCAGAATAGACCACAGGCACAGGTTGATGCTCAATGTCACGTTTGATCGCCTCGGCCATGGCGATACCTGTATCATCATTCATTCTCATCACAGTCACATCAAGTTGACCGGCGGCAATCGCGTCAAGCTCTGCTGAGCCACCTCCCCAGCCATTGAGTCCAACCGTGTCACGGCCTAGCTCATCGAGGGCCTGGACAGCGCCAAACGCGACGTCGGTTGCACACGCATAAATAAAGTCGAGCGTTGGATTATTGTTTAGCATCGCTTTGGCCGCCTGGTAACCCGACTCTCGGTCACCCTTGGTGTAATAGGCAGACAGCAAGTTGCTATCAGCGTGCGAGCTCATGGCCTCAATAAAGGTATCTCCCCGTGCATCACTGACATAACCTTGCGAAAAATAAAGCACCGAATAATTCACGCCTTCAGGATATCGCTCTTGGTAATAGGTTGCCAACGCACGGCTACCACGTTGGTGATCAAACCCCACATATAAGAATGGTTGATTATCTTGCCACGCTTTTACGGGCGTGGTGATGTTTTGCAAAATAAGCTTGGTTTTGTTCTGGGATAACACATGGTTAATAAACTTACGATGGCGCACACTGTTCAAGGTAAAAATGAGGTAATCGGCCCCATCACGCAGCGCCGCATACAACGAGGCGCTTTGTTCACGAATATCGGTATTGGGGCGCGTCGTGACTTGTTGGAGCTCATATGGGATATTAAGTGCATTCAGCCGCCGCTCGAAGGCACGTACGTTACGTTGCCAGTAATCGGATATTTGCTCGCCTGGCACCACCACAGAGATTTTTATTGGCTCCATGGCACCTAAAAAAGGCACCGGCTCTGCTTGTACCTGAGCGTCCAATTCGGTGGTTAAGCTTTTTTGCTCAGGGTGCAGGGCAAGGTACTCATCGTAAGACCAAAAGCCATTGAGTGATCCGTGGGCACTGGACATCACCATCAGCAAGGTGAGCCCAGTCAACCAACGGAAAAAACGGATCGCGTCATTTAGGTGTCTGGTGCGTAAACTCACTTTTATCCCACAGCCTTTTTGTTTCCAAGTCAGTGTCAGCTTAGCGAAACCCGTGCACGGACGCAGCGAGAAAAGCGAGAAGCGTGCTTGATGAGGCAAAAAAGATGCAACAAAGCCTACACTTCCCAGGCATTTATCTAGCAATCAAGACAAAAAAGGGAGAAAGCCATGAATACCAAGAAAAACGGCAGCCCAATATGGACTGCCGTTAACGTTCAAGACAGAGGCACACTAGTCAACGCGCAACGTTTGTAGCATGGACTCAGGCAAGGAAAGATCATCGTTTTTATTCACGGTCACCCCTGCATCTATGATGGCACGAGCGATATCTTTTGCCTCGCTGAGTGAGTGCATCTCATACGTCCCGCATTGATACTCGTTGAGCTCAGGGATCTTGTCTTGCGATGGCACAACCAACACATCTTCCATCGCCAGTTCCCATGCTTTCGCCACCTCAGGCTCTTGGGGCTCCCCAATCAGGCTCATGTAGAAGCCAGTACGACACCCCATAGGAGAGATATCAATGATCTCGACCTTATCGCTGTTAAGGTGCTTACGCATAAAGCCGGCAAACAGGTGCTCGAGCGTGTGGATCCCTTTTTCCGTCAAGTGCTCTTCGTTAGGGCGACAAAAACGAAGGTCAAAAACGGTAATCGTATCACCGCTGGGTGTTTGCATCGTTTTGGCGATCCGCACTGCTGGCGCATGCATACGTGTATGATCAACCGTAAAACTATCTAGTAGTGGCATCTTACCTCCTTTATTCCTCGCAGTGCCCCTTAAAATGGCCACCAGCTCAGATTATCCTCGAGTCGTTGTCGGCAACCTTTTAGCTGCCAACCGTAGTCCTTTGCTTGTTGTTCGACTTTACGCGCCACGCGTTTTAACCCGGGTTTCCCCTCAAACGAGCCGCGCTGAAATCCACCTCTACCTTCATGGTAAGCCAAATACTGGCGATACACATCCCATTTAGACACCCCGAGTTGGCGGTAGGTTGCATCGGTATACCAACCAATAAACTGCAACGCATCGGCAAAGTCAGTGCGGGAGCCGCCATTGTCTGTGGCTTTTTGATAATCAGACCAAGCCGGGTCTTGCGCCTGCGCATAGCCATAGGCACTGCTAACACGCCCCCACGGCAAGATGCCTAACACATAATCACGGGGTGGCAGGGCATCATGCACAAACGCGCTCTCTTGCTTGACGAACGCCATGGCCACTTGGATGGGCGTTCCCCAATCCGCTTCCATCTCAACCGCTGCTTCAAACCAATCTGGGTGTTGGTCGAATATCTCACAGAGGTTATTGGGATTATCCGGTGGTGGCGTGGCACATCCTGATACCATCACCACGGTGAAGAATGCGCCAATATGACGGAAAAAGCGCTTCCTGCTCATCGTCGTCCGTCCAATTACCAGCTTTCGGCCATGGGCACGTCTTTAAAATAAGCATTCAAAAAAGCTTCAAAGCTTTGTGTATCGCTTTCTTCGACCGCTTTTTGACGCGCGACGCTCTCTTTGGCTTCTTGTAAAAAGTCGGCATCACTGTGGATCTTGTAAGGCACATCCGCTAGCGCCGCTTTATGGTCACGGGCAAGGCTTAGCCCTAGGCCGCCGATACCGCCTTGCGCGATCACGTCTGCCAGAACACGACCAGATAGCGTGAATTCTGGGTTATCAAAACAGGCGATCATTTTATCACATACGGTTTCATAGCGATGGTCGTCGACCGCGCGATCCATGACTTTCGCTAACTGCTTAAGCTCCCCCATCACTTGTAACCCCCACTCTGCTTGCGTCAGGGTCTCGCCCTCACATCCTGTTGTTAGGGTTAATCCTGGTTTGCGGCCTTCGAGTACAATCTTGTTCCAATTGTCACGCCAGCAATTGAGTTCAGGGTCGGTCATCGGCTCAGAAGGCGATAACGCACACCAGGAGACAAAGAGATCAAGAAAATGGATCTGATCCTCTTCAATCCCCACCGGGCTGTATGGGTTGACGTCCAAAGAGCGCACCTCAATGTACTCGACACCGCCTCGCTCAAGCGCTTCGGTCGGCTTTTCACCGCTTTCGGCATTCCGTTTGGGGCGTATAGGCGCATAGAGCTCGTTTTCAATTTGCAGCACATTGGTGTTGAGCTGACGATACGTCTCGCCATCACGAATACCTAACTTGGCAAACGCCTGTGAGGGAGTACGAATCGCGCTTCTTAAACCTTCAAGGTATTGTTCTAGGGTGTTAAAACCAATTTTCAGATCCGCTTGTGCATTATTGGTATACCCTAAGTCACTCAAGCGCAGCGACGTCGCATAGGGTAAGTAACACGTACCTGACGGCATATGCTCAAAGGGCAACTGGCTTTGCGCATGCTTGATAAACGAGCCACATAACGCAGGTGACGCACCAAATAGATAAGGGATCATCCAACCATGGCGATAATAATTACGAATAAGATCAAAGTAACCTTGGGTGACTGACGCTTGGCTTACCGTGTCTGAGTGGTACAGATGCTGCCAAAATGTCTCAGGCAAAGAGATGTTAAAATGCACCCCTGAGATCACTTGCATCACACTGCCATAGCGATGCTTGAGCCCTTGGCGATACAAGGTCTTCATCCGCCCAATATTTGAGCTGCCGTATTGCGCTAAGGTGATATCGTCTTCGGATGCCACCACGCACGGCATTGACATAGGCCACAACTGTTCGTCGCTCATTTGCTGATAGGTAAAGCGATGGATATCCTGCAACTCATCCAGCATCCCTTTCACCGACGTGTTAACCGGCGTAATAAACTCCAACAGTGATTCAGCAAAATCCGTCGTGATCCAACGGTGTGTCAGCGCGGATCCAAGTGTCTCTGGATGCGCCGTTTGCGCTAAATGACCTGCTGGCGTAATGCGTAATGCCTCGCGCTCCAATCCGCGGCCAATCCCCTTTAATGCATCTGGGTTTTGCGCTAAACGCGCTAACCGTTGGGTAAAGTCAGTCAAAATGTATCTCTTATTTTTTTAAGCTGCGTGGCGGTCAATATAAACAAGCTATTACTCAAAAGCCATCACGCAGCGGAGTAAGTTTATCCAAATAGGCTTATCGGTAATCGAGCGCTAACGTGCGGACTGGCAAGCCAAGTTGACGTAAGCTATCACCAAGACGAGAGGCATCCCCGACCACAATAATTTGATAGTCGTTAGGATCAAACCAACGTGCCGCCTGGGCATTCAGCTGTTGCAATGAGATTGATTGCAATAAGGCTTTTTGTGCCTCTCGGTAGTTGTCGTCTAAATCAAAGGCTTCAATATGTGCTATCAAGCCTGCTTTTTCCCATGGCGTTTCATAACTCAGCGCATCACGCTGACCACTCGATTGACGCAGATAGGCCAATTCTTGTGCCGAAAAGCCATTTTCTTGTGCATGCGCCATCTCTTGCCATAGCGCTTTAATCGCATCGTGCGTCGCATCAGCACGTACATCGGTACTGACTTCTATGGTGCCTGTCTGTCGGCCTCCATAAACACCACTGTGCGCGCCATAGGTATAACCTTTATCTTGACGCAAGTTTTGATTCAGGCGCGCATTAAAATTGCCCCCTAAATTAAAGTTGGCCAAGCGGGTTTTAAACATCGGGCCGGTGGCATCGTATGGCATACCATGGCGCACCATACGAATACTGGTTTGTGGGGCTTGCGGTTTATCTACCAGCCAAATTTGTGCCTGGTCGTAGTCTTTCGGGACAGCACGCGCCACCTGAGCCGTAGGCTGCGTTTGCGCTTGCCACGGTGTGATCCGGTTGGCGAGATTGATCGCATGTTCACGAGAAAGGTCGCCCACCACAATCAGTTGGCTGCCTCGCAATACGTAGTGCTGGCGATAGAAGTGTTTAACATCGTCAAGTGTCATCGCTGCAATATCTTCCGCGACGCCGCCCTCTGGCGCACGGAAGGTGGCATCTTGATATAACAGCTGGTTTGTCGCTTGGCTGGCTAGCCAGCCTGCATCATCGGCGCGAGATGCCAGACCTTCCAACAACTGGGCTTTAACACGATCAAAATCTTCTTCTGCAAAGGTCGGCGCGCGCAAGGTTTTATTCACGAGTTTCAGGGTCTCACCCAGATGCTTTTTCAGTGATGTTACCGTGATTTGTGTATGGTAACTGTCCGCGTCGATATTGACTTGACTGCCCAGCTTGTCTAGGGCTCGAGTGAGCTCAGCGGCCGACATACCTGCTGCGCCCTCGGTCACCATGGTTGCCGTTAAGTTAGCGATACCTCGCTGATCGTTAGGCTCCATCAAGGTGCCGGCAGGTAAACGAAGCTGCAAGGTGACCGTGGGTGTCTCGCGACTCACTGTGCCTGCCAGATGCATCCCATTGTCCAAGTCGGCCCGATAAATGCGTGGCACATTAACCGTGACACTCCCATTAGGAGCCGGGATCTGGGTGCGATCGAAATTTTCTGGGGGTTCACGTCGTGCTAACGTGTCGTGCTGGTTTTGCGTCTGTGCCTGTTCATATTCTGGACGTTGATAGATAAAATTCGCGGGCGCAGCGACCAAGTCCGTCCGTCCAATAGGGACCACACTGGTGTTTACTGCGGGCTGATCTTTTATCCACTGCCGATAGCTTTCCATCACCTTGTCAGGGGTCACCGCATTCAGGCGTGAAAGGCGCTGATTCATACGGTTTGCATCACCGTAGAGCGTATAATCACTGGCCAGCTGTGAGACCTTACCGTCGACACTTTGTAGCGCAAAGATATTATCGGCTTCCACCATGGATTGGATTTGGTTGATATCCTCGTCACTGACGCCTTTTGCCTCAAACTGCGTCATGGTTTGCGCTAACAAGGTACGGATCTCAGCCAGAGATTGACCTTGGCGACCGACACCGTAGACCTCAAACGTACAAGCTAGCTCACCACACTGGTGCGATGCGCCTGCACTTAACAGCTGCCCCGTTTGTACCAGGGATTGATAAAGGACACTGTCACGCCCTTGCCCCAATACATTGGCCAGTACCCCCAGGCGCGTCGTGGTGTCCGTCTCAGGCACACTGGTAGGAAAGGTCATCACCAATACCGGTTGCGATACCTTATCTTCCAATGTCACAAAGCGAGAGCCGTCCAGCGTGACCGGTTGCGGTTTCGCCTCTGGTATTGATGGGCCTTGAGGAATATCACCAAAGTATTTTTTCACCCACGCTAAGGTTGTCTGAACATCAATGTCGCCACCAATGGTCAAGGTGGCATTATTCGGCCCATACCAGCGCAGGAAGAATTGCTTGAGATCGCCAACATCGACATGGTTAAGGTCCTCAACATAACCAATCACCGGCCATGAGTATGGGTGACCCTCAGGGTAGAGTGCTTGATTAATGGTCTCGTTAACGCGGCCATACGGGACATTGTCTATCCGAAATGCCCGTTCGTTTTTCACCGTGTCACGCTGCACTTCAAATTTGCGCTGAGAGACCGCACCGAGCAAAAAGCCCATGCGATCAGATTCAAGCCAAAGGACACGCTCAAGCTCGTTGGCCGGTACGGTCTGGTAATACTGGGTGGTGTCGCGATTGGTCGAGCCATTGTTATAGCCCCCCACCTCTTTAATACGTTTTCCGTGATCATCTACGTGCTCAGAGCCTTCAAACATCATATGTTCAAAAAAATGCGCAAAGCCTGATTTTCCCGGCTCTTCTCGGGCAGAGCCCACATGGTAACGTACATCAACGTTGACAAGAGGGTCGGAGTGCTCCTCATGCAACAACACCGTCAGTCCATTATCTAATTCAAATTGCTGATACGGGACTTGCGCACTCCCTGGCGGAGGCGCGACGGTTTTAATCCAAGTGACGCCCTCAGGTGTTTGGGTTGGGGCTGAGCCAGTCAAATGGCATCCAGACAACACAGATAGAAAGAAAAACGTGGCAAGCAATAAACGTGGCATATGATAGTTCCTAACCTGCTACCCAACGGATTGAGATGACAATCACTAGGTAGCGCGATGCTTTTGCAACAAAGATAATCAGCCAGCACCAAGATTGTCGAAGGCGCAGCCAACCGGCAACCACGCAAAGCGGATCACCAATAATCGGTACCCAGCTTAATAGCAAGGCAGCATAACCATAGCGTTGCAGCCCAGCAAGCGCTCGGCGGTGCCATGATTGATGCGGTTGATAATCAGGCAGCCAACGCCCGATGGCGTAATTGGTCATGCCACCGAGTGTGTTGCCTACCGTGGCAATCGCCACAACGATCCCATCCGCGAATGAGTGCTGAGTTAATAAATACACCAAGTTGGCCTCAGAGCCACCTGGCAATAAGGTCGCACCTAAAAAGCTGGTGGCAAACAGCGTTGCCAGCAGCGCCCAATCGTCCATTCGACCCCATGTATTATCATTGGTTCAGCGCGAACTCTCTACGACGCCACGGCCTCATCAACTCGACGAGAGCCGGAAGACGAAGCCCTGAGGTTAAGACGAAGGCATTTCCAACACACGTTTACCGCGAGTATGGCCTGCCTCGAGTGCGTAATGTGCCTGCGCGCCCTGCTCAAGCGGGTAGACCGCAGCGATATCGATCTTAAGTTCACCTTGGTCCAGCATATCGAGCAAGCGCTGGGTCTGCCAAGTATTTGGATCAACCAACATACCTGTCGCCTTCAGCCCTCGCTCGGCAGCGGCGGAGGTAATGGTATCGCGCGTATTGGTGGGGACTGTGACGATACGCCCACCTGTTTTTAGGCTTGCTAATGCATCAATGGCGGTGTCCCCTCCCACCAAATCAATCACCAGGTCAAATTCACCATTGGCGGTGGCCCAATGCGCTTGATGGTAATCGATGGGGGTCGCATCCAGTTGACGTAGAAATGCATGATTGTTTTCAGAGGCAGTGGCATAAACCTGCGCCCCGAGACGCACGGCCAACTGCACCGCAAGGTGCCCGACGCCGCCGGCGCCCGCTAAAATCAATACTTTTTCATCACGCACCAGTTTACCATGCTCAAGCGCTTGCCAAGCCGTCAGCCCAGCCAATGGCACTGCAGCGGCATCCACCATTGGCACACTTGGCGGTACTGTTGATAATAATCCGGCATCAGCGACCACATATTGGCTGTATCCCCCGCCTTCGGTCGGAAAGCCAATCATCCCAGCGACACGATCCCCGACATCAAACTTGCTTTCATTGGTGCCATTCGCCACCACAACACCTGCAACATCATAGCCAGGCACCCAAGGCAAATGATCGCGATTATGCTCAGCGGCCCAGCCGAGTCCGGCACGCGTTTTCACATCAATGGGGTTAACGCCTGCAGCCTTCACTTGAATCAGCACCTGTTCTTCAGAGGGAGAAGGAATCGAACTGTTGACCGGGGTAAGTACCTCTGGTGCGCCAAATTCAGTGATTGCAAGAGAGAGATTGTTCGACATATTGACTCCTTTCGCATGCCATTGTGCTTATGCTGGCGTATACAGTAATGGTATTTGCCTTAACGAAGAGATTAAGCACAGAGCCATTGCAAAGCGTAAACCTCTAGTCTTAACAAAAAAAGCGGCAGACTCAATGCCTACCGCTATTTTCTTTTTATCTGCTTGGTGTCAAATCACTGACGATTAGCCAACCAGCGCCAACAAAATACCGGCCGCCACCGCAGACCCCAGGACACCAGCCACATTTGGCCCCATCGCATGCATTAGTAAGAAGTTATGCGGGTTAGCATCCAATCCGACCTTGTTAACCACACGGGCGGCCATGGGAACCGCCGACACCCCAGCCGCACCAATCAATGGGTTGATAGGGTCGCGGCTAAAGCGATTAAGGAGTTTAGCCATCAGTACGCCTGTTCCCGTCCCGATGCTGAACGCGACTGCGCCCAATACCAAGATGCCAAGGGTTTCAAACTGGAGGAACTTGTCGGCTTCCAATTTGGAGCCCACAGCCAGACCGAGAAAAATGGTAACAATGTTGATCAGCTCATTCTGGGCAGTGCCCGATAAGCGATCCACCACGCCACACTCTCGCATCAAGTTACCGAGGCAGAACATACCAACCAGCGGCGTTGCCGAGGGCAAAAATAAGATGGTCATCATCAGTACCGCCAATGGAAACAGCACTTTCTCGGTTTTCGACACATGACGAAGTTGCTTCATCTCAATCTTGCGTTCACTTGCAGAGGTGAACAACTTCATGATCGGGGGCTGAATAATCGGTACCAATGCCATATAGCTGTACGCCGCCACGGCAATGGCCCCGAGCAAGTCCGGCGATAATCGACTGGCGAGGAAAATAGCCGTCGGCCCATCCGCACCACCAATTATCGCGATGGAAGCCGCATCTTGCAGGCTAAACGCCATGCCTGGCACCAAGTTAAGTAAAATGGCACCAAACAAAGTGGCAAAAATACCAAACTGTGCCGCCGCACCCAGCAACAAGGTGCGCGGGTTAGCAATCAGCGCGCCAAAATCGGTCATCGCCCCCACCCCCATAAAGATCAGGAGGGGGAACACGCCAGTATCAATCCCGACATGATAGACGTAGTAAAGCAGGCCGCCCGGCTCGTTAAAGCCCGCATTGGGAATATTCGCCAATATCGCCCCAAAACCGATAGGTAACAAAAGCAAGGGCTCAAAGCCGCGCCGAATCGCTAAAAAGAGTAATAGGCAGCCCACGGCAATCATTACAAGCTGTGGCCACTGGAAGTTTGCCAGTCCAGTTTCCGACCACAGGATCATTAATCCTTCCATGCTGCCCTCTTATCCTAAGTGCAATAACGGCATGCCAACGGTCACGGCATCGCCTTCTTTCACTTGTACATCTTGGACCGTGCCCGCATGGGCTGCCCGCACCTCGGTTTCCATCTTCATCGCTTCCAAAATGATTAGGACATCACCTTCCTGCACGTGCTCACCAGGGGTCACCATCACTTTAAAGATGTTGCCTGCCAAAGGTGCCGTTACCGGCTCAAGGTTGCTTGGTGCGGCTTGAGGGGCTGGCGCACTCGCCGACGCTGACACCTGACTCACTGGCTGAATGTCACCCAGCGCCCCATCTGGCCCTACATCTACCTGATAGACCTGGCCGTTAACACGCACACTATAGGTTTCCACGTCGCCACTGCCTGATGGCTGAGGAGCGGCGGACGCAGAGGCTGGCTCCCCGGTTGGTGCCGGTTCAAATGCTTCAGGGTTACCTCGGTTTTGTAAGAACTTCCATCCCACCTGCGGGAACAGGGCGTAAGTCAGCACATCATCAATGGTCTGCTCCGCCAAGGTGACATTCTCGGCCGCGGCTTTGTCGGTCAGTGTTTGGGTCAGGGCATCCATTTCCGGTGCCAGTTTATCGGCAGGACGACAAGTGATCGCCTCTTCGCCGTCTAACACGCGAGCCTGGAGGGTGGCATTAACCGGCGCGGGGGCTTTCCCATACTCCCCTTTCAAAAGGGCCGCCGTTTCTTTGGTAATGCTCTTGTAGCGCTCACCGGTTAGCACGTTAATGACCGACTGAGAGCCGACAATTTGCGAGGTCGGGGTGACTAAGGGGATATAGCCTAAATCTTCACGAACCCGAGGAATTTCCTCTAACACCTCGTCCATTTTGTCGGCCGCCCCCTGCTCTTTGAGCTGGCTCTCCATATTGGTCAGCATGCCACCGGGCACTTGTGCTATCAAAATACGTGAGTCGACCCCTTTGAGCTGCCCTTCAAATTGCGCGTACTTTTTGCGCACAGTACGGAAATAAGCCGCAATCGACTCTAGCTTGTTCAGATCAAGCTGCGTGTCACGCTCAGTGCCTTCGAGCATCGCCACCACAGTTTCCGTCGGCGTGTGTCCGTATGTCTGGCTCATGGAAGAAATGGCAGTATCGAGTACATCCAAGCCTGCTTCAACCGCCTTGACGGCCGTGGCCGTCGATAGCCCCGTCGTCGCGTGACAGTGCAAGGATAAGGGGATATCACAGGCTGCTTTGATGCGGCTTACAAGCTCGTGCGCTTCATAAGGTTTTAATAAACCAGACATGTCTTTAATACATAACGAGTGGCAGCCAAGATCTTCCAACTGTTTGGCCAAATCTGTCCAAGTGTCCATGGTGTGCACTGGACTGGTGGTGTAGGAGATCGTGCCTTGCGCATGCGCACCGACATCCACCGCCGCCCCCACTGCTGCTTGGAAGTTACGGACATCATTCATGGCATCAAAAATTCGGAACACATCCATGCCATTTGCATGTGCGCGCTCGACAAATTTGTGCACCACATCATCAGCGTAGTGGCGATAACCTAACAGGTTCTGACCACGTAGCAGCATCTGCATCGGGGTATTTGGCATCGCTTTTTTGAGCTCTCGCAAGCGTACCCAAGGATCTTCACCCAGATAGCGAATACAAGCATCAAAGGTCGCCCCACCCCAGGTTTCCAATGACCAAAAACCAATTTGATCCAGCTCGGCAGCAATTGGCAACATATCGTCCAAACGCAGACGTGTGGCAAACAACGACTGATGGGCATCGCGCAATACCACATCGGTAATAGCTAACGGCGTAGACATAACAAACTCCTTTTTTATATGTGCCTGACCACTCAACGGTGACGTTGGCGGTACTGCTGAACAGCCACAGTGATCGCGGCAATCACATCCGATGACGGCTGTGATGCGTCAGGTGCAGCTTGGGCTTTGGGCTGAGCGGCCGCGTTCGCCACGGCAGGTGGGATAGGGTCGCCAAAACGTTCCAGTTGGCGGACCAAAAAAATTAATATCGAGAGAAATACAAACACAACAACCATGCCAGTTAACATCAGCATCATTGCCTGTTCTAAAAGCGGGCCTAAATCCATGATTTTCTTCCTTGTCACGCTCACTCTTGCTTACATCGAAGCAGTGATTGCCCCGTTATTATCCATTTATCTTGGTGGCAAATTCATCATCGGCGTTCAAAATACTAACAATTCGCATAAATGACAATCTGACTATTGCGTTTTTGTTACCTCATAACGTCCGTTAATGGGCATTTTCACTCACTGATTAAAAAAGACGGATCAACGGGATGTTTATGCAAACTCACGGTCAGCAGGCGAGTAGCAACGGCGAGCGGCAGAGCGCTACTGTCGAGAAAAGCAATGCCAGCCTCACGACTGTAGCACTTATGGAAAAAGCGTTTTTCCGAAAGCGACCAAGATCGTTGAAAGCCGGGCACGACAAACATTCCGGGATGATAAACAGCAAGAAGGTAAACGTGTTGAAATAAGAGGACGTCACAGAAACGAGGATGAAGACGCGAAAACGGTCGGTTTTGCCCGATTGGCGACAAGTCATGCCGCGAGGCGATGTGCGAAGGGGAGCCAAAATGGCGCGTCCGGGAGGATTCGAACCTCCGACCGCCTGGTTCGTAGCCAGGTACTCTATCCAGCTGAGCTACGGACGCGCTGACGGATTGGCTAAGATTGAAGATGGCGCGCTCGGGAGGATTCGAACCTCCGACCGCCTGGTTCGTAGCCAGGTACTCTATCCAGCTGAGCTACGAGCGCGTGTCGTCAATCTTACGTTCATCATGAACAATCTTGCGGGTCTTCCGTGAAGAGATGGCGCGTCCGGGAGGATTCGAACCTCCGACCGCCTGGTTCGTAGCCAGGTACTCTATCCAGCTGAGCTACGGACGCACATCTTACTACAAGGCAGGCTTGTAAATCATGGCGGTGAGGGAGGGATTCGAACCCTCGATACGGCTACAAACCGTATACTCCCTTAGCAGGGGAGCGCCTTCAGCCACTCGGCCACCTCACCGCAAGTAGTGGCGCGTCCGGGAGGATTCGAACCTCCGACCGCCTGGTTCGTAGCCAGGTACTCTATCCAGCTGAGCTACGGACGCGCATCTATCTTGCTTGCAACAACATGGCGGTGAGGGAGGGATTCGAACCCTCGATACGGCTACAAACCGTATACTCCCTTAGCAGGGGAGCGCCTTCAGCCACTCGGCCACCTCACCGTCGCTGCGGGTGCACATATTACTTTGAGCCACATATATGTCAAACACTTTTCTGGCAAAAATCGTCTTGCCACCAACAAATGGACAATTATCACCCACAGCCCGATTTTATTGTTGGATTTATCGCCGTTTCATTCTGATTTTATGGGAAAAGCGGCGATAAAAAAGGCCGACCTGTGGTCGACCTCTTCTTGCCTTGTTAGTAGTCGCTCTGACCACCTGAAGGCGCGCCTTTTTCGGCCTGAATACGCATGTAGATCTCTTCACGATGAACCGAAACATCTTTCGGTGCATTCACACCAATACGGACTTGGTTACCTTTTACACCCAATACAGTGACAGTGACTTCATCACCAATCATCAAGGTTTCGCCCACACGGCGAGTTAAAATCAGCATGCTTCTACTCCTTGAGTATCAATCTTTTACTTATTCAATTAGTGTCTGAGCCAGATAACCCGCCAGCGTATCGGCCCGTTACCTGTGATCGTTGGATTCTTTCCCTGCTCATGATGCCAATACGGGCGCTTACTCGCGTCCGTATTCCACACTATGGCCGAATTATCACACCATATCCAGAAAAGGGCAGAGAAATTTACTGTTTTATCATCATGCCGTTAGCCGTGGAGGCGATTGACCTGAGATAACAGTGTAAGAGAAATCTGTGCTGCATTGGCCAGCGTGGCGACAAAATCTAACCAATATCACGTCTTACCGCTGACACAGCGCTTAAGGCGTTGCACTATACAGAATCAGAAAAAAAGTGCAATTATTAATCTAGATCACAAAAAAGGGTCGCAATACGCGACCCTCTTGACTTTTCAATAAAAACAAAAGTGTATTACAACTGCTCAGTGAGCCATGTCTCTGCTGAGGCTAGCGCGCTAGGCAGTGCACTCACATCACTGCCCCCCGCTTGCGCCATATCAGGACGACCACCGCCTTTGCCACCCACTTGTTGCGCGACAAGGTTGACCAGTTCACCCGCTTTTACCGTGCCGGTCAAATCCTTGGTGACACCCGCAATCAGGCCGACTTTGTCATTAGCCACATTGCCGAGCAGCACGATACCGCTACCCATTTGGTTTTTCAGATCATCAACCATACTACGTAGCGCTTTGTTATCCGCGCCATCAAGTTGGCTAATCAACACTTTTACCCCGTTTAGCTCACGGACTTGATTGATCAGCCCAGCACTTTCTTGTGCGGCCAATTTCTGCTTAAGCTGCTGAATTTGTTTTTCTAACGCTTTCGCTTTGCTCTGGGCATCGTCAAGCTTGGCTTCATAGTCCGCCTGTTGCTGATAAACGCTATCAATGGCCGCTTGCCCGGTAATGGCTTCAATACGACGCACACCGGCCGCGATACCCGCTTCCGAGACGATTTTAAACATCCCAATGTCACCTGTACGCGTCGCGTGTGTCCCGCCACACAGCTCGATAGAGAAGTCGCCCATGCTCAGTACGCGCACTTGGTCATCGTACTTCTCACCAAACAGTGCCATCGCCCCTTTTTGCTTGGCAGCTTCGATATCCATCACCTCAGTCTGCACGGGGCTATTTTCACGGATTTGCTGATTCACGATCCGCTCAACCGCTTTGAGTTCGTCAGCGGTGACAGGTTCAAGGTGTGAGAAGTCAAAACGCAAACCATCAGGCCGGACGAGCGAGCCTTTCTGCGCAATGTGCTCCCCCAGTACCTCACGCAGCGCGGCGTGCAGTAAGTGGGTGGCGGAGTGATTCATCGCTACCGCGTGACGACGCTCTGCATCGACGCGAGCGGTTGCTTGTGTCCCGACACTCAGTTGCCCTTCCGACAAGCTACCGTAATGCGCAATGGCTTGCCCCGCTTTTTGGGTATCCGTCACGGTAAATTGCCCTTGGTCTGTTTCTATCACCCCTGTATCACCACACTGGCCACCAGCCTCGGCGTAGAAAGGGGTGTGGTCAAGGATCACGACCGCTTTATCGCCTGATACCAGGCTATCAACGGTATCTCCGTCGACAAAAATCTCAGTGATCTGACCGGTGCCTTCTGTCCCTGTGTAACCACAAAAGTCCGAGCCATGCTCCACTTTTATCGCTTGGTTGTAGTCGGTGCCAAACTGCCCGGCTTCCCGCGCGCGCTGACGCTGGGCTGCCATCGCCGCTTCAAAGCCGGCTTCATCAATACGATAACCGCGCTCACGCGCAACATCGTTAGTTAAGTCTGCTGGGAAGCCGTATGTGTCATAGAGTTTGAAGACAGTTTCGCCATCCAACTCGTCACCCTTAACCTTGTCCAAAGCCTCTTCCAACATCAACATGCCACGCTCAAGCGTGCGGCCAAAGTTGTCTTCTTCAATCTTAAGGACTTTTTCCACCATGGTTTGCTGCGCACGCAAGTCTTCACCTGCCGTCCCCATGATGGTGGCGAGAGGACCAACCAACTTGTAGAAAAACGCGTCTTTGCTGCCGAGCTTGTTACCATGACGAACCGCGCGGCGAATAATACGGCGCAACACATAGCCCCGCCCTTCGTTCGATGGCATCACGCCATCAACAATCAAATACGCACAAGAGCGGATATGGTCTGCCACCACGCGCAAAGACTGGTTAGTCAGATCTTCAACCCCGATGATCTCCGCGACTTGCTTAATTAATTGCTGGAAAACATCAATTTCATAGTTGGAATGGACGCCCTGCTTGATGGCCGCAATCCGCTCAATCCCCATGCCGGTATCCACTGACGGCTTAGGTAGGTTCTCCATCGTACCGTCAGCTTGACGATTGAATTGCATAAAGACGATATTCCAGATCTCAATGAAGCGATCTCCGTCTTCTTCTGGCGTGCCTGGAGGACCGCCCCAGATATGCTCACCGTGATCATAAAAGATCTCACTGCATGGTCCGCATGGCCCAGTATCGCCCATTTGCCAAAAGTTGTCTGACTCGTAAGGCTTACCGCCTTCCTTATCACCAATACGCACAATGCGATCCGCAGGCACGCCAATTTGCTGGTGCCAAATATCGAACGCTTCGTCATCGGTTTTGTAAACAGTCACCAGTAGCTTTTCTTTTGGCAAGCCAATCGTTTCAGTCAAAAACGTCCACGCGTACTGAATCGCATCTTGCTTGAAGTAATCACCGAAGCTGAAATTGCCGAGCATTTCAAAGAAGGTATGATGGCGCGCGGTAAAACCGACGTTTTCAAGGTCGTTGTGTTTGCCGCCCGCCCGCACACAACGCTGTGCTGACGTTGCACGCGTGTAGTCACGCTTTTCAACCCCTAAAAAGGTGTCTTTAAACTGGTTCATTCCTGCGTTGGTAAACAAAAGCGTTGGGTCATCGGCAGGCACGAGCGACGAGCTAGGCACAATCTGGTGCCCTTTGCTTTCAAAGAACTTGAGAAACGCTGTACGGATCTCATCAGTGCTCATATACATTGGCTAATCCTGATAATCGAATATTGCGTTAGCAACCAGATATGGTCGTGACGCGATGGAAGCATGGTTTTATTTACGCCATTGTAAACAACCGATCGCGTGCGGAAAAGAGACAGAGTGGGATTGGTTTAGAAATGCGTGTCCGGATCGTCGTGACTGAGTGCGTATTGGATTTGATCAAAGTTAAAGCCACGTGACTGTAAAAAGCGCATGCGTTTGGCTTTTTCCTTTTGCTCGGCAGGCGGAAGGCGACCATCGAGATAGGCATATTTACGCTCTGCGGTCTCTCTGGCTAGCGCATACCAGTCAACCTCCTGCTCCTGTTCGGCGCGTGATAATAACTCAGTGTCGATACCTTTTCGCTTGGCGTCTTGGCAAATACGTAACCAGCCATGGTGTTTACTTACACCTTGGCGCAACAAGCTGGCCGCAAAGCGGGCATCATCCAACCACCCACGCGCCAGACACTGCTCCAGTGTGATGTCGATGGTGTCTTGGTCAAAGCCGCGTTGCGACAGTTTTTGCTGCAGTTCGTGAACAGAGTGGTCACGGCGGGCCAATAAACCCACCGCGACCTCTTGGCACGACGCGGCCATTACAGTTGGTCGTCCTCGGTTTCTGCTTCCGCGTTCGCGTCGACCGCTTCGTTATTTAGTGCGGTTTGCAGTAGCATCTCACGCAAGGTGGTGTCGATTTCTTCAGCGACGTGCGGGTTTTCTTTTAGGTATTTGCATGCGTTTGCTTTGCCCTGGCCAATTTTATCGCCTTTATAGCTATACCAAGCACCGGCTTTTTCTACCAGCTTGTGTTTTACGCCCAAGTCCACTAATTCACCTTGCAAGTTAATGCCTTGGCCGTAAAGGATTTGGAACTCAGCTTGTTTGAAGGGTGCAGCGACTTTGTTTTTTACTACTTTGACGCGGGTTTCGTTCCCCACCACTTCGTCACCTTCTTTAATCGCACCAATGCGGCGAATATCCAGGCGAACCGAGGCGTAGAATTTTAACGCGTTACCCCCAGTCGTGGTTTCTGGGTTACCAAACATCACACCAATTTTCATGCGAATTTGGTTGATGAATACCATCATAGTATTGCTGTTTTTGATGTTGGCTGTGAGCTTACGCATCGCTTGTGACAACATACGCGCTTGCAGACCCATGTGTGAGTCGCCCATCTCGCCTTCAATCTCAGCTTTAGGTGTCAATGCCGCTACCGAGTCAATGACGATCATATCGACAGCGCCCGAGCGTGTCAGTGCATCAGCGATTTCCAACGCTTGCTCACCGGTATCTGGCTGAGAGACCAAAAGGTTATCGATATCCACACCCAGCTTGCGCGCATAAATAGGGTCAAGGGCATGCTCAGCGTCGATAAAGGCACAGGTCTTACCCATTTTTTGTGCTTCGGCAATCGCTTCTAGCGTCAGCGTCGTTTTACCTGATGACTCTGGGCCATAGATTTCGATAATACGACCAAAAGGCAGGCCACCTGCACCTAGGGCGATATCGAGAGACAAAGAGCCGGTCGATACGGTTTCGATGTCCATAGTGCGGTCATCACCCAGACGCATGATTGAGCCTTTGCCAAATTGCTTTTCGATTTGTCCGAGTGCGGCTGCGAGCGCCTTTTCTTTGTTATCGTCCATTTCAGTCTCCAGGAAATAAAACGCTATCGCTATGCGATGAAAGCTATCAGTAATTGGGGCTAAGTATACTGTCCATTTATACAGTGTCTAGCCCTGTATAGAAAAAATCTTTGTGATGCGACACGCCTCCAGTTACGGAGACAAGCGCATGAGAGCATGTGACAACGCGTGCACGACCGTTTGTTCACGGACCGCGCGCCTATCACCCTCAAAATGACACACTTCAGTGTCGGTTTCGCCGCCATGCCAAGCCCATGCGAACCACACGGTGCCAACAGGTTTATCCGCACTGCCACCACTCGGGCCGGCGACACCGCTAACGGCAATCGCCAAGTCAGCGGCAGCCTCATTAAGTGCGCCCTCTGCCATGGCCGTTACCACAGGCTCACTGACCGCGCCGTATTGGGTCAATAAATCGTCTGGCACATGCACCTGTTGATGCTTAGCCTGGTTGCTATAGGTGACCCAAGCTTGCTGAAACCACTGCGAGCTACCCGGCACGTCCGTCAAGCAGTAAGCAATACCGCCACCGGTGCAAGACTCTGCGGTGGTCACCGTTAAGCCCGCATCCAATAAGGCGTCGCCGAGTTGCTTTGCTAGCGAGAATAACTGTTCCACCATTCACTCCTTTTGTTTAGGGTGAAGAAACCGGTACCGCAACTTTACCCTTTGCCGTACGATCACGTATTCTACCTACCCTTTTCAATGTTCCATTTTGCAGGTCTAGTCGTGACAGTACAAGCGCTCGAAAAGCACACCCCTATGATGCAACAGTACCTCAAACTCAAGGCGCAGCACCCTGAAGAACTGCTGTTCTATCGCATGGGGGATTTTTACGAACTCTTTTACGACGATGCCAAACGTGCCTCTCAGCTTTTGGATATCTCGCTGACTAAGCGCGGCAGCTCAGGCGGTGAACCGATCCCCATGGCGGGTGTGCCCTTTCATGCCGTAGAGGGGTATTTAGCCAAGCTGGTGCAGCTGGGAGAGCCGGTGGCGATTTGTGAACAGATAGGTGACCCCGCCACGAGTAAAGGCCCGGTTGAGCGCCAGGTGGTGCGAATCGTCACCCCCGGTACGGTATCGGATGAAGCGCTGCTTAGCGAGCGGGTTGATAACTTGGTCGCCGCACTGACCTGTCATAACGACCAATTTGGTTTTGCCACCCTAGATATCACATCAGGGCGCTTCGTGCTGACTGAACCTGCCACCTACGAGCAAATGCAAGCGGAGCTGCAACGCACGCAACCGGCAGAGCTGCTTTACCCCGAAGACTTTCCCTACCCTGATTTACTTGCGGTGAGCCGCGGCGCAAGGCGTCGCCCCATTTGGGAGTTCGATCTCGACACTGCTCGCAGTCAACTGACCGGTCAATTTGGCACGCGCGATTTAGTCGGTTTTGGCGTGGAAGACTGTACGCTGGGGCTCTGTGCCGCTGGCTGTGTGTTGCAGTACGCCAAAGAAACCCAACGCACCGCGCTCCCCCATATTCGTGCCATCATCAAAGATCAGCAAGACACCGCTGTGGTGTTAGACGCTGCCACACGGCGTAATTTAGAGATCACCCAAAACCTCGCTGGCGGCACCGACAATACGCTGGCTGACGTTTTGGATCGGACGACGACGCCGATGGGCAGTCGCTTACTGAAGCGCTGGCTCCATCAACCTCTACGCGATAGCCATGTACTCAACCAACGTTTGGATGCAATCGGGACATTGCTTGATAGTGGCCTACACTCGGAATTAAGTGCAGCACTCAAACCTGTCGGCGACATTGAACGTGTACTGGCTCGCTTGGCAATGCGATCCGCCCGTCCGCGTGATATGGCAAGGCTGCGCACCGCATTAGCACAGCTGCCCGAGGTACAGACACTGCTCACCGAGCTGGATCACGGTGCGTTTTCCGATTACCTCACTGCCACCACACCGATGCCAGAGTTGCAAGATTTGCTCACCCGTGCAGTGGTCGATAACCCGCCGGTGGTGATCCGTGATGGCGGCGTGATTGCGCCAGGTTACAACGCGGAACTGGATGAATGGCGCGACTTATCGGAAGGCGCATCACGCTACTTAGAAGAACTAGAAACCCGCGAGCGCGAGCAATATGGCATCGATACCCTGAAGGTGGGTTATAACCAAGTCCATGGCTTTTACATCCAAATCAGCCGCGCGCAAAGCGATCGGGTGCCGACACACTATGTCCGCCGCCAAACGCTTAAAAATGCAGAGCGTTACATTATCCCAGAATTAAAAGAGCACGAAGATAAAGTCTTAAGCTCTCGCTCTAATGCGTTAGCGTTAGAGAAGCGTTTGTGGGAAGAGTTGTTTGATTTGTTACTACCACACTTGGCCCAGCTGCAACATGCCTCTGAAGCGCTCTCTGGGCTCGATGTACTATGTAACCTCGCCGAGCGAGCAGATACACTCAATTATCATCGCCCCACCCTTAGCGACAAACCGGGGATCAATATTGAAGCCGGTCGCCATCCTGTGGTTGAACAAGTGATGACTGATCCTTTTATTCCCAACCCCATCGCCTTAAGTCCTGAGCGCCGAATGTTGATCATTACCGGTCCTAATATGGGAGGTAAATCCACTTATATGCGCCAAACCGCGTTGATCACCTTGCTGAGTCATATTGGTGCTTATGTGCCCGCCGATCGTGCAACCATTGGACCCGTCGATCGCATTTTCACTCGTATTGGTGCCTCTGATGATCTCGCTTCCGGCCGCTCCACATTTATGGTGGAAATGACAGAAACCGCCAATATTCTCCACAATGCAACTGCTAACAGCTTGGTGTTGATGGACGAGATTGGCCGCGGTACCAGCACCTACGATGGCTTATCTTTGGCGTGGGCCAGCGCGGAATGGTTGGCAGAGAAAATCCAAGCAATGACCTTGTTTGCCACCCATTATTTCGAACTCACTGAACTGCCAGGGCAAATGGAAGGCTTGGTGAATGTGCATCTTGATGCCATGGAGCATGGCGATGACATTGCGTTTATGCACGCGGTTCAGGAAGGGGCAGCCAGTAAGTCTTATGGTCTGGCCGTGGCGAGCCTCGCTGGCGTTCCCAAGCCGGTGATTCGGCGCGCCAAGCATAAACTGGCACAACTAGAGCAAAGCGGCCAACATACCATTAATGCTGAACAAACGGTCGGTGATCCTGCCCCCGCTCAGCTCGCCTTACTGCCTGAACCCAGCGAACTGGATAACGCAGTCGATGCGTTAAACCCTGATGAGATGACCCCGCGGCAAGCCTTAGACGCCCTCTATGCCCTCAAGGCGTTACAGCAATCTCGCTAATCAGCCGCGCCGTCATCTTGCGAACCATCATGACCGCCAATAAAAAGGGACAGCTATCGCTGTCCCTTCATTTGCGTCTATGATTGTCAGTCTCGCGCTATGACTGATGCGAGATTGACAGCGCGTTTATTGCTCAACATTAAAGAGCGATTCAATGCTCAGTCCTTGATGCGTCAGCATGTCGCGTAAGCGGCGTAGCCCTTCCACCTGGATTTGACGTACTCGCTCGCGAGTCAAACCAATCTCACGCCCCACATCTTCCAACGTTGACGCTTCGTGACCCAAAAGTCCGAAACGACGTGATAACACTTCTCGCTGCTTAGGGTTAAGCTCTTGTAGCCACTGCACAATCGACTTTTTCATGTCATCGTCTTGTGTGGTGTACTCTGGGCCGTCTTGCTTCTCATCTGGAATGATGTCTAGCAAGGCTTTTTCTGAATCGCCGCCAATTGGGTTATCCACAGAGCCAATACGCTCGTTAAGACGAAGCATCCGGTTCACGTCTTCCACTGGCTTATCAAGCTGCGCCGCGATGTCTTCAGCGGTCGGTTCATGGTCAAGCTTTTGCGCCAGCTCGCGCGCCGTGCGCAGATACACATTCAGCTCTTTCACCACGTGAATAGGCAGGCGAATGGTACGCGTTTGGTTCATGATGGCACGTTCAATGGTTTGACGAATCCACCAAGTTGCATAGGTTGAAAAGCGGAAGCCGCGTTCAGGGTCAAACTTCTCCACCGCACGGATCAAGCCGAGGTTTCCTTCTTCGACCAAATCGAGCAGCGCTAAACCACGGTTAGAATAGCGACGTGAGATTTTCACCACCAAGCGAAGATTACTCTCAATCATACGCTTGCGAGCAACCTCGTCACCGCGCAGCGCTCGACGTGCGTAGAGCACCTCTTCTTCAGCGGTAAGCAGCGGTGAAAAGCCAATTTCGCTGAGGTAGAGTTGGGTGGCATCAGAGGCCTTTGAAGTGGCCGCTTGTTGCTGTACTGCCTCTTCGACTTCTTCGAGCACCTCGTCAGCTTGTGCTTCCACAGTGTCGAATTCAACGTCTTGGTTCAAGCCGTCCAGTTTCTTTGCGGTATTTGTTTGGCTCATAGCGCCTCCCTTATGACGTAGCAGCTAAGCAGAACGCATTTCTGCTTATACCGGCCCCGTCACATTGGTGGCTGCGGCGATATCACCTTGGTTACCCTGTGCTACCGCTTTGGCAGATAATGTAACGGATTGACCGATTTTCCTTTGTAGCGAATTTCAAAATGCAACCGAACACTGTTTGCACCAGAACTGCCCATGGAAGCTATTTTCTGCCCCTTTTTGACAGCTTGGCCTTCTGAAACGTAAAAACTATCGTTATGCGCATAGGCGCTTAGATAATCATCATTGTGTTTCACTATTATTAATTTACCGTAACCCCGAAGCGCACTGCCGGCGTACACGACTTTTCCATCTGCCGCTGCCTGAATGCCCTGTCCTCGTTGTCCAGCAATATCTATGCCCTTATTGCCTCGCTCTGTGCTAGAAAATCGGGACACCATCCGGCCTCTGGTTGGCCATTGCCAGCTTATCTGTTGGTTAGATGGGCTGGCGGTCCGCTTGTTAACAGCCTGTTTACTTTTTTCTTTCGTTTGACTGTACCTCGACGATGACCCCGATTCAACGCCTTTTGTGCGTTTAGTCGCGGTTTTAGACTTCTTTTTTTCCTCGAATTTGCTAGGGTTGGCGCTTTTTCTAGAAGATGCTGCTGCCACGCTCGCGCTTGCAGCTGACGTTGTGGCAGAGGCCACATTTGTCGCGCCTGATGTGGATTGGGCCACGTCAGGGCGTTGGTAGGCGGGCTTCCACAAAGCCAGTGTCTGCCCGGGATAAATGGTATAGGGAGGCTGTAGATTGTTGTGTTCGATGATGTCGTCGATATCACGATCCGTGATATAAGCGATATAGTAGAGGGTATCGCCTTTCTTCACTTCGTAATAACTGCCGCGATAGCTGCCTCTATCAACGCTGGTATAGTCTGGTGTCACGCTGGATACCGGTGCCGGCCCTCGCCAGGAACAACCAGATATAACCACTAACAGTGACAGAAAAAGCGCGATTTTCATCTGTTTTTAAACACAGCTCCATCTCTGAGACAGTTTATGCCAGCTCACCTGCCACCAGGGGAACAAATTTAACCGATTCAACCGTCTCGGTGTGAAAAGTGGTGCCTTGGCGAGTGACGCGCATCAATATTTGCTCATCATCACCAATCGGAATAAGCATCACGCCGCCATCATTGAGCTGATCGCACAGCGCGTCGGGCACGTGGGCCGCGGCCGCTGTTACCATGATCGCATCATAAGGGCCCTTCGACGGCCACCCTTGCCAACCATCTCCATGTTTTGTCGACACATTATAAATATCTAGCTGCTTTAAGCGCCGTTTGGCCAGCATTTGTAATGGTTTGATCCGCTCGACAGAATAAACATGATCAACCAAGTTAGCGAGGACCGCTGTTTGATAACCCGATCCGGTGCCAATTTCCAAAATGCGACTATCGCGTCGCAAATTGAGCAATGATGTCATCTTAGCCACAATATAAGGTTGTGAAATAGTTTGTCCCCATCCAATAGGTAACGCATTGTTACCGTAAGCTTGGTGGGTCATGGCTTCAGAGACAAATAAATGCCGAGGCACCGCCTGCATGGCGTTTAGCACATCGGTGTCAGTCACACCTTGTTGCTGCAAAAATTGAATAAGTGATTGCGCTTGACTCAACGTCTGCTTCCTTTATCACTGAGTATAAGTCTATTGAAACGGTTGCCGCCTCAATGCGGCTCACCAACGATGACGTGTTTGCCGCCTACTCACTTAACCATTGTGAAAACACGCCTAGGGTATCATGGGCGGTTAAGTCTACCTGCAGTGGCGTAATAGAAACGTACTGCGCCGCAATGGCGTGAAAATCGGTTCCCGGCCCTGCATCTTGGGTTTGACCTGGCGCACCGACCCAGTATATCGGTTTGCCCCGCGGATCGCTTTGTTTTATCACGTCTTCGGCATGATGACGGGCGCCAAGACGTGTCACTTTCCACCCCTCTAGGCTATCGATTGGCACATCGGGCACATTAATATTAATGAGGCGGTGGCTGGGCGCGGCATGGCGCTGGTTCTTGGCTAAGAATTGTTTCACTACATGCGCAGCTGTCTCAAAGTGTTGGTGACCACATAGTGAGACTGCAATAGCTGGCGCGCCCAGGAAAAAGCCCTCTGTCGCCGCGGCCACTGTCCCCGAGTAAAGCACATCATCACCGAGGTTAGCACCGTGGTTAATCCCAGTGATCACAAAATCAGGCTCCCAGGGTACCAATTGCCGTAGCGCCAAATGCACCGAGTCTGTGGGGGTCCCCTGAACCGCATAACGCTGAGGTCCAAGTTCGCGCACGCGTAAGGGGTTTTCCAATGTGAGTGAATTTGACGCGCCTGAACAATTACGATCCGGCGCGGCCACCACCACATCTGCGATGGTCGATAACGCTTCGGTCAAGGTTTGGATCCCTTGGGCATGGTAACCGTCGTCGTTACTAATCAATATTCGCATTGTGCTCTCCTTGTGGGCTCGCGACGACTAACTCTCGCATCACCGCGGTGGCAAATGCGCCCGCGGGTAAAAAGAAACTCACGGTTAAGGTGTCAGCATCGTGTGTCCAGGTCATCGCTTGCGGCAGTAAACACAACACACGACGGTCATGGCGCATGCGATTATCACGGATCACGGCTAATAGCTCAGGCTCTTTGTCGACCACCGCTTGCTCAAAGTGCTGTGCTTGCCCCTCAGTGGGCAACGCATTATCGCCGGTCAGAGGGCCGGTGATCGCAGAATGACACTGCCCTGCCTGCTCAACCAAGTACGTTTGCTGCTGCGCGTCGAGACACAGGTCACCCGCCAAGGTAGAGGTAAAGGCATCCGCCTCTATTCGTGCAGAGACGACTTGATTAAACAGCAGCGATCGGGCTGCTGAGAGATAAAAACTGCGTTTGCTTTTGTCTCGGACTTTTTTCTCTCCACGTCCCCAGGCGCGCGCCATCTCAACATTATTGCCATCACGGCCAAAGCGCTGTGTACCAAAGTAATTGGGCACGCCCTGCTCGGCTATCGCGGCTAAGCGCGGCACTAAAGCCTGTGGCGACGCCAGGTCACGAATGCAGAGCGTGAACTGATTGCCGGTCAGATCGCCAGGGCGCAATTTATGCTGATGCCGGGCTGTCCCTTCAATGCTCACAACGCCTGGATGATTTTGGACAAACGCCGCTAAATCCGGATCCGCTTTGCCTGGCAGATGAACACTGAACCATTGCTCTGTCACGGCGTGACGATCTTTAAGGCCCGCCCAGCTCACTTGCCGCGAGCTAACCCCACAGGCTTTTGCCAGCTCATTGGCGACGTATTTGGTATTTTCACCACGCTTTTTAATTCGCACTAAAAAGTGTTCACCTTGACCTGATGGGGTGAAACCCAGGGATTCTGAGACAATAAAATCGTCCGGTGACGCTTTTAACGTTCCTGACTGTGTCGGTTGGCCATGTAAGTAAGCCAAGGGCGCGAGTAAGTCTGTCATACGGCCTCTTTGTTTAATAGCACCACCGCCTCACAGGCAATGCCTTCTTTGCGTCCGGTAAACCCCAAACGCTCTGAGGTGGTGGCTTTGACGTTAACCGCATCCACCGTCACACACAAATCACTGGCGATGGTTTCACGCATTGCGTCGATATGTGGGCCCATTTTAGGCGCTTGCGCGATGATAGTGATATCTGCATTGCCCAAGCGATAGCTTTTGTCTTGTACTTTGCGGTAAACGTCGCGCAGCAGCATACGGCTGTCGGCGCCTTTCCACTCATCACTGGTGTCTGGGAAATGCTGGCCAATGTCACCGGCAGCAATCGCGCCCAACAGAGCATCACACAGTGCATGGAGTGCCACATCACCGTCCGAGTGCGCAAGCAACCCTTGCTCATAAGGCACAGCCACACCACCAATGATCACCGGGCCATCACCACCAAATTTGTGTACATCAAACCCATGTCCAATTCGAATCATGATTTGCCTTCTTGTTGTGAAAGGTAAAACTCGGCCAACCACTTATCCTCAGGGTGGGTGACTTTTATGTTGCTGGCACTGGCAGGGACCAGCACAGGCTTCCCCCCAAGCGCTTCAACGGCAGACGCTTCGTCAGTCACCTGATCGCCTGCCACATTAAGTGCCTGGATTAGCGTTTGGGTTAAAAACATTTGTGGGGTCAATGCATGCCAAAGCGCCTCACGCTCGACAGTGTGAGCCACCTGCCCTTGCGCGTCCGCACGCTTCATGGTGTCTCTAACCGGCGCCGCGAGTAAGGCGCCATCCGGGTGAGATTGCGCCTGTCTAATCAAGGCGTCGATATCGGCATGCGACACACAAGGGCGTGCGGCATCATGCACCATCACCCATTGCGTATTGACCACATCGAGTCCAGCTTGCACCGACGCGGCACGCGTCGCTCCACCCAAGACCACACGCACATTCGGACGCTCACTCAAGCGAGTGTGCGCAAAGTAGCTATCGTCAGCACCAATGGCGATGATCACGTCAGCCACGGCAGGGTGAGAGAGTAAACGCTCAACGGTATGCTCAATCAACATTTTGCCGGCTAGAGGGAGGTATTGTTTCGGGCAGCTAGCTTGCATCCTGCTGCCGACACCTGCGGCAGGTACCACGGCGCTTATTCCGGGCTGTAAAGCGGTGTTGTGCTGCAAAGGGGGTTGTTCGACCACAAGTTATCTTCTTTGGTTGTACCGCCAGTCAACGGCTGTCAGTTACTGGGATTTATCGACTAATCGGAAAAATGTCTCGTCCGGCTTTATCATGCCCAGCTCATTGCGTGCGCGCTCTTCAATCGCTTCTTGCCCACGCTTCAAATCCGCAATTTCTGCGTACATTTGCTGGTTACGCTTAACGAGTTTTTGGTTGGCTTGTTGCTGTACGGCGACATTGGCTTCAATTTGCCAATAGTCTGTCACGCCATTTTTACCCAGCCACAGTTCGTACTGCAGCCACACGAGCGTGAGAAACAGTGCAACCGATAGCAGCCTCATACCTGTACTCCTTCCAATATCGGCTCAGGGTATTCACACCCTGATTGACTAACCGCATAGGCTAGCGGATCCGCTGGCTGGTGTCATGGTTTTCCTAAATGAAAAAAGCCGCCCCGTTAAACGGGACGGCTTTTTGGCAAAAAGTGCTTAAGTGCCGATTATTGGCCTTTCACTTCTTTTAGACCATTAAATGGTGCTTTTTCACCCAGCGCGTCTTCAATACGGATTAGCTGGTTGTACTTAGCCACACGATCAGAACGGCTCATCGAACCGGTTTTGATTTGGCCTGCAGCCGTACCAACCGCCAAGTCAGCGATGGTGGCGTCTTCTGTTTCACCTGAACGGTGAGAGATCACGGCTGTGTAGCCTGCGTCTTTCGCCATCTTGATCGCCGCCAGCGTTTCGGTCAGAGAACCGATCTGGTTGAACTTGATCAGGATAGAGTTCGCCACACCTTTGTCGATACCTTCTTTGAGGATCTTGGTGTTGGTTACGAACAGGTCATCACCCACTAGCTGAAGTTTATCACCCAGCAGTTCAGTTTGGTGCTTAAAGCCATCCCAATCTGACTCGTCTAGGCCATCTTCGATAGACACGATTGGGTATTCTTCAGCCAGTTTTGCCAAGTAATGGTTAAACTCTTCTGAAGAGAAGGTTTTACCTTCACCTTTCATGTTGTAGATGCCTTGCTCTTTGTCATAGAACTCAGACGCCGCACAGTCCATCGCAAGAGTGATGTCTTTACCCAGCTCGTAGCCCGCTTGCTCAACCGCTTCTTTAATCGCAGCCAGTGCAGCAGCGTTTGATTCTAGGTTCGGTGCAAAACCACCTTCGTCACCCACGGCAGTGCTTAGGCCTTTGGCTTTCAGTACTTTTGCGAGGTTGTGGAATACTTCCGCACCGATGCGCAGTGCTTCTTTCAGGGTTTTCGCGCCAACAGGCTGGATCATGAACTCTTGGATATCAACGTTGTTATCCGCGTGCTCACCACCGTTAAGGATGTTCATCATTGGCAGAGGCATTGAGAACTGACCAGCCGTGCCGTTTAGTTCAGCAATGTGCTCAAACAAAGGCATGCCTTTCGCAGCCGCAGCTGCTTTTGCGTTAGCAAGAGACACCGCCAGGATAGCATTCGCACCAAATTTAGATTTGTTGTCAGTGCCGTCGAGATCGATCATCACTTGGTCGATATCGGCTTGGGCTTTCGCGTCTTTACCTTGTAGGGCTTCGGCGATTGGGCCGTTAACCGCTTCAATCGCTTTTAGAACGCCTTTACCCATGAAACGTGACTTGTCACCATCACGCAGTTCTAGCGCTTCGCGAGAACCCGTTGATGCACCTGAAGGTGCTGCCGCCATACCAACGAAGCCACCTTCTAGGTGTACTTCAGCTTCAACGGTTGGGTTACCGCGTGAATCGATGATTTCACGGCCTAGAACTTTAACGATCTTAGACATTGTGATTCCTCTCGTCTGTCATTGTTTTTAAAAATAA
This sequence comes from Salinivibrio sp. KP-1, assembly GCF_000968645.1. Taxonomy (NCBI): domain Bacteria; kingdom Pseudomonadati; phylum Pseudomonadota; class Gammaproteobacteria; order Vibrionales; family Vibrionaceae; genus Salinivibrio; species Salinivibrio sp. KP-1. The sequence continues at coordinate 265,747 of NZ_LAQR01000002.1, read as the reverse complement.
AAGCGGCTGCCTACGTTCAGGCGACCGCTCGAATCTCGGTTATAGCTCACCGCGCTGTTTTTTGCCTGCCGCCGCAACAAACCCGGCAAACAGTGGGTGGCCATCACGTGGTGTCGACGTGAATTCTGGGTGGAACTGGCACGCAACAAACCATGGGTGCTCAGGGTTCTCGATGATCTCCACCAGCTTTTTATCTGCAGACAAGCCTGAGATTGAAAGCCCCGCTTTTTCTAGCTGCGGACGCAATAAGTTGTTCACTTCATAACGGTGGCGATGACGCTCGTGGATCTGCGTGTTGCCATAAAGCTGGTGTGCTTTAGACCCTTCCGTAAGATGACAAAGCTGTGCGCCAAGACGCATGGTACCGCCCAGATCAGAGGTTTCACTGCGCTCTTCCACTTTGCCTTCTTCATCCACCCACTCGGTGATCAGACCCACCACTGGGTATTTACTCTCTTTGTTAAACTCGGTCGAGTTTGCGCCTTCCATACCCGCGACGTTACGCGCGTATTCAATCAGGGCAACCTGCATTCCTAGGCAAATGCCGAGATAGGGCAGTTTGTTTTCACGCGCATATTGTGCCGCTAGGATCTTGCCCTCTACACCTCGGTCACCAAATCCACCTGGTACCAAGATAGCATCCAAGTCTTGCAGCATTTCCGTGCCACGTGTTTCAAGATCTTGCGAGTCTACATACTTGATGTTGACGGTGAGACGGTTTTTCAACCCACCGTGCTTCAACGCTTCGTTGACAGACTTATACGCATCCGGCAACTCGATATATTTACCCACCATACCAATGGTCACTTCGCCCATTGGGTTGGCTTCTTCGTAGCTGACCTGTTCCCACTCTGACAGGTCAGCTTCCGCCGCTTCAATGCCAAAACGGCTGCAAACCAGATCATCCAGGCCTTGAGAGCGGATGAGTGATGGGATTTTGTAGATAGAATCTACGTCTTTCATGGTGATCACGGCTTTTTCTGCCACATTACAGAACAGCGCAATTTTCGCGCGCTCATTGGCCGGGATCGGGCGCTCACTACGACACACCAGTACATCAGGCTGGATACCAATCGATAGCAGCTCTTTCACCGAATGTTGCGTTGGCTTGGTTTTCACTTCACCCGCGGCCGCCAAATAAGGGACCAGAGTCAAGTGCATAAACATGGCATGTTCGCGGCCGACTTCAACGGTCAGCTGGCGAATCGCTTCTAAAAACGGCAGCGACTCAATGTCGCCCACTGTCCCGCCGATTTCGACAATGGCAATATCGTGACCTTCACCACCGGCGATGATGCGGTCTTTGATCGAATTGGTGATGTGTGGAATCACCTGAATGGTGGCTCCCAGGTAATCTCCACGGCGCTCTTTGCGCAGTACATCCGCATACACACGACCAGAGGTAAAGTTATTACGCTTGGTCATTTTGGTGCGGATAAAGCGCTCGTAGTGGCCGAGATCAAGGTCGGTCTCTGCGCCGTCTTCCGTGACGAATACTTCCCCGTGCTGGGTAGGGCTCATTGTCCCTGGATCCACGTTGATATAAGGGTCGAGTTTCATGATGGTGACGTTAAGGCCACGCGCTTCAAGAATGGCTGCCAATGAGGCTGCAGCAATACCCTTACCGAGGGAGGATACAACACCGCCCGTAACAAAAATGTAGTTCGTCGTCATGCTAAACCTGAGAGTTGGATTTAGAGGAAATTAATGAAGTTCTGGACGGGACATTATGATACCAGACCCCATTGACTCCCACAATGTGAAAGCTACCACACACCCTGGTGTTTTTAATTGTCACAAATCAATTATGCCAATTACAGGATATTTACTTATTCGCCTTTTTGACGGCCTGCCATGCCGATTCTAGTTCATCTAGCTGACATTGTTGAATGTTTTTTTCATTATCACGTAAGTGGTTTTCAACCTTACGAAAGCGAGATTCAAATTTTTGGTTGGCACGGCGTAGGGCTTGCTCGGCATCTGTCCCTAGGTGGCGAGCCAAATTTACCACCGCGAATAACAAGTCCCCGACTTCTTCCTCCACACGTGCCTGATTGACAGAAGTTTGCGCCAGCTCTTGCTCGACTTCTTCAATCTCTTCCCGCACTTTATCTATCACAGGGGCGACAGTCGGCCAATCAAAGCCCACACGCGCACAACGCTTTTGCAATTTATACGCTCGTATTAAGGCGGGTAAGCCTTGTGTCACCCCATCGAGCACACTTTCCGGTTGCACAGAGGACGATTTCTCGGCGCGCTCTTTCGCTTTGATACCTTCCCAATCTGGTGCCATTAAAGGCTTTCCCTGCGCATCTTTGGGACCAAAAACATGAGGATGACGACGGATGAGTTTGTCGCAAATGCCGCGCACCACATCCTCAAAATCAAAATGGTTTTCTTCCCGCCCCAATTGACTGTAGAACACAATTTGAAAAAGTAGGTCACCGAGCTCATCTTTTAGGTCTGACCAGTTTTCACGTTCAATGGCATCCGCCACTTCATAGGCTTCTTCTAGCGTATGAGGCACGATGGAGGCGAAGTGTTGCGCGTTGTCCCAATCACAACCTTTGTCGGGATCACGTAAGGTCGCCATAATGGTCAGTAATTGCTCGATAGGAGCCATAAAAGCATTCCTTCTAAAAAAACGCCCTGTCGAGACAGGGCGAAGGATGATTAGCGAAGACGTTTGGCCTCGACCACATCTTTTACTTGTTCAAGCCGGTTAACCACGCGGCTCAGGGTGTCGAGATCGGAGATTTCTAAATCAAAATCCATAATAGACATTTGTTTTTTGTAATCCACGCGACTTTGCATGCCCGCTACGCGTGCTTTTTCATTGCTGAGCACGGTATTGATGTCTTTGACCAACCCGGTACGCTCATTGGCAGATAAGCGGATCCGCACATGGTACTGACCAATGTGCCCTTTACCCCAAACCGTGGCAATAATGCGCTCGGGCGCGTGATGACTCAGTTCGTTGAGTTGCTCACAATCAGCGCGGTGCACAGAGATACCCCGCCCTTGGGTGACAAAACCTTTGATCTCATCACCGGGTAATGGCTGACAACAACGCGCAAGGTGAGTCATTAAGTTATCAACCCCCTCCACAACCACTGCATCACGGTGCGCCTTGCCCGTATTCGGCTTTTGCTCACTTTGTTGCAGCTTCTCTAAAAGCTGTTGCTCTTCTTCTTCAAGACTTGGCTTGTTAATCAGGCCATTGATATGGTTAACCACCTGATTAATACGCAAATCACCGCTACCAACTCCCGCGTAGAGCTCATCCAGTGTATTCACATTAAAGCGTTTGAGCGCGAGTTGAGCGTCTTTGCTGGTACCACCGATTTTTTGCAGCTCAGTATCCAAAATCTCTTTACCCGCGGCAATGTTCTTATCTTTATCCTGTTTGCGGAACCAAGCATTGATTTTGGCGCGTGCCCGGCTCGAATTCACAAAGCCATGGCTGGGGTTTAGCCAATCTCGCGAGGGGTTGGGCTCTTTTTGAGTAATGATTTCTACCTGGTCGCCCATTTGAAGGTGATAAGTGAACGGGACAATACGCCCTTCCACTTTCGCTCCGATACACCGATGCCCTACCTCGGAGTGAATATGGTAAGCAAAATCCAACGGCGTGGCGCCGCTGGGTAAGTCCACGACATCGCCGCGCGGGGTAAAGGCATAAACCCGGTCGTCAAACACTTGGCTGCGCAGCTCATCGAGCATTTCACCCGAGTCTGACATTTCTTCTTGCCATGCCAACAGTTTACGCAGCCAGGTAATTTTCTCGTCGTACCCACTGCGCCCACTGGCCGCCCCTTCTTTATACTTCCAGTGTGCGGCGACTCCAAGCTCTGCATCATCGTGCATTTGTTTGGTGCGGATTTGAATTTCTACCGGTTTACCTTCCGGCCCCAGCACCACAGTATGAATGGATTGATAACCATTGGGTTTCGGGTTGGCGACGTAATCATCAAACTCTTTGGGCAGATGGCGGAATTTGGTGTGCACGGCCCCTAACGCGGCGTAACAATCTTGTAGCTCTTCTGCGATGATGCGTACCGCACGCACGTCAAACAACTCGTCAAACTGCAGGTTCTTTTTCTGCATTTTACGCCAGATGCTGTAAATGTGTTTGGGGCGACCATAGACTTGCGCATTGATGTTGGACGCTTCCATCGCCTGCTGCAGATCGTCGACAAAATCAGTGATGTAGTTTTCGCGATCAATCCGTCTTTCCGCGAGTTGCTTGGCGATTTGTTTGTAGGTTTGCGCATGCTGGTAACGGAACGCGTAGTCTTCCAACTCCCACTTTAACTGACCAATACCTAACCGGTTAGCCAAGGGGGCATAAATGTTGGCGCTCTCTTTTGCCGCTTGTTGGCGGACAGATTCCTCCGCCTCTTTCACTTCGCGTAAATGACAGATGCGCTCCGCCAGCTTGATCACCACGCAGCGAAAGTCTTCCACCATCGATAACAGCATACGACGTACGTTATCAACCTGAGACGAGGTTGCTTCTGTCTCTGTTTGGGTATTTAAGTGGCGAATGGCCGCCGTCTGTTGTACCCCTTCTATCAGTTTGACGATAGAGGTTGAGTAAGCGTCCGCAAGGGTATCTAGGCTGATAAGCTCCGCCTCAACCACGGGGAAAAACAGGGCTGCCAATAAGGTATCAGCATCCATGCTCAAGGTGACGAGGATTTCAATCATCTCCCGGCCACGCCATAGTGGCTGGCTGAGCACGGCTTCATCGTCGCTCAATGTTCGGCAGTATTGATAACCATCTACCAACGCCTGAGTGGTTGAGGGATCTTGCCCTAACCGTTGAACCCAGGTATTGAGATCAAACGCTTCGTCTTCGTGTAGGTGGGCTTCTCGTACCGCAACCATAACCGTTCCTATCCTTATCTCTCGAGTGACAAGAGAGGCGTATCCGTATCGACAGGCCACGAGGGCCAAACTTGTATTATGCCAACCGTTTGGTGACAGGCATGAACAAAGCCATCGACTCCATGTGTCCTGTTTGTGGAAACATATCCAACATACCAAGCGTGACCAGCTGATAGCCATTATCGAGCAATACGCGCGCATCACGTGCTAGCGTGGCAGGGTTACAAGACACATACACAATATGTGAAGCCTTAGATTGTGCCACAAAGTCTATGACACCAGCAGCCCCCGCACGTGCCGGATCGAGTAAGATTTTGGTAAAATCCTGTTGCGCCCATTCACCCATCAGCGCGTCACTGTTCAAGTCAGCTTGGTAAAACTCGGCGTTCTCACAGCCGTTTTTTGCCGCGTTATCCGCTGCTTGGTCCACCATAGCTTGCACACCTTCAATGCCTACCACGTGTTTCACACGCTTAGCCATTGGCACGCTAAAGTTACCCAAGCCACAGAAAAGATCCAACACACGATCGTCTTGCTCAAGGGCAAGCCAGTCAAGTGCTTGCCCTACCATTTCTTGGTTGACCTTCGCATTGACTTGAATAAAGTCGCTGGGCGCAAACGCCAATTGACAACCTGCCACATTATAATAGGGCGCAGGCCCGACAAGACGCTCCGGTGCCATGTCGCCTTGATACAAATACAGTGTGCAGTCTTGCGTCTGTGCCCACGCCATTAACGCGTGGCGATCGTCGTTGTGCAAGCCCTTAGTGGTACGCAGTGAGACCACTGATGTGTTGTCAGCGTCAATGACGTCTAAGTGTCCCAATACACGACGGCCACGCAGGCTTTCTAAACAAGGACGTAAGCTTGACAGGAGGCGGTTGAGTGGTGCGCTTAACACCGGGCACTGATTCACTGTGATGATCGCGCTTCGTTGACGGGCGCGAAATCCCATCGCCAATGCCCCTTTTTTATCCACCTGCAAGCTGATCCGCGCACGACGACGATAATGCCAAGCCGCATCCTCTATCGGCGTTGACAGCGTTATCTCATCACCTGCGAATTTTTGCATCAACTCATTGAGCGTTTGCTGCTTGTGTGCGACCTGTGCTTGGTGATCCAAGTGTTGAAGGCTACAGCCCCCACACTGCTGGTAAAGAGGACAACCAGGCTCAATACGCTGCGCGGCCTGGTTATCCAACTTAATTAATTGACCGCGCGCATATTGACGCTTTTGTTCGGTCAATTGCACCAAGGCTTGTTCGCCGGGCAAGGCTCCCGGGACAAAAACAGGTTTTTTCTGCAAAAAACCCACCCCGTCACCATGATGGTCCAAGCGTTCTATGGTCAGCAGTTGATGCTTTTGCTCAACCTTTTTCTTTTTCTCAGGCTTAAAAAAGCGCGCCATTATCGATTCCAGTGTTAAAAGCTTGTCGCCAAGCCAGTCAAGAGATCCTGCCAGTGGGAGTTGTGATAGTTCGCTGACTATTTTGTGATTGAATCATGTACACTGACGGCTAAATGTCGTGATTATTTTCCCATAGTTTATCTAGCATGACCAAATATGGCCTCCGCACCCGTGTCTCTGTTCTCACCATTGCCCCAACGTTGATTGTCGGCCTATTACTGAGCGCGTTTTTTACCAGCACCCGCTACCAAGATCTTGAACAGCAACTGACGGTCACCGGCTCTGCGATCATCGAGCCACTGGCGATTGCCAGCGAAGTCGGATTGAAAAATGATAGCCGTGAAAACGTACGCCGGCTAATTGGCTTTGCGCACCGCCAGCACTCACAGTTTGTGCGCAGTATTGCCGTGTTCGACCGACGTAACGAGCTATTTGTCACCTCGAACTATCATCGCGATCTTGCCATGCTCTCGGTTAACAGTGGCCAACCTATCCCCACACAACTGCAGATAAGCCAACAGCAGGATACCTTGATTCTGCGCGCCCCTATTTTGGAGATTGGTCGGTTTACCCCTGGCCTCAATGTTGAGCGACCGCTGGGCTATATTGCCATGGAGCTAGATTTGAGCTCGGTGCGGTTAAAGCAATACCAGGAGATGATCACCGCACTGGTGATGGTTGCTTTGGGCGGAATATTGTCATGCTTCTTTGCCTATCGCTTAATTGCGGATGTCACCCATCCGATTGGTAACATGGTGACCTTAGTCGATAGAATTCGGCGCGGCCATCTTGATGTCAGGATTGAGGGTGAGTTACTCGGTGAGCTCGACACCTTGAAAAACGGTATCAATGCGATGGCTATTTCTTTGTCGGAATACCATTTAGAAATGCAGCAAAGTATTGATCAGGCGACCTGTGATCTGCGCGAAACCCTCGAGCAATTGGAAATTCAGAATGTTGAACTCGATATCGCCAAGAAAAATGCGCAAGAAGCGGCGCGGGTCAAATCTGAGTTCTTGGCCAACATGTCGCACGAGCTACGTACCCCACTTAACGGGGTGATTGGCTTTACGCGTCAAATGCTCAAAACCGAGCTCAGCAGCAGCCAGCGTGACTATTTGCTCACCATTGAAAAGTCGGCTAATAACCTGCTCACCATCATTAATGACATCCTCGACTTCTCTAAGTTAGAAGCAGGCAAACTGCTGTTGGAAAACATCCCGTTTGATGTTCAAGACATGCTCGATGAAGTGATGCGACTGCTTGCGCCGATGGCGCACGAGAAAGGACTAGAGCTCACCTTGCGGACCGATGCGCGTATTCCTGCAGGGGCCGTGGGCGATCCACTCCGTATCCAACAAGTGCTGATAAACCTGATTGGGAATGCCGCCAAGTTTACTGAGCGCGGGAATATTGATGTCAGTGTCGATCTCAAGCAGCTTCACGATGAAACCGTTGAGCTACAGTTAATGGTTAAAGATACTGGCATTGGCATTTCCGAACGCCAGCAAGCCCAGCTTTTCCAAGCCTTTAGGCAGGCGGACGCCAGCATTTCGCGTCGCTATGGTGGTACTGGCCTTGGCCTAGTGATCACACAAAAACTGGTCCAACAAATGGGCGGTGACATTGGCTTTACCAGTCGCCTTCACCAAGGCTCAAGTTTCTGGTTTACCCTGCAGCTCACGCAGACCGATTTGCCAGTTTCACAACCGCTCGACATTGAACCTTTGGTGGGTCGCGACATCGTGATCGTTGAGCCGAATGCGCGCACTCGCGAGATTTTGCGTAAGCGGCTGACGCAAGTGGGGCTGAATGTCGACACTGCATCTGGCACCAATGTGCTGACGGACCGTCACTATCACTTTGCCTTGCTCTGTTTCGACGCGGGAAGCATGCCGAGTCTTGATGCCATGCAACAAGCGGTGCAGGTCTGCGAGCAGCAAGCGCAATCAGTGGTGGTGTGTTTGCCAACCACTGAGCTAGAAGCGTCTGAGCATCTATTAAAAGCCGGGGTCAGCGCCTGTATTGCCAAGCCTATCCCTCAACGTAAACTGCTGGAGGCATTAATCGGGTCCCCTGAGGCTACGCCTTTACCCTTGCCTAAGCCAAGTGCATCACAAAAAGCGCCTTATACGGTAATGACCGTCGATGATAATCCAGCCAACTTAAAGCTGATCACTGCCTTGCTGGCCGAACGGGTCGAGAAGGTGATCACCGCAGAAGATGGGGTGAAAGCGGTCGCGCTTGCCCACCAACAAGCGTTTGATATTATTTTGATGGACATCCAAATGCCAGAGATGGACGGTGTCACCGCTAGCCAAGAAATTCGCAAAGCGGGATTCAATCAGCAAACACCGATTATTGCGGTGACCGCCCACGCGATGCCCGGTGAACGTGAGCGTCTCCTTGAAGCGGGGATGGACGATTACCTGACCAAGCCAATTGAAGAAGCCATGTTAGAGAGTACCCTCGCACGCTGGCTGCATCTTGATGAGGCGGCCTCTCAAGCGCAAAGCGTCCCATCGCCAAGCCCGTCAGCCAACCAAGATCAAAGTGTGCGACACCTAGATTGGCAGCGCGCGCTCAATCAAGCGGCAGGCAAAACGGATCTGGCGAAAGAGATGCTAACCATGTTATTGGCCTCGTTTGACTCGGTGAAAGAGGCCGTTGAGCAAGCATTGGCCGGAGAGTTAGAGAGTGATCAGTTATGGCACGCTATTCACAAGCTCCATGGGAGTTGCGCGTATAGCGGTGTCCCGCAGCTAAAAAGCTTGTGTCATGAGCTCGAAACCCAACTAAAAGCAGGCGCGGATATGGCTGCTATCGAGCCAGAGCTGTTAGAGCTGCAAGATGAAATTGCGCACATTGAGCAATTGGCACCACAATACTTGGGCACCTCATAAAACATCGAACGCTACACCGTGTGAGGTGCAGCCATACAGCAGTAAGCTTATGCGGTTTCTAGCACCACATACGCGATGGCATACGCTTTTTCATCAGAGAGGGTGAGCCAACACTGTGTAATGCCACGCACCTGCGCCAGTTCCGCGGCTCGGCCCGACAAGCGCAAGGTAGGTTGTCCCGAGGCCTGGTTGGTGATAATAAAGTCGTGGAACGTTACCCCGTTGGCAATGCCGGTTCCAAGCGCCTTGGCGGCGGCTTCTTTGGCGGCAAAGCGCTTGGCGAGGAAACGTCCAGGCGCGTGATGGCGCGCCAGATTGGCTTGCTCAGGCTCGGTTAAGATCCTGGCAGCAAAGCGTGGTTGGCGCGCGAGGGCTTTTTCAACACGCGCAATCTCAACAATGTCAGTACCAATTCCAGCAATGGCCATTTAGCGACGCGCCGCTTCCATGATCGCTTTCATATCCGCGACGGCTTTTTGCAAACCATCAAACATGGCACGGCCAATGATCGCGTGACCAATATTCAGCTCATGCATTTCTGGCATCGCCGCTATCGGCGTGACGTTATGATAGGTTAAGCCGTGGCCCGCATTCACTTTGATCCCCAAATCGACCGCATAACTGGCCGCCGCTGAGATTTTCTTCAACTCGGCTTGGCGATCATTGTCATTGGCGGCATCGGCGTAATGCCCGGTGTGCAGCTCAATAAACGGTGCGCCACATTGGTGAGCGGCTTCTATCTGGGTGCGGTCGGCATCGATAAATAAGGAAACCTTAATCCCCGCTTCGCTCAACGCTTGCGTGGCGGCTTTGACTTTATCCAGCTGGCCCGCGACATCGAGGCCCCCTTCGGTCGTCAGCTCTTCACGCTTTTCTGGCACCAAACATACAAACTCAGGCTGCGTCTCCAAGGCTATCTCGACCATTTCATCGGTGACCGCCATTTCCAAATTCATCCGGGTTTGCAAGGTTTCTTTAAGCAAGCGAACATCACGATCAGTGATGTGGCGGCGATCTTCACGCAAATGAACCGTGATCCCAGCCGCGCCTGCACGCTCTGCCAACTCAGCGGCATGAACAGGATCCGGATACGCGGTGCCACGCGCATTGCGCACTGTCGCGATGTGATCGATGTTCACACCCAAGTAGATTTTATCCATGATTATTTCCTTCTAAACAATTCTCTGCTTTTGAGCGGCTTGGGGCCAAGATATGGCTTGAGCGCCATACGCGTAAAACGCTTTGCGGCACGTAACTGAGCGACCGTCTCAAAGTGACGCGTCGCCAACGCACGCAGATCGGCCCCCGTAAATTGTCGGTGTTGGCTTTTCATGATCGATGCCACAAAGCCTTGCTGCTCGCGATACAAGTACGTCATGTTATCGTTAATCGGGTCACCGCTGCCAGCACAATGAAGAAAATCAACCCCATAGCCCAAGGCTTCTAATAACGCGAGTTCAAAACAACGCAGGGCTGGCTCAGGATTATTGTAGCGAGCCAGCTGGGTCAATGCGGTCACATAGTCATGAAATAACGCCGGGTAAGGCGTGTGAGGCTCCAGCACACGCATCACCAGCTCATTGAGGTAAAAACCGGAATACAGGGCATTGCCTGATAGCGGTAGGGCGAGGCCTGTGGCTTCGGCACTGCGTAAAGTGCGCAGTTCACCACGTCCCCCCCATTTGAGCAGCAAAGGGGTAAAAGGCTGCAAGGCACCTCTTATCGCCGAGCGTGGCCGACGTGCCCCTTTGGCAAGCAGAGTCACGCGCCCCTCGTGCTCAGAAAAGATATCCAAAAGCAGACTGGATTCACTGTAAGGGCGCGTATGCAATACAAAGCCGCGTTGAAACCCGTCCACTCACTCTCTCCTCCTGGCATGGGTACCTGAATCAGTGGGTCACTTAGAGATCGTCGATATAACCGAGGCTGCGTAGCGCGCGTTCATCGTCGGCCCAACCTGACTTCACTTTTACCCAAAGCTCAAGGTAAACCTTGCGCTCATACAGCTCTTCCATGTCTAGACGCGCTTCACGGCCAATGCGCTTGATCTTTTCGCCGCCTTTACCAATGACCATTTTCTTTTGACCATTGCGCTCAACCAAGATCAAACCATTGATATGAAACCCGTCCGTTTCTGGGTTGTAGTCAAAGCGCTCGATTTCGACGGTGACCGAGTAAGGCAGCTCCTCACCGGTAAAGCGCATCAGCTTTTCGCGGATAATTTCAGAGGCCATAAAGCGCTGAGAGCGGTCTGTGACGTATTCTTCAGGGAAGTAAAACTCACTTTCCGGTAACGCGTCGCGTACCTTCTGTTCAACCACATCGATATTGGTGCCGTGTTTCGCGGACACCGGGATCACGTCAACAAACTCCATCTTTTCCGACAAGGTTTGAAGGTGTGGAAAGAGCTCGGTTTTCTCTTTCACATTATCGACTTTATTGACCAACAAGACCGTTGGCAGACCAGAGCGCGCTAACTTGTTGAGCACCATCTCGTCGTCTTTGGTCCAATGGGTGCCATCGACCAAAAATAACACCAGTTCGACATCGGTTAATGAGCTGTTCGCCGCACGGTTCATCAAGCGGTTGATCGCGCGCTTTTCTTCGATGTGCAGCCCTGGGGTGTCCACGTATACCGCTTGATAGTTATCACGGGTATCCACCCCCATGATGCGGTGACGTGTGGTCTGCGGTTTCCGCGAAGTGATCGACAGCTTTTGCCCCACTAAGCGGTTCAGTAATGTTGATTTGCCGACGTTCGGACGGCCTACAATGGCAATAAAGCCACAGCGCTGTGTATCAGTCATTATGTTAACTTCTGTAATGCGAGTTCTGCAGCCGCTTGCTCTGCCTTGCGACGGCTGCTGCCTTTTCCAATCACAGAACTCTCCAGTCCTGATACTTGGCACTCTACCGTAAATTCTTGGTTGTGTGCCTCACCACGCACTTTCATCACCGTGTAAGACGGCAAGGGTTTGCGTTTACCCTGTAGGTGTTCTTGCAGTCGGGTTTTCGGATCTTTTTGACTCGCGCCAGGCTCAATGGTCTCGAGGCGGTGTTGATACCACTGCAGGATAATCTCCTGCACTCGGTTGATATCACTGTCCAAAAAAATCGCGCCAATCAAGGCTTCGACGGCGTCAGCGAGAATCGAGTCACGACGAAACCCGCCACTTTTAAGTTCTCCTGGGCCAAGGCGCATCACTTCGCCCAGAGAAAACTCACGTCCGATCTCCGCCAAGGTGTTACCACGCACCAAGGTAGCACGCATTCGGCTCATGTCGCCTTCGTCCACTTTCGGAAAACGGTGGTAAAGATCCTCGGCAATCACAAAGCTCAAAATCGAGTCGCCTAAAAATTCGAGACGCTCGTTATGGGTGCCATTGGCACTGCGGTGCGTTAACGCCAATTCGAGTAATGCAGCGTTGCTAAATTGGTAGCCGATATCACGCTGCAACTTATCTGTTAGTTTTGTCATCATAGTCCAGAATTAATCAATTCCACCAATACGGTTAAAGCGAATGCCTGTCGGTACCCACGATGGTAGCCAGCTATCATTGGGGCGCTCAAATTCAAAGCTAACCCAAATAGCAACCGCTTTGCCCACGAGATTGCGTTCAGGGACGAAGCCCCAGAAGCGGCTATCCGCGCTGTTATCACGGTTGTCACCCATCATAAAATAGTGCCCGTCTGGCACGACCCAGCGGTTGACGCCCGGACGTGGCTGATACGCGCTCACCCGATCTTGCTTTTTAGGGTGCACCAAAATCTGATGCGACTGCTCCCCTAACTGCTCCTGCGCTTGCACAAGGTTGATGCCCGCTTGAATAAACTGGCTCGGCTGAATATCGTCAATCGGCACCGGCTGACACTGAGATTCGCCCTTGGGCTGAATACATAGGCGCTTATCTTCATACACAACCGTATCGCCCGGCAGCCCGACCGTGCGCTTAATGTAATCGATATTGGGTTGAGGCGGGTATTTAAATACCACGATATCACCGCGCTCTGGTTTACCGGTTTCGACAATTTCAGTGTGGAAGGCAGGATCGCGTAAGCCATAGGCAAACTTTTCCACCAAGATAAAATCCCCGACCAATAAGGTAGGCATCATCGATCCGGATGGAATTTGAAACGGCTCATAAATAAATGAGCGCAGCACCAGTACCACCGCGATCACTGGAAAAATAGACGCCATATTTTCAACCCAACTCGGTTGAGGCGCCACTTTAGCAACTTGTTCGGCATCCAGTTCACGCGCTGACACCTTGAGGGTTTCCCCTGCCGCTTGGCGGCGGCGCGGTGCCCAACGGTATTTATCTAACGCCCAAACAATGCCGGTGACCAAGGTCACCAGCACTAAAATCAAAGAAAACGTATTGGCCATAATGGAATCCGTCGTTATTTATCTTTGCCCACGTGCAAAATGGCCAAAAAGGCTTCTTGCGGCAGCTCGACATTACCGACCTGCTTCATTCGCTTTTTACCTTCTTTTTGCTTTTGCAGAAGCTTTTTCTTACGGCTCACGTCACCGCCATAACATTTCGCGGTCACGTTTTTACGTAGCTGTTTCACCGTCGAGCGCGCAATAATGTGATTACCAATCGAAGCTTGGATGGCAATATCAAACTGCTGACGAGGAATAAACTCTTTCATTTTTTCCACCAGCTCGCGACCACGCGGCTGTGCATGAGCACGGTGAGTGATAATCGCCAGCGCATCGACGCGTTCACCGTTTAGGAGGATATCCACCCGCACCATGTCAGATACTTCATAGCGCTCGAAGTTATAATCTAACGACGCGTAACCACGTGAGGTCGATTTAATCCGGTCAAAGAAATCGAGAACCACTTCGGCCATCGGAATGTCATAGGTCAGTGCAACTTGGTTGCCGTGATAGACCATATCGACCTGCACACCACGCTTTTCCACACACAGTGAAATGACGTTACCGACAAACTCACTCGGCACCAAAATATTACACCGCGAGATCGGTTCACCAATGGTTTCTATGTCATTGATAGGTGGCAGTTTGGATGGGCTGTCGACGTAAATGACCTCGCCATCATTTTGGGTCACCTCGTACACCACGGTCGGTGCAGTGGTGATAAGATCGAGGTTATACTCGCGCTCCAACCGCTCTTGGATGATTTCCATGTGCAGCATGCCAAGGAAACCACAACGGAAACCAAAGCCCAGTGCCGCAGAGCTTTCCGGCTCAAAGAACAAGGAAGCATCGTTAAGGCTCAGCTTATCCAAGGCATCACGAAAACTTTCGTAATCATCCGATGAGATGGGGAACAGACCCGCATAAACCTGCGGCTTCACTTGTTGGAAACCTTCAATCCGCTTTTCACAGCCGTTTTTAGCATGGGTGATGGTATCGCCCACTGGCGCGCCGAGAATATCTTTGATCCCACAGATCACCCAACCAACCTCACCGGTTTGCAGACCATTAAGCTCTTTACGCTTAGGCGTGAAAATACCTATGCTGTCCACGTTCCATTCTTGGCCCGTGCTCATGATTTTCACTTTGTCGCCTTTTTTCAGCGACCCTTCACGGATGCGCACCAAAGAGACCACGCCGAGGTATTTATCAAACCAGGAGTCAATAATCAGCGCTTGCGTTGGCGCGTCAGGATCGCCTTCAGGTGGCGGGATCTGGCGTACAATGTCTTCAAGGACATCATCAACACCCATGCCGGTTTTCGCCGAACAGCGAGTGGCGTCAATGGCCTCAATACCGACGATGTCCTCAATTTCTTGCGCGACGCGATCTGGATCAGCAGCCGGCAAGTCAATCTTATTCAGGACAGGAACCACTTCCAGGTCCATATCAATGGCGGTGTAGCAGTTGGCGAGCGTCTGTGCTTCAACCCCTTGTCCTGCATCGACCACCAGCAAAGCACCTTCACACGCCTTGAGCGAGCGTGACACCTCATAAGAGAAGTCAACGTGTCCTGGCGTATCGATGAAGTTGAGCTGATACACTTCGCCGTCTTTGGCTTTGTAGTTCAGTGTCACACTTTGTGCTTTGATGGTGATACCGCGTTCACGTTCCAGATCCATTGAATCAAGAACTTGATCTGCCATTTCCCGGTCAGTTAGGCCGCCACATACTTGAATCAGTCGGTCAGAAAGTGTCGACTTACCGTGGTCAATATGGGCGATGATCGAAAAGTTACGAATATGCTTCATGTGTTGGTGTGACTTACTCGTTATCAATAAGAATGGGATCCTAAGATCAAGTGAGCGGGATTCTACCGAAAATAGTGGCTAGTCGCTATCCTGCTGTGTGGTATTTATTACCGCCAAGTCAGAGACGGGCTCCCCCATCACGCGTAACAGTTGAGGCTGTTGCTGCTCTTGGGTACCGATACGCGGTGCAAGATGACGCGCTAGGCCCACGCCAACCGCTCCCAGCCCTAGGCTTAGCGCGATAACGCCACCCTCCCCGCTGCCGGCGAGCGTGGCGAACAAAAATTGCCCGAGCAGTGCCCCCGTTAGCATCATGACTAAAGGCACCATGTAGACCAATAACGCGGAGCGTAATAAGGTCGCCTCACCTAAGCCGATTTCAACTAAGGTGCCGGCCGGCAGGGGTTTTGGGGCACGTACTTTAAGGTGTTTCACCTTACCAGGAAGGGCTTTGGACACAATACCAGTGCCACATTGACTTTGTGACTGGCAACTACCGCAACTGGTTTGCTGCTGGCAGGCCAATGACAACCAACCATCTTGGTAACTGGTAACTTCTGCCAATGCTTTGATCATGGTTCAACCTTCTGTTCTGACTTGCTCGCAGGCATATCAGTAATACGGACAGACTCCGCCACCCGTTTAGCTGTCTCAGGAGGAATATCGCCGACCACCGTGATTTCTGCATTGCCACTGGTCACGCTATGCAGTGTGCGCCGACCTTGGCGAACAATCTGCTTACGCACCGAGACATCATCGGCTTTGGCAAGATACACAGAAAAGCTGAACAAACCATCACTAAACATCTGACTCTCGACCGCACGTTTAGTCATCATCAAACGGTGACGATTGCTGTATACAGGTTCAAACCCCTCAGGTAACGCGGTGACCTGCCAATCTAAGTCGGAGCGCTGCGTGGTTTGTGGCAAGGTCAGTACCGGTGGCAATGCCAGCTCAGCCAGCTTTTGCATTGAGGTACTGATTTGTGAGGAGACGACCAACGACAACGCACGATATTGCTCAAGCGGATCGCCATCACGGTCGAGCAAATCCGCCCTGACAGGCAGTTTGCTGTTCTCATCTAACCATAATACATACGAATAACGCTCTCCGTCTTTCGGGGTAATCCGAACCACTTGGCAATCCATCCCCGCTTCACGCGCGTGCCCCATAGAGACAAAATCATAATGGTTAGCCAGCACATCGATATCGGCTTGGATAAGCGTTGGCAAAGGCGCAACCATATGATCACTGGCAATGGTGAAAGGGTCGTAGCCTGGTTCAAAATAGCTGATTTCACCGCCTCGACGGATGACTTCTCGCGGCGGGCCACTTAAATACATGAGGTGGCCGTAGGCATCATCCCCAACTTGGGCATGACGAAAGCGAAGGGGTTCGAGACTATTTTTACCTACCAAGATGTAGGACACTTCATAATCTAGGGTGTCGCTTGCGGTATCCATTTGATGTAACAAAGCCTCGGCAGAAGGTTCGGCCGAGGCTTGCGCAGACATCAAACTGACCAGCGCAAGCGCACCGATCAGAATTTTTTTCATTGATTATTACTGCTTGTCGACGGTGCCATTGTCTGATGGTTAGACAGCCTATCCTTATTCAAGCGCAGCTGCAATTCATAGTCTTTGAGCATGGCATTGACGCGGCGACGCTGCTCCATCAACTCGGCCTCAGAAGGTGTGGCACGTAGATCGTCACGGCTTAAGCTGACCGGCTCCGCAGCCCCTGCAAAAGGAATCGTTTCTAGTACTGGCGGCTGGGTTTGCGTGCTGGCCACCGGCGAACTCGCATCAGACTGATTATATTGCTGCACACCCACGATCACGGCCAACGAGACACACGCGGCAACGCTTACCTGTGTCAGCTGCTGCAGCCACCCTGGTAAGTGACGACGCGCCTTTTCAGGACGCGGCTGTGCTTCGTGCATGGGGAGCACGTTATTATCAAGGTGATCGCCTTGATAAGCAGGTTCTGCTTCCAGCGCGGACGCTACAGAATCGGCAATGTTCCATTGCAACGAGCTGGGTGCCTCACCACGCATCACATCGCGAATGGTGCTAAAACTCCCCCAAGCCTGTTGCGCGTTATCATCTCGCTCAATCTCGTGGATGACTGCCGTATCCACCAGTTCGCCATCTAACAACGCTGAAATTTTTTCTCTATCCGTCATTCAAGTCACCGTCATGCAGCCAGTAAAACTCGTTACCGTTTCATCAGTGGCCGGATGCGTTTTTCAACCGCTTCACGCGCTCGGAAAATACGCGACCGCACCGTACCGACTGGACAATCCATTACCTGTGCAATTTCCTCATAGCTAAGCCCATCGAGCTCCCGTAAGGTAATTGCGGTTCTTAAGTCGTCAGGCAGTGTTTCTATGGTCGAAAATACCACCTGTCTCAATTCATCTGACAACATCAAGTTTTCAGGGTTCGATATTTCTTTTAAAGAACCCCCACTTTCGTAATTTTCTGCTTCGTCGGCATCAATATCACTGCCTGGCGGACGTCGTCCTTGTGCCACCAAATGGTTTTTCGCGGTGTTCACAGCAATGCGATACAGCCAAGTATAAAACGCACTCTCGCCACGAAATCCCGGCAATGCGCGATACGCTTTGATAAACGCCTCTTGCGCAATATCTGGAATATCACCACTGTGTGTACCGACATAGCGGGCGATAAGGTTACATACCTTATTCTGATATTTGACGACTAACAGATTGAAAGCTTGCTTGTCACCATTCTGTACACGTTCTATTAGAACCTGGTCGGTTAGCTGCTCGCCCATTCGAGCGTTTACTCCTTGGTTGATCTTTCCGCCCGATTATCGAAATTCTAGGCCCGACGTTGTCAGAGCGCGGTTAAACCCGCTTGCGAGCTTTCGCACACGATTCGATAACCCAGCCGGCGAAAAGTTCCTCACCATGTTGGTTTTATTATGCGTTGAATCACATTACTGTGACGGAATGGTCAAAGAATGTTTCTTTGACTGAGGGCATTGTCGCCCGAACCATACCATGGTTGCAAACTTTCACCCAAGCGAGACGGGATTTGATCTTACCGCGCGCAGCCACGTCAAATTGGTGTAACATTGGGGGCGCAGAAAGAGGATTAGGGATCATGACGACCACAACTCAGGAACATCAATGTGACGTGCTAGTCATCGGCAGTGGTGCCGCAGGCTTGTCACTGGCGCTCCGCTTAGCGCCGACCCACAAGGTGATTGTATTAAGTAAAGGCCCGCTCAGCGAAGGGGCAACGCTTTACGCACAGGGCGGTATTGCCGCGGTGTTTGACGAACAAGATTCGGTAGAATCTCATGTCGAGGATACCCAAATCGCGGGCGCAGGTATCTGCGATACCCAGGTCGTGGACTTTATTGCCCGCAATGCTAAAGATTGTGTGCAGTGGTTAATTGATGGCGGTGTCCCGTTCGATCAAGAAGATAGCGACGACGACACCCCTCGGTATCATTTAACCCGTGAAGGCGGCCATAGCCACCGCCGTATCTTGCATACCGCCGATGCGACCGGAATGGCCGTGCAAAACTCGCTTCAAGACAATGTGCGCCAACACCCTAATATCACCCTGCTTGAACGACACAATGCGCTGGATATTATCACCCGTAAAAAAGTCGGATTAGGTGGTCCAAACCACGTCCTCGGCGCCTACATCTGGAACCGAAACCAAGAAGTGGTTGAGACCGTGCGCACCAACTATGTGGTACTCGCCACCGGAGGGGCCTCGAAAGTTTATCAATACACCTCCAATCCCGATGTGTCATCCGGTGATGGCATCGCCATGGCATGGCGCGCAGGTTGTCGTGTCGCCAATCTAGAGTTTAATCAGTTTCATCCAACGTGTCTGTACCATCCAGACGCGCGCAACTTTTTGCTCACTGAAGCACTGCGCGGTGAAGGCGCTCACCTTAAACGCCCAGATGGCTCGCGCTTTATGGCGGAATTCGATTCACGCGGCGAGCTTGCCCCGCGTGATGTGGTTGCCCGTGCGATTGACTACGAAATGAAGCGCCTTGGCGCCGACTGTATGTATCTCGACATCAGCCACAAAGACCCTGAATTTGTGATCAAACACTTTCCCACCATCTACGAAAAGCTCAAGCAATACGGCATCGATCTGACTAAAGAGGCGATCCCTATTGTCCCAGCCGCCCATTATACGTGCGGTGGCGTGATGGTGGATAAAAACGGCACCACAGATTTACCCGGCTTATACGCCATTGGGGAAGTGAGCTACACAGGCTTGCATGGCGCGAACCGTATGGCATCTAACTCGCTACTCGAATGTGTGGTTTATGCATGGTCAGCCGCTGAGCATATTAAAGCGCACTCAGACCATATCGAGCCGCATACTGCGCTACCCCCTTGGGATGAGAGCCAAGTAATTTGTTCCGACGAAGAAGTGGTGATCCAGCATAACTGGCATGAGTTACGCCTGTTTATGTGGGATTACATGGGCATTGTCCGATCAACCAAACGTTTGGAGCGTGCGCTACGCCGTATCGAACTGCTCAAGCAAGAAACACATGAGTATTATGCTAATTTCCGGGTCTCAAACAATCTGCTGGAGTTGCGTAACCTTTTACAGGTGGCAGAGCTCATGGTTCGTTGTGCCATGCAACGTAAAGAAAGCCGAGGCCTTCACTACACCATTGATTACCCTGAGCCTAACGAGCAATCCGGCCCTACCATATTAACGCCGGATCAGCCCTGTTAGCGGGTTTTGATTGCTCCCTCAGCCCTGAAATGAAGAAGGCCAGCCTCACGAGGCTGGCCTTTTTACTGGATATCATCGCGGTTATTCGCTTTTAAACTCGCTCACCGCACGCTCAAGGTGCGCGGCTTCTTCGGCCACCTTGTGTGCCGCTTCGCGGTTCTGATTGGCGCGTTCAGTACTGTTTTGCGCAATATCTTGAATATTGTGCACGTTTTGATTGACTTCTTTTGCCACCGAGCTTTGCTGCTCGATCGCCGTGGCAATGTGGGTGCTCATATCCATGATGTTTTGCATATCTTCCATGATCTGCGAGAGCTCTTGCGAAGCCGCTTCCACCTTACCCACGGATGTTTCCCCGTCTTCTCGGCTTTGCTCCATACGCTCAGAAACCGACTGAGTTTGCGCTTGCAACGACGTAATAATGCCAGAAATTTCATCGGTTGATTCACGCGTACGGGTCGCCAACTGGCGCACCTCATCAGCCACGACCGCAAAGCCACGTCCTTGCTCACCAGCGCGCGCCGCTTCAATCGCCGCGTTCAGTGCCAATAAGTTGGTTTGCTCGGAAATGTCTTTAATCACATCTAATACTGAGCCGATGGTTTCAGACAGCTTACTCAGTTCAAGCACCTCGTTGCTGGTATTACTGAGGGTTTCTGCCAGTGTCATGATCATCGCTTTAGTGTCATCCACCACTTTTTGTCCGTTCTCCGCACGGCTTAAACTGGTGCGCGCATTCTCCGCGGCCTGATCGGTATTACCCGCAATATCGCGAATGGTGCTTTCCATCTCATTCATCGCAGTCGCGGCATGAGTGGTTTCATCTAACTGGGTAGCCATGGCGGCCCCAGTGGCTTCAGTACGGGATTCAACTTGCTCTGCACTTTGATTAAGCGCTTGTATGGCGCGACTCACATCCAAAACCATGGTTTGGATACTGCCGAGCATCTGGTTAACGTCTTTCGCCATGAGGGCAATCTCATCACGACCGTTTTCGTCAGCTCTCAAGGTCAGATCCCGCTGCTGTGTAATGGCGGCCATTTGCTCACTAAATCGGTAAATACGCTGTTGAATGCCACGGTTCATCCACAACGAAATCGCTGTCATCACCAGTGCCAGTATCACCACCACCGATCCGGTCATCATCACGGTCTGTCTTAAGGCTTGCGAAATGGCCTGCTCATACTCTTTACTAAGCACATCGAACATTTCCTCAACTTGGTGGGTTTCCCCCCGGATTTGCCCCAGTAGGCCTTTGTCTGCCGCTAGCCCTAATGTCTTTTTCTGCGCGACAATCTTGTCCACTTGCGCCTGATGCGCTTGAAATAAAGCGAGCAGGTCACCGCGAAGGTAATCTTCAAGCTCTTGCATTTGGCTTTGATATTCGTCGATGTAGTCAAGGTTACTGCTTTGCACAAACAGTTTGGCATCTGCGGCTAATAAGCGGGCGCTACTCTCAAGCACAATGTCATTTTTGGTCGCTGCCACCATTTTCTTGCTCGCGTTTTGCATCTGTCCTCGGATCCCCTGCTCAGGGGTTAACCCCAATGTTTGGTAACCCTTACCCAGATCGCGAAAGCCGTTGGCATACGCTGTCATTGCTCGCTGCACTTTATCAATGGTCTCAGTCTCTAGCCCCAACGAAGCGCTGCGGGCGCGAAAATCACTCAGCAGCTGATTGAACGCGTCGACATTGTTATCAAAACGGGAGAGATATTTGGGGTCCATGCGCGCGAGAAAGTCTTTCTCATTGCGGCGTAGATTGAGCAAGATCACCTCAAGATCAGAGACCGTGGTTAGCTGACTGTGCATTTTTTGTAGCCGCGTTTCCGCTTTCCATGCAACGGCGGCAACCGCAAGTAGCGCCAACACCGACATCAAGGTGAGTGACAAGAGTTTTTGTTTAATATTCATAGCGACCCTACAGCGTTATCTGAGCAGAATGGATTGAACCCGTGTTCCTTGAATATCGGAGATAACGTGAAAAAGTAAAGCCACGCAATCGGTTTGTCACAAATATGTCACATGCTATCCCAGCCTTGCTGACAGCAATGCCGATAAATCAGACGAAAATGATAGTCTGGAAGGCCATAACGCCAAATATAAAGGTATTGGGCATCCGCACGCGCGGCGAGCACCAGCAGCCATGGGGTCGCATAAACACAGGTCAGTTTTCGATACTGCCCATTAGGCATGACCGCCCAAGCGTCAGATGAAAAGCGAAAGGGGCCTTCGTTAGCGATGAGGTGAGCATGGAAACGGAGCAAGTCTCGTACCGCCCAAACGGTTAGCACAGCACGAGCACTCAAAGGAAGGGAAACATGCGACACGGCCAGCCAAGCCACCATCGTTCCTAGCAAAAGCAGACAGACAGTGACATAACGCGGGCAATGTAGGTGACTATGTACGTAACTTACTGCGGTTATAAGCGACGACCTTATCGACAACAGATTTCATCTTCGGATCGTCAGGTTTACCATGCCCCATCAGCCAGGCAAACAAGTCAGGATCCGCGCTTTCCAAAAATGCGACAAAATCCTGTTTTTCTTTTTCATTAAGCGTGTCGTAGCAGGCTTCAAAATACGGCATAACCAACACATCCAGTTCCAACATGCCGCGACGACATGCCCAACGAACCCGCGCTTTATCCTCGGTATTAACCATTGTTTACCTCTATCGATGATGTCAGTACTCGCATACTATCAATGCCGTTATCGGGCGACTACTTTTGCTGAGCAACAAACCACGAATCTGAGAGCTCTCTAGCGTTAATTCGGTTTATACAGCAATCGCCCGACAAGACAAAGGCTGACAAGCTTTATGCTCCCTATTAGTATACGGGGCAGAGTCTATGTTTTCTCAACAGAGAGCGTGAGTGTTATGAGTGAATGGTATCAAACCGTAGCCTTTGAGCCTGCGGATACACACCCCAGTGATCCACAACCTGAACTGGCGATGGTTGCCCTTGATAACTGGGCAATCACTAAAGTGAGCGGCAATGATACGAAAAGCTACTTACAAGGCCAGCTCACTTGCGATATTGCGAACCTCGCAGAAGATAAATCGACCCTCGCCGCCCATTGCGATCCAAAAGGTAAAGTTTGGTCAGTACTGCGTTTTTTCCATTACCAAGACGGGCTCGCCATGGTGCAACCGGCGTCGATTGAAGCCTCCCAGCTTCAAGAAGTAAAAAAGTACGCCATTTTTTCCAAGATTGCGTTTGAAAAGGTCGATGCCGTGTTGCTCGGTGTCATTGGTACACAGGCAGACAAGGTAGTGGCTGATCACTTTGGCGCGCACGGTGACGTTCGCCAAGGGCAACAAGGCACCGCTGTATACATTGAACCACATCGCTGGTTGCTGGTGGTTGACGCGGCCAAAGCCACAGAGCTTACCCATCAATACTCAGCCGCATTGCTCACCCATGAGTATTGGGATAAGTGGGATATTGACGCGGCATTACCCCGCATCGAGCAAACGACCAGCGGTGAATTTATCCCGCAATCGCTAAATCTTCAGGCGCTGGACGCGATCAGTTTCACCAAAGGCTGTTATACCGGACAAGAAACCGTGGCACGCGCCAAGTATCGAGGCATGAATAAGCGCGCCATGTACACGCTCAGCGGCCACGCCGAGCACACACCTGTTGCGGGCGACAAAATCGAACGTGCGGTGGGTGACAATTGGCGTTCAGGCGGGACAGTTATTGCTGGCTATCGCGATGTGAATGGTAATGCGAGCGTGTTAGCCGTACTGCCAAATAACCTGGACGACGACACCGCTTTCCGCCTGGCTGAGTCTCCTTCGTACGCATGGCAGCGTGAGCCACTTCCTTATTCACTTGAGGACGATGATTGAGCCGTGTACGCGGATCCTAATTGGCAAACCCCGGTGACTGCCGCGCTCGATAGCGCCCATATTCGCTACCAAATACTGTGGCAGTCACGCGCGACACAATCGATTGAGGAAACCGCGAAACAACGTGGTATTGATCCTTCTCAAATGCTCAAAACCATGGTGTTGCGTGATATGGGAGGGCGCTATGCAGTGGCTTGTGTCCCAGGCGATCAGCAAGTCAGCCCACCCAAAGTGCGCCAACGACTCGGCTGGCGACGGATGACACTTGCCAGTGCCCAACAAGTGCAAAGCACTACCGGCTACGCACGCGGTACTGTCGCGCCACTAGGGCTCTCTCCGGATCTGGCCTTGGTCTTTGATGAGCAGATCTGGGACTATGAAACTGTCACTATTAGCAGCGGTGACCCCCATGCCGGATTATGGGTGCGCGTGAAGGATCTTCTCGCGCTTTGCCAGCCGCTGCGTGCCGAGATATGTCGTAATCGGGCAAATCAAATGAAGGAATGACCCAACGGATGGCACAAAAACACTGGCGGAAATACGATCTCAACTTGTTGGTGACCTTTGTCACTTTAATGGAAACACGCAGTGTGACTGGGGCTGCACAGCGCCTATCACTGGGTCAGTCAGCCATGAGCCATAGTTTGGCACGCCTGCGTACCATGCTTGACGATCCCCTTTTTGAGCGGCGTGGACACCAAATGGTACCCACTGCTCGCGCACTGGATATCGCCCCTAAAATTGAGGCGCTACTCGACACCCTCGCCACGGACGTGCTGACCCCGCCCGCTTTTGAGCCTGTCCTGTTTGATGGTCAGATCCGCCTTGGGCTCACCGACTACGCTGAGCTTATCTTCGCCCCTGCACTGTTCGACACCCTCAACCAGCAACTTCCTTTAGCACAACTTAGCTTGCGCCCGGTTGACCGTCGCCACTGTCTGGACGCGATTAAAAACGATGATGTCGACGCGGTGATCGGCGTGATCCCCGACAACACCGAGATTCTTGATAGTCAGGTATTATACCATGAGCAGCATGTGTGCTTATTTGATCCACACAGCACCGGGCTCGGCACACCCATCACCCTCGCCGATTTTGTCGCTACACCACATGCACTGGTTAGCACATATGGCCAGCTCTCCAGCCCGATAGATGCGCGTTTGGCAGCACTCGGCTATCATCGACAAGTGGTGATGGGATCGCAGCGGTTTCTCACGGTGAGGCAACTGCTCAAAGGGCGACAGCTGCTTTGTACCGTCCCAGAGCTTATGGCGCGATTAGATACCTTTAACGATGCTAACCATCTGGCATTCAGCCCTCCCCCTATTGATGTTCCAGGGTTTGATATTGGCTTGGCATGGCGACATCAAGCGAGCGGTCACCCCAAAATGCAGTGGCTCATTGATCAGATCACCACCATTGTCGACAAGCGCGTGGCTTCCCTAAAAACGTCATCAACCCTGTCTCACTCACAAAAGGAAACCTAATGAACATCGTCTCTCTATCGACCCTTAATCCCGATTACGTGGCGCAACGGGTCAGTGAAACGTTCACGCATAGTGAGGGGGCCGACACCGGTGAAGTCATCCGACAACTGGTGGATAAGCTGCTCGGTGAAACGCCCAGTGAAGACTGTCATGGCTGGGGATACCTTGAGGGTGAGAGCTTAGTGGGCGCTGTCTTTTTCTCACGGCTGACCTACCCGCATACCGATAAGATAGCGCTGCTCTCTCCGATGGCTATCCACCCGGATTATCAGCGCCAAGGGCATGGAAAAGCATTAATCAACGCCGGGCTGCAACAGCTACGCACTTTGGGTTATCAGGCGGTGATGACCTACGGGGATCCTGCTTTCTACACCCAGCTAGGGTTTCGCGCTGCCGACCCTACCGAGATCGTGCCACCACATACATTAAGCTACCCACACGGTTGGCTGGCCCAGTCGCTTACTGACAGTGACTTGCCGGCATTAGGCTCCAAACCGTGCTGCGTCGATGCCTTCAACCAGGCGGATTTATGGTAAGGATAAAGTGAATGTTTTTTTAGGCATTGTCATCACAGCGACATAAACCCACTTCACAATCGGTGCCGTTTTCACACCCCTACCGGGTGACAACCACCAATATTAGTAAGAAGAGGTTATGCGCGTTTTTAATCGCTATTCCCCCAAGCTTGTCGCCAAACATGTCACACGCTTATTCTCAGGGCGCCTATATATCGCCGGACGCGGTCGGTTTGATTTTAATAATGGTTGGTTAAGCGCCCCCGATCACGCCACTATCTGTCACTACCAAACCGTGAAGGAAGTTAACGGTTTGATTCGAGATGTGTATCAAGAAGGGCTGCGAGAACCAGAACAAGCTTACTCGTTGCGGACCACTTACTGACTTGGCCGCACAATACAAACAGGGGTCCGTTGGATGGGCCCCTGTTTGTTATCGGGAGCAAAAAGACACGGATAGCACAGGTGCTACCCCCTGACCGTTTTAGTCTGCGTCTTGATCGCCTAACGTTTCTTCATAGCTTTGCGCATCAAGCAGGCTATCGATTTCAGACTCATCTGTCGCTTGAATCTGGAACAACCAACCATCACCGTAGGGATCGCTGTTAACCAGTTCAGGGGCACTGTCTAACTCTTCATTGACGGCCACGACCTGACCAGAGATGGGCGCATAGATATCCGACGCCGCCTTTACCGACTCTGCGACCGCACAATCGTCACCCGCATCAAAGGTGTCATCTTCATCAGGCAAATCGATAAACACCATGTCCCCTAACAGCGCCTGGGCGTGGTCAGAAATGCCAATGGTAAATAGGCCTTCCCCTTCAGGGCGAACCCACTCATGTGTCGCGGTAAATTTTAATTCAGATGGGATATCACTCATAGTCTTGTTCCTTGTTACACCCAATGACAACTCGCACCGTCAGTCGGTAAATTCAACATCATACTCACCATTCAACCGTTGCCTGCTCGGCGAGGGTCTTTGTGGTATTTAGCATATTCTCTATTTTTCGCCAATTCAGCCATCACGCAATCACCAAAAAGTCGCGCCTCGCTCACACGGCTTAGCCAGCTCGGGTAACGTCCCCACAAGGCCTAGCGCACGCGCCATAAATGGCTGCTTGGCGCCAGGCAAATGATTGACGGCGCGCATGCCCACGCCACGGACGAGCTTTTTAACCGGATTATCGCCCGCAAATAAACTTCGAAAGCCTTGCATCGCTGCAATCATCTGCGCCGCTTCCGCTTTGCGCCAACGTTCATACTGGCGCAAACCGGCATAATGCCCGATGTCTTTCCCTTTGTCGGCGAGTGAGGCCAATGTTTGCGCCAAGGCGGCCGCGTCGAGCATACCTAAATTCACCCCTTGTCCAGCCAAAGGGTGGATGGTGTGCGCCGCATCACCGACTAAAGCCAGGCGCTCCGCCGCAAAGTGTTGAGCATAACGCATGGTAAGCGGGTAGCTGGCGCGTGGGCCTACCACCTCACAAAGGCCAAGTTGCGCATCAAACGCAGCGGTTAGGGCGCGGTTAAAAGACGCTGATTCCATCGCGACATAATCCGTCGCTTGTTCTGGGGGGATAGACCAAACAATCGAGCACAGATGCGAGTCGGAAAGCGGTAAGAATGCAAGCGGCCCGTCCGGCGTAAACACTTGACGCGCAACGCCCTGGTGCGGCTCCAACGTGCGCACCGTCGCCACCACCGCATGATGGCCATAGTCGCGCTGTACCAAGGGAAAATGTGCTTGCTCACGCACCCAAGAGCGCGCCCCATCGGCCCCCACGACCAGTTTCGCCGTCACACCGCCCCCAGATGCGAGCTGTAACCAAGTTTCGCTCTCTCCTTGTAGCATGGATTGGCATTGCTCCGGCATCAACACAGTCACATTGTCCTGCTTTTGTACTTTATCGAGCAAAGCCAACTGAATCACACGGTTTTCAACAATATGGCCGAGGTTTTGCTGGCCAAACGCCTGCGCGTCAAAGTGAATATCGGCAAAACTGTCTTTCTCCCACACCCGCATCTGCTGGTAACTGGCCGCGCGACGTGAGGCGATGCCCGGCCATACATCCAGGGTGCGCAGTATGTTCTCACTCGCTCGGCTCAACGCCGAGACGCGATTCTCTGGTATGTCGTTTAAGGTCGTTTCAGGCGATTTACCTTCTATCACCACCACCCGTAAATCCGTGTCGGCAAGGGAGGCGGCGAGTGTCAGCCCCACCATGCCGCCACCGACAATGGCCACGTCGGCATTGATCATTTTCATCTCGGTTCTACCCATCCTATGGTGCGTTGCACAAGCGGTTGCTTCATACTCTCTAATGCTGACATCAGCCCTAACCCGGCATTACGTGCCCCCGCCAGAAGCGGACTATCATTGGAAAAGAGGTGAACCAACCCTGATGTCAATGCCACTGTGGCATCTCGGTCTGGTGTTCGTTGTTTGGCGTACGCCATCAATGTTGGCATTGCACCGATATCATCGCCACGCCTTACCGCCTCCGTCAGCGTGTGCGCTAACGTCATCACATCTCGCAAACCAAGGTTAAATCCTTGTCCGGCAATAGGATGTAGGCTTTGTGCCGCATTCCCCACCACGGCCACACGATGACTGACCGGACGAACCACTTGGTTAAGCGTCAATGGATACGCATGGCGCTCTCCAACATGCAGCAATTTGCCCAAACGCCAGCCAAACACCTGCTGCAGGCGCTGAAGAAAGGCGTCATCGCTGATTTGCATCAGCGCATCAGCTTGCTCTGCGGTGACACACCACACTAACGAACACCGTCCTTGCGACATGGGTAACAGCGCCACAGGGCCTGTTTGCGTGAAGCGCTCAAAGGCGTGTCCTTGATGAGGAAGTGCGGTCGAGACATTGGCAATCACCGCCACTTGGCCAAAATTGTGTTGCATGCGTGGCATTTTCAACTGCGCGCAACAAGACGAGCGCCCACCATCAGCCGCAATAAGTAACGAAGCGGTCAGTGACTCCCCCTGTTTTAATCTCACCGTTACCGCCGCCGGCGTTCGCTCAATCGCCATCACGGCATCTGGGCAAAACACATCGATCGCCTCGCGGTGTTGTAACTTTTGGTGAAGCACCGCACCGGCATCCGCTAGTTCGATAACTTGGCCAAGATAAGGCACTCCCTGCGACTGTGCGTCAATATGGGTTTGTCCGGCGTGGCCACGATCAGACACATGAATGTGCTGAATCGGCGTGCCAAAAGGGGCGAGTGAGTCCCACAGCCCCAAGCTCGCAAAGGCTGCACAGCTACCTTGTGCTAATGCGATACTGCGTGCATCGTAACCCGGGTGTTCGCGGTGATCGGGCACCATTGCCTCGACCACGGCAATACGCAGTGTGCCGCCACTCAATGTGTCTAAGGCCAATGCGGCAGTCGCACCGGCCATTGCGCCGCCTGCGATCACTATGTCATAGGCTTTCATCCCACTTTTACCTCACCCTGAGTCACTTAACGCCTCAATCTGAACGCGTCATTGAGATTAATGCAATGTTTTAGGCGTATCGTCACGGTCCGGACGCGCCCCAAGTTCTGCGTGCACCACCATGCTGCATACGCGTACATGCTCGACAACCTGCTCAAGTAATTCGGCTTGCTCTTGCATGTCGCCATCTTCATCGACACCCAGCTGCGCAACATCTTTGAGATCGCCCAATGCTTCTGTCACATCCTTAGATAAGGTACGCCCTTTGGTTCCGATCAGTCCCACCCCCGCTAAAAACGCGTTAATCCACTCCACCAGCGCTTCGGCACGGGCAACGACACCCGACTGCTCGTCGTCAGGGACATAAATATCTAAATCAAGATCACTGCCGGTAAGCTGCGCTTTTAGCTGGTGATAGCTTTGCAAGGCAAGCGTCTTAGACTCTGTTGGCCACCCCATCCCTTGGTGGGTGTAATCATAAAGCATGGTTAACCAGCTACCATCTTCCAGCTCTAGTCCACCACTGAGCATGCCTGCGATTAAACCGTGCATCTCTGCAGGCGTCACCGCCAAACTGTCAGCCCTCAGTGTGTCTGCTGTTGTCGCATAAGCGGGTAAACGGGTATCAGTCACAATCTTGCCCCTTGCTGTGCCATCAAAATAAGAAGCACAGTCTAGCATTTCACACCATCAGGCTGAATCACCGCGATAAAAAACGGTATGATGCCCCACCACGCATGACTGATGACGCAAGACAGTGTATAAGTGCAGGGGACGCCCTCACGATGACAAGGATCAACCCTGGCCGCGAGAAGCCACTGTCGCAAGCGAGCCGCCTCACATTTGTGTCTAAAAATGTGCGCCCTTGGTCGCGAAAAGGAGCAAACCTCACGACGCCTCTAGCGCTGCGCCCTAAGTACCGCTTTACCGAGACGCGATGTCGCTGTCGTGTTTTGGTCAAATTCCCTGCACCAGTAGCAGAGATGATTTTCGATGTAGTGTATTCACCAGAATAATTGCTAGAATAGCGCCATATTATTGTGTACTGGGCCCTCGAAAAATCGGGCCGGATGAGGAGCCAGCGTGGGACTATGAGCACACAACCGGTTGAAATCAAAATTCTAGATCGTCTTGTTCGCGTCAATTGCCCACCCGGGCAAGAGCAAGCGCTTAAAGATGCAGCAAGCGAGTTCGATCAACGGTTGCATCGGCTGGCTGAGCGCACTAAAGTAAGCAATACAGAGCAGCTAATTGCCATTGCCGCTCTCAATGTTTGCCACGAATTAAATGATGCCAAACAGTCGTTAGAGACATTGCAAGATCAGGTCACGCAACGGACCGCCCTGATGACGTCACAACTAGACAAAGCAATGGCAGCGCAAGGATCGCAAGAATAACCCAATTCCCTGGGGTGTTTGTCAGCGGATCTACGTCCCTGAGCCGATAAGCAAAACTAAGGGTGCGTTGTTATAGGCTACTGAGCAAGCTCGGCATGCACCGAGAAGCCTACGGCTTATACTACCCACCCGCCTTGAACCAGCGGGTTCAAGGGCCATCGATCCCAACGGCACCCCGGGGTCCTCTTCTCTACCCTTCGGCTAGCATCAAGGACAGTTATGCAGCCTAGACAACAAATACGACACGCTATTCGCGAAGCACGTCGTCAGCTTTCTCCAGAGCAACAAACGTTCGCCGCAGACGCGGTTGCCAAACGATTTACGGCGCTTGCTGATGTTGAGCAAGCCACGGACATCGCCCTGTACCTCTCATTTGATGGCGAGCTAGATACAACGCCTGTCATTGAGGCGTGCTGGAAAGCGAACAAAAATGTCTACTTGCCCGTCATTCATCCCTTTAGCCGTGGTCACTTACTGTTTCTTCACTACACCCCGACCACCCCAATGCGGGTTAATGGTTATGGTATTGCCGAGCCGACACTCAATATCAATGCGTTAATCCCAACTGCAAAGCTGGACGTGATTGCGACGCCGCTGGTGGCGTTTGACGCAAAAGGACAACGCCTGGGTATGGGAGGCGGCTATTACGATCGCACGCTCGGCTTATGTGCGCCTGATGCGGTTGCGGTTGGGCTCGCGCATGACTGCCAGCAATGGCCAGCGTTACCTACCGAACAGTGGGATGTGCCTTTGCCACATATTTTAACCCCCAGCCAACATTGGCAGTGGCCAACGCGTATTTCGCGACCTAAACCCTGACGCCATCTATTGGCTTCGCTATAATCACGCCCATTCCCCTAGATTCAGGAGTTATCATGACCCAAGACGAAAAGAAAAAAGCCACGGGCGAAGCCGCGGTGGAATATGTCAAGCCGGGCAGTATTATCGGCGTGGGAACCGGTTCTACCGTTAATTACTTTATTGATGCCCTTGCGCCCATTAAAGAGCACATCAAAGGCGCGGTCTCAAGCTCAGAAGCCTCCACCGAGCGACTCAAAGCGTTGGGCATTGAGGTACTCGATGCCAATGAAGTGGCAAGCTTAGACATCTATGTGGATGGTGCGGATGAAATTAACGCGCGTCATCATATGATTAAAGGCGGTGGTGCTGCCTTGACGCGTGAGAAAATCGTCGCGGCGATCGCAGATAAGTTTGTGTGTATTATCGACGACACTAAACATGTGGATGTACTGGGTGAGTTTCCACTTCCCGTTGAAGTGATCCCCATGGCACGCTCTTATGTCGCGCGTGAATTACTCAAACTAGGGGGCGACCCGTGTTACCGTCAAGGGGTGATCACGGACAATGGCAACGTGATTCTCGACGTACACAATATGAAAATCCAAGATCCCAAAGGATTAGAAGATGCCATCAATGCCATTCCTGGCGTCGTAACGGTTGGGCTGTTTGCCAATCGCGGCGCAGATATTGTGTTAACCGGTACCGACACCGGTGTGAAAAAAGTAGCAAACTGAGTGCATAATACCGCAAATCAGAGGCTTATACGCGGTGGTGAGTAACCAGAAAAGCCAAACGTTTGCGTTAAGTGTAATCAATAAGTTAAAAGCACCTTTTTTAAGGTGCTTTTTTTATGGCCTAGAACGGATAATTCTTACCCCTTATGTGAATTTTTGTTATCTTGGTCACTGTTCTGATACCGGCACATCGCATGCCCAGCGGTCTTTTGACGTAAAAGATCAACCTAATGACCAGGTCAATCAACCGCATCTCCTCGTCGCCATCGTGCGCGGGAATAAGGTACGATGCGCCCCGGCACTCAGGCGCAACATTGCTACCATTATTGTTTCTAAGGAAGAGAACAGCCCGCATGTCACACTATTCACTGGACAAGAATAAAATCAAAATCCTATTACTCGAAGGCGTCCATCCCACTGCTGTTGAAGCCTTCAAGCAGGCCGGATACACCAACATCGAGTACCATAAAGGCTCACTCACCGGTGAGGATCTCGAAGAAGCTATCCAAGATGCACACTTTGTGGGACTACGCTCTCGCACCCAGTTAACGGAAGCCGTCTTTGCAAAAGCGAAAAAGTTGGTCGCGGTTGGCTGTTTTTGTATCGGCACCAATCAAGTGGACCTTGATGCGGCGGCCAAGCGCGGGATCCCCGTTTTTAACGCACCTTTCTCCAACACCCGCAGTGTCGCAGAGCTGGTTTTAGGTGAGATCCTACTGCTCCTACGCGGGATCCCCGAAAAAAATGCCAAAGCGCATCGCGGTGAATGGCAAAAATCCGCTGATCGCTCCTTTGAGGCTCGCGGGAAGGTACTCGGCATTATTGGCTATGGCCACATCGGCACCCAGCTAAGTATCTTGGCAGAAAACTTGGGGATGCGAGTGTATTACTACGATGTTGATAACAAGCTCTCGTTAGGGAACGCCATTCAAGTCAACTCGCTCACAGAACTGCTTAATCGCAGTGATATTGTCTCGCTTCATGTCCCCGAGACGCCAAGCACGCAGAATATGATTGATGCTGAGGCCTTTGCCCGCATGAAACCAGGGGCGATCTTTATTAATGCCTCACGCGGTACGGTGGTCGATATCGATGCTTTATGCGGCGCGCTAGAAAGCAAGCATTTGGCTGGGGCGGCAATCGATGTTTTCCCCGTTGAGCCAAAAACCAATAAAGACGCATTTAGCTCTCCGCTACAAGCGTTTGATAATGCGTTACTCACACCACACATTGGTGGCTCAACCCAAGAAGCACAGGAAAACATCGGCCTGGAAGTAGCCGGTAAGCTGGTGAAGTATTCTGACAATGGCTCGACGCTGTCGTGCGTCAACTTCCCTGAAGTGTCATTGCCAGAACATCAAGGCCGCTCGCGCTTACTGCATATACACGCCAACCGACCTGGGGTGCTGACCAAAATCAACACCACCTTTGCCGACGAAGGTGTCAACATCGCCGCACAGTACTTACAAACATCGTCGCAAATTGGTTATGTGGTGATTGATGTTGAAGACAGTGATCATGCCTACAAGGCACTGAAAAAGCTTAAAGCGATCGAAGGCACCATCCGCGCGCGGATATTGCACTGATTCGAGCCAGAAATGAAAAAAGCCCCTGTTGGGGCTTTTTCGAATTGTTCGCGTTTTATCACTGGCGCCGCTTATTGCTCGTCGCGCAGAAATACCAGCTCATTGTCTTTCGAGTCGGCTTCACTAAAGTAATAGCCTGCCACATTAAACGCTTTAATGTCCGCCACTGAGCTCGCGCGCTTATCAATCAAATACCGCGCCATCATGCCACGGGCTTTTTTGGCATAGAAGCTAATCACCTTGTATTGACCGTTTTTATAATCTTTAAACACTGGGGTGATGATGTCGCCTTTAAGCACCTTCTTGTTGACCGCTTTAAAGTATTCATTGGAGGCAAGGTTGACTAATAGCTCACTGCCCTGTGCCGCCAAATCATCATTCAGTGCCTCTGTGATGATATCGCCCCAGAACTGATATAAGTTGTCGCCTCGTGGTGTCGACAACTTGGTCCCCATTTCCAACCGGTACGGTTGCATCAGATCGAGCGGCCGCAATAGCCCATACAAGCCTGATAACATACGAAAATGATCTTGTGCCCAATCAAAATCTTGCTCGGACATCGAATTGGCATCTAACCCTGTGTACACATCCCCTTTAAATGCAAGCGCCGCAGGTCGTGCATTATCTGGGGTAAAAGAAGGAGACCATTCAGAAAAACGCACAGCATTAAGACTGGCGATTTTATCACTGACTTTCATAAGCGAGGCAATGTCTGCCGGTGTAAGCTGACGGCAAACCTTAATCAACGCCTCTGAGTGTTCAGTAAGCTGAGGTTGGGTATAACGGTCTGTCGGCAATGGCGTTTCATAATCCAAGGTTTTTGCAGGAGAAACCACTATCAGCATGTTGCTCGCCCTTTTGTTATTTATCTTTTGCTAAGCCTATCATTCCCGCATAAAAAAACCACCGCCCGCCACCACACATCATGCGTATCAGTGACTAACGTTTGGGGAGCGGCCACGCCTTATCGTCAAGCTGACTGTGCAGCTCGGGAAAGCGGCGACTGTCGAACACAGGTACCCGCCCCAATGAGCGCTGAGTGTGATAGTCCTTTGCCAGCCGCTTGACGATGCCCGAAAGTAAAAAAATCGCAATCATGTTTACCAGCGCCATCATTCCCATAGACGCATCCGCGAGAGTCCAAACCAGCGGCAGTTCCGCCAGCGTCCCAAACATGACCATACCCAAGACTAAGGCACGGAAGTACGGCAATGCCGGACGACACCGATGATTGATAAACAACAGATTGGTTTCTGCATACGAATAATTAGCAATGATCGAGGTAAAAGCGAAAAAGAAAATGGCGACCGCCACAAACTGTTCGCCCCATTCCCCAACTTGTGCGCTTAACGCCCGCTGAGTCAACTCAACCCCCGTGATTTCGCCGCCGGGAATGTACTCACCTGATAGCAGAATAATCGCCACGGTAGCAGTGCAGATCACCAAGGTATCCACAAACACGCCAAGCATTTGCACGTACCCCTGAGAAACAGGATGAGGAGGATAAGGCGTCGCTGAAGCCGCCGCATTAGGCGCGGAGCCCATGCCTGCTTCGTTAGAGAATAATCCGCGTTTAATCCCCTGAATCATGCCTTGTGCCAAGGTGTAGCCCAAAGCGCCTGATGCCGCTTCGTGGAGACCGAATGCACTTTCTATGATCAAAGAAAATACCGCTGGCACTTTATCAAGATGGGTTAACACCACATACAAAGACAAGGACAAATATAACAGCGCCATCACGGGCACAATCACTTCTGCCGTGCGCGCTATCTGGCGTAAGCCACCATAAATGATTAACCCGCTAACCAGCACCAACCCCGCGCCGACATAGGCCGGTGGCCATGAAAATGCCACTTGTGCCGCTTGTGAGATAGAGTTGGCTTGAACCGAATTAAACACTAGCCCAAATGCCAAAATCAGTAATAG
Organism: Salinivibrio sp. KP-1; assembly: GCF_000968645.1. Lineage (NCBI taxonomy): Bacteria > Pseudomonadati > Pseudomonadota > Gammaproteobacteria > Vibrionales > Vibrionaceae > Salinivibrio > Salinivibrio sp. KP-1. The sequence goes on along the minus strand of NZ_LAQR01000002.1, from coordinate 229,840 downwards.
GGAGAAGAGTACCCCCATCCAACGCATTCCTAGGCCATGTTCCATGTAATAGGCAGGACCACCGCGAAAATAGCCGTCCGGATCCCGTACCTTATACACTTGCGCCAGCGTACTCTCTGCAAAAGCCGTGGCCATGCCGAGAAATGCCATTAGCCACATCCAAAAGATTGCCCCCGGGCCACCTAATGACAGAGCGACCGCCACCCCGGCCATGTTGCCCGTCCCTACACGCGCGGCGAGCCCGGTACACAAGGCTTGGAAAGAGGAAATGCTGCTCCCCTCGCGGCGTCGGCTATGACGCATGACAGAAAACATATGAGAAAAGTGACGAAACTGAATGCCGCCTAATTTTAAGGTAAAAAAGATCCCGCCACCGATGAGCACATAAATGAGCACCGACCCCCAAATCAGATCATTAATAAAAGTGAGTAGGCTCAATGGACTGTCCCTCGTCGTGATTAAGTAAGGATAATGATCAATGCGGCGCAATCTTCGCGTGAACCACCTTCTAGGTCAATTCAAACCCATCACGGCTGGGGCAACAGTCACTCATTTTAAAAATCAGTGATTGCGGTCTCATAAAAACTTCATCGGACTGCCACAAATGAGAAATACTTCAATTTTACGTTAGGGGTAGCTGTGGTATTTAAAATCTGACCGCAAGGTGAAAAAGAGGTGACTATGGAAAACATTGCCTTTAACGATCTGTTCGAGCAAGACAAGCCACAACGCAACGGACGCGCGAAACCAGTCAAACGTAAATGGAGAGAAATTGAAGCGCTGAAAGACAAACAGCGGCTAAAAAAAGAATTGGAAGAAATCGATATTTTTGGCGATTTCTCTCAACTGGACCTCGATTAACTCACCCTCAACATAGGATTGCTAAAAGGTGCTCACCGAGCACCTTTTTTTCATCGCTCCTCAGCGACTGCGCCTACTCCGCCTCGAGATAAGGCTGCCAATCAATGGGCGTCTTCCCTTGCGCCTGAAGCAACGCATTGGTTTGTGAAAAGTGCTGACAACCAAAAAAGCCACGATGCGCTGACAGCGGTGACGGGTGAGGTGCGGTGAGCACATGGTGGCGCTGACGATCGATCGCTTTACCTTTTTTCTGGGCGTGCGCGCCCCATAGTAAGAACACCACGCCTTGGCACTGCTGGTTTACCGCATCGATGACACGATCAGTAAAGGTTTCCCAGCCCAGTTTGGCGTGCGAGTGCGCTTTTCCTTGCTCAACGGTGAGCACAGTATTAAGCAACAACACACCTTGTTCCGCCCAGCTTTTCAAGTAACCGTGAGAAGGTGGCGTAAAGCCTTCAATATCGGTGGCAAGCTCCTTGTAGATATTGACCAATGACGGTGGTGTTTTCACACCCGGTCGCACAGAAAAGCACAGCCCGTGAGCTTGGTTCGGCCCGTGATAAGGATCTTGACCCAGAATCACGACTTTCACCTCGCCCAACTCGGTGTAACGAAAGGCATTAAACACATCTTCCTTCGGAGGAAAAACCGTCACCCCCTTGGCACGTGCTTGTTCTACATAGGCAAGGGTTTCTCGGAAATACGCTTGTTGTTTCTCATCAGCCAATACTTGCTGCCACGTTTGCGCCTGAGTCATGGTTGCTCCTTTTGATTATATTGGCGCTATTCTAACGAGGCAGCATGGCAAAATCAGTGTGTGCAACGATCTTTTGTTCGTTCGGTGTGTGAGTGGTAATGACGCTGACAGCGGCCTTGTACCGCGCGGTTAGGGGTCGGTAAGCTCGCACGCGTCATGGTTGGCTTAATCATGGGGCATTCCTCATCATTATGGATTCATCATTAGCAATGAAATTTTAATGCCAACTTTATAAAAGCAATAAAGTCATGGTGTTAGCCTATAAGCTGATCAGCCTAAGTCACACAATGAGCACAAGTGGTGCAAATTTGCCTCTTTTTTGCACACTATTGTTTGCGCACACGCCACTTTCATTTGTAATTTAATTACTACATTTTGAATCAAAAAATCCCCGTGAGACTCGCAGCGCGGAAGCGGCCGTGCTACAGTCCTCACTGTAGTTCAAAAAAGATTGATATAAGATAAATATCATAATGTTAATTATGAGATAAACTTGATTTAGGTCAATAAAACCCCACTCTTTAAAGGGTATATATAGGCACTCTAAATGATGAAATCTTACATCATAAAAGTCACTATCATAAAAGGGGATAGGCCATGATCACTGGTATTCAAGTAACCTCAGCGGCCAATGATGAACTCGTTAATTCTATTTGGTTGATTGATAAAGACACCGATCAAGCGCGTTGTGTTTGTGCTAAACAAGGCTTTGAAGCGGATCAGGAAGTTGCCCTATCTTCTTTGGGTGAATTCGATTACCGCGAGGTGAATATCGAGACACAAGCGGTCAACGAAGGCGGCCAGCATCTTAACGTCAACGTATTGAAGCGTGAAACGCTGGAAGATGCAGCAAAGCACCCAGAGAAATACCCACAGCTGACCATTCGCGTCTCCGGTTATGCGGTACGTTTTAACTCACTGACGCCTGAACAGCAGCGCGACGTCATTACACGTACCTTTACCAGCTCACTATAAGCGCATTGCTTTTCGCAAGAGCGCTTACACTGAAACAGCCCGCTATCGCGGGCTGTTTTTTTTCAGGCATAGGCTGGAGTGCGTTGCTTCTACCCGTTAGCCATTAATGTCTAATAGGTAGTCTCGTAGCACTTGGAAATCCGCCTCTTGCTCACGAGAAAGCAGCGTCATTTTCGCGTGTTTCGCGAGCGGCCCAGGCAGGGGGATATCTTTATCCAAAATGGCATCCACCGACTCTTTAAATTTCGCCGGGTGGGCGGTGCACAAGAAGATCCCCTCTTCTCCTGGTTCAAGCTGCTCAGCCAGCAGACGGTAAGCAATCGCACCATGCGGTTCACACAAATAGCCCGCGTGAGAGAGCGATTTTAAGCTCTCAGCCGTTTCCTCATCGTCAGCACGCCCTGAGGCAAGTTCACTCAACGTCCACTGCTCTCGGCGGAAAAGCTCTTCGATACGTGGCCAGTTGTTAGGCTGACTCACGTCCATGGCATTGGATAAGGTGGCGACCGTTTGCTGCGGAGACCATTCCCCCGAGTCCAAATAGCGCGGTACCGTGTCATTGGCATTGGTACCCGCAATAAAGCGCTTAATCGGCAGCCCCATCGCTTTAGCAAGCAAACCGGCCGTGAGGTTACCAAAGTTACCACTTGGCACCGATATCACCACCTGATCGCGTTTATGCGGAGGGAGCTGCGCCACCGCCTCGAAGTAGTAACAAATCTGGGCCATTAAGCGGCTAATGTTGATGGAGTTAGCCGAGTTAAGACCAATGGCCTGACGAAGCTCGCTATCATCAAAGGCTTGCTTGACCAAGCTTTGACAATCGTCAAAGGTGCCATTAATCGCGACCGTATGGATATTGCCGCCGAGTGTGCAAAAGAGTTTTTCCTGCAGCGGGCTGATTTTGCCTTTCGGGTACAAGATGACGACATCGATATTATCAATACCGTAGAACGCATGGGCAACAGCCGCCCCGGTATCCCCAGATGTTGCCGTGAGGATGGTGATCTTTTTGCCATCAGAGACCGCTGCCAGCGACTGCGCCATAAAACGGCCACCAAAGTCTTTAAAGGCGAGCGTCGGGCCATGGAAAAGCTCTAGCGCGTGAATATTATCTTTCACCTGGGTAAGCGGTGCAGCAAAGCTAAATGCGTTTTTAACCAGTTCACTCACTTGCTGTTTAGGCAGCTCATCGCCAATTAATGCAGATAAAATTTCGCTACTGCGCGCCACCAAAGGCATGGCCAGTAATGCCTCAATGTCCTCGAAGTGGGGCAAGCTCTCGGGAAAAAAGAGCCCTTGGCCACGACCTAAACCTTGCTGGACCGCCTGAGAGAATGACACGGTTTCACTGTGATCTTTGATGTTATAAAGCTTCATGCCTGACTTCCTATTTCTTTCGCGCCCTGTCCATCAATGCGACATACATGAACAAAGCCATCATCATTTTGTATATAGTGCTCGCGTAACCATTGCGCGACACGCTCTGCCACCTGTCTATCGTCACAAATGCTAAATAGGGTTGGCCCTGAACCGGAAATCCCCGTCGCCAATGCGCCACAACTGGCGGCATACTCGCGCGCTTCAACAAACCCCGGCAGCAGTTTTTGTCGGTACGGTTCAGCAATCACATCGCAAATTAAACTCGCCGCGAGCTTAGGCTGTTGCGTGTGACACGCATGAATAAAGCCGCCGAGATAGCGCCCATGGGCGATCACATCTTGCCGGCGATACTGGGCGGGCAAGATGGTGCGTGCTTCTGCCGTCGACACCTTGATGCCCGGATACGCCATCACCCAATACCAGTTTTCAAAGTGTGGCACCGCTTGACTGATCACCCCTTGGCTTTCCAGCATGAGCTGCACGCCACCAAGATAACAAGGCGCGACATTGTCATAATGTAAGCTACCGGAGATGGACGCTTCCATTTCTCCCATCAGCGCTAACATGCGAGTCTCATCGAGCGCATGGTCATGAAAGCGATTCAACGCTTCGAGCGCGGCGACAATCGAGCATGCACTGGAGCCAAGTCCTGACCCAATCGGCATATTCTTTTCAAGCACCATGGCAACGGGTTTCACCGCCAAGTCATGGCTTTTAAGCGCCTCGGCATAGGCCAAGTACGCCTGATAAACGATATTATCCTGCTGATTAGCGGGTAGCTTATCGATAAAGCGGCCTTGGCAGTGCAATGAAAAAGCGTGGTTTCCACCGTCTGCCACTTCCACCACATCGCCCAGTAAACTACCGTCGACAGGGCTCACCGCTGCCCCTAAGACATCAAATCCCACACTGACATTACCAATCGATGCAGGTGCATAAACACGGACTGCCATAACTAGACTCCTAACTTCCAACCCAGTGTACGCATTAAGTCCGCAAACACCCCGGCGGCGGTCACTGCGGTTCCCGCGCCATAGCCTCGCAGCACCAAAGGAATCGGCTGATAGTACCGGCTATAAAAAGCCAATGCGTTCTCACCCTCTTTGATTTTGTTCATGGGGTCATCGTCAGATACCGCTTGGATTTTGACGAAACAGCGTCCGTCTTCGATACCACCAATATAACGCAATACTTTGCCTTCTTTGGCGGCAGCCTCGGACCATTGTTTAAAATATTCATCGGCTTGCGGCAAACGCGTCATAAAGGTTTCCACATCACCGGACTGATCAAAGCCAGGCGGAAGCGCAGGTTCGACCTCAACATCATCAAGCTCAAGCTCCATGCCAGCTTCACGTGCCAGAATCAACAGCTTACGTGCCACGTCCATGCCCGACAGATCGTCACGCGGATCCGGCTCAGTAAAACCGTTTTCACGCGCGACCTTGGTCGCCTCACTAAAGCTGGCGCCGTCATCTAACTTGCCGAAAATGTGGGAAAGCGATCCCGATAAGATCCCAGAAAAGCGTGACAGCTCATCCCCTGCCGCAATCAAGTTTTGTAGGTTTTCAATCACCGGTAGGCCTGCGCCCACTGTGGTCTCATACATAAATTTGCGGTGCGTCGCGCGGGCCGCCTGACGCAACTGGTGATAGTAAGCCATGCTGCTGGTATTGGCTTTCTTATTAGGGGTAATCACGTGAAAGCCTGCACGCAAGAAATCAGCATATTGATCGGCGACCTGCTGATCGGCGGTGCAATCGATCAACACAGGGTTAATGATATGATTACGCTGAACTAGCTGGATCATCCCCGCTAAGCTGAACGTAGACAGGTGGTTGGGGAGTTCATCGCGCCAGCTATTTAGATCAATGCCTTGGCTGTTAAGCCACATCCCTTTGCTGTTCGCTAAGCCACAGACCCGCATGACAATGCCTTGTTGCTGGAGCTTGGCTTGTTGGCGGCGGATTTGCTCAATCAGCTCACCCCCCACGCCACCGACACCGACGATAAATACATCCAAATGATGCTGGCTATTAAATAAATTCTCATGACAGGCTTTAACCGCCTCAGAGACTCGCTCTGAAGGCACCACCGCAGAAATAGCGCGTTCCGATGAACCTTGAGCAATCGCAACGATATTGACATTGACTTCTGCCAACGAGGTGAAAAAGCGCGAGGCAACACCTTTCGATGTGCGCATGCCATCGCCCACCAAAGAGACAATCGACAAATTATCCATAAACTCGACAGGCTCAAGCAGACCATCTTTCAGTTCAAGCTCAAAATGATTACTCAGCACCTTGTCGGCTTTTTCTTTGTCCTGGCTTTGAATACAAAAACTGATGCTGTACTCAGAAGAGGATTGGGTAATCAACACAATCGACACCCCCGCCGATGACATCGCACCAAATACGCGTGATGCCATCCCTACCATGCCTTTCATACCCGGGCCTGATAAGTTGACCATGCTCAAATCGCTTAAGGTGGTGATGCCCTTAATCGCAAGCTTGTCCTCCCCGCTATCCTCACCAATTAAGGTGCCTTCTGCTTGCGGGTTCGCCGCGTTTTTAATTAAACAAGGGATATGAAAGCGCGCAATCGGTGCGATGGTTTTGGGGTGTAACACTTTCGCGCCAAAGTAAGACAGCTCCATCGCTTCTTGATAGCTCAGCGATTTTAGCAAGCGCGCATCCGGTACGAGGCGAGGGTCACAGTTGTACACCCCATCGACATCTGTCCAAATCTCGCAACACTCGGCACGTACACACGCTGCGAGTACCGCGGCAGAGTAGTCTGAGCCATTCCGTCCTAGGGTCACCAGCTCGCCATTTTCATTCCCCGCCATAAACCCTGGCATTAGACCAATGTGTTTCGCTGGGATGGGCGATTGTTTGAAACGTTGCGATGAAACTTCGATGTCGACTTCAGCACTTAAGTGACTGCCCGACGCGGCAAAGTATTCCACCGGGTCAATATCGAACACTGCATACCCACGCGCCTCGAGTAGTGCATGCATCGCTGCGACCGACAAACGCTCACCTTTACTGACGACACGTGCATAGGTGCTATCTGGGCATAAGCCCAATAAGCTCATGCCATGCACATATTGGCGAAGCTGGCCGAGACTGCGCGTTAATTTATCGAAAAGTGGCTGGGTATCGAGGTTGGGTTGACGCTCCGCTAGGCCATGAAACAAGCCGACGAAAAGCTGCTCTAGCTCTTTAAGCGGCAATTCCGCTTCACCATGTTTGACCGTGTTCTCAACCACTGAAACGAGGATGTTTGTCACCTTCGCTGGGGCGGATAACACGGCAGACACCTCGCTCTGCCCCTGGTTACTGACAATGATATCGGCAGCGCGACTGAAGCGCTCAGCATCGGCCAGCGACGTGCCACCAAATTTTAAAACTCGCATCCGTTTGGGACCTCTCTTTTAAGATAAAAAAAAGCCCGTACCTGGGAAGGTACGGGCTTTTTTGGAAATTCTGTGCGTATCAGCCCGCACCAACACATGATGTGCCAGTAATAATAATGGTGGTTGTGGTGGTCTGGGTGCTGATCGTTAGTTGCATGTGTGTTGCGTATATCATTTGTTTTGTTTGATTCTCTCTAGGTGTATCGAATCATGTTGCTTAGGTCAACAAAAAAGTGATCCTGATTGCTTTTTCAACAAAACTCTGCGAGCTTGAACAAGGGAGCAACCAGATCGCAAGGAGCGCGAATGACCCAAGAAGCGATGGCCCAATTAGTCGCCAATACCATACTACAAGGCTCGGATGCTATGTATGGCCGGTTTCTCGATGTCACCTCCGGTGCGCAGGAGCGCTTTGAGCAACAAGACTGGAAAAGTGTTCAACAAGCGCTCAAAACGCGTATCCAGTTCTACGACCATCATGTTGGTTTGGTCAGTCAACAATTAGGAGCCATGCTCGGCAAAGCGCACGCCACACGCTCCTTTTTGATGGCAGTCAAAGCGGCTTATGTCACCTTGCTTGATGACTACCCGCGTTACGATATCGCCGAGAGTTTCTTTAACTCTGTGTATTGCCGGATCTTTGAACACCGCAATATCCGTCGCGATAAGCTGTTCGTGCAAAGCTCCCAAGGGGGACGGATCCCCAAATATCCAACCCCTTTATTAAGACGCTTCCAATCCCAAGCCGGCATTTACGCCACCTTAGAGCGGATGCTCGATAGCACCCCGTTTACCCTACCTTGGCGGGATAAAAGCGGCGATCTCAAACGTGTGACACAAATACTCCAAGCGCGGTTTGGCCCGCAACTTACCATGAGCTTTACCCTAGAAATGGTTCGTCAGCCTTTTTTCCGTAATAAAGGCGCTTACCTTATCGGCCGACTCGATATGGCTAACCAGCGCCGGCCTTTGGTGCTGCCGCTCGCGATCTCCGAGCAAGGGGAGCTGTACATCGACGCCTGTATTACCGACAGTGATGATGTCAGCATCGTGTTTGGTTTTGCCCGCTCGTACTTCATGGTCTACGCCCCTGTGCCGGCGGCGTTGGTGGACTTCCTTAACCAGCTGATGCCCAACAAAACGCCCGCTGAGCTCTACACCGCGATCGGTTGCCAGAAGCACGGAAAAACCGAGCTATACCGTGAGTTTCTTTACCACCTGGATAACTCGGATGACTTGTTTGATATCGCGCCTGGGGTCAAAGGAATGGTGATGTCGGTATTTACTCTGCCTTCCTATGGGTTTGTGTTTAAGATCATCAAAGACAAGTTTGCCCCGCAAAAGCAAATGACCCACGCCCAAGTAAGGGAAAAGTACCGCCTGGTTAAAGAACACGATCGGGTTGGACGCATGGCCGATACCCAAGAATACCGTAACTTTATTTTTCCCCGTGACCGGTTTAGTGACGCCTTAATTGATGAACTCCTCGAGGTTGCCCCCTCCTGCGTTAACGTCACCGACAACGAAGTGCGCATTCGCCATCTCTACATGGAAAGGCGCATGATCCCGTTAAATATTTATCTCGAAAAAGCCGAGCCGGACGCGATCACCCAAGCCGTACAAGAATATGGCGATGCACTCAAAGAATTAGCCGCCGCCAACATCTTTGCCGGCGATATGCTGTTTAAAAACTTTGGGGTCAGTCGTCACAATCGGGTCATTTTCTATGATTACGATGAGATAGCGTATCTCACTGAGGTAAACTTTCGCCATATTCCGCCACCTCGCTATCCAGAAGATGAACTAGCTGCAGAGCCTTGGTACAGCGTGGGCGAAAATGACGTATTCCCAGAAGAATTTCGCACATTTTTACTGGTTAATCGTACCGTTGCCGACGAGTTTGATCGCCTCCACCCAGAGCTGTTCGAAGCTGGTTATTGGCAGCAACTGCAAAGCCAGGTAAAGGCCGGGCATTTTCATGATGTGCGTCCCTACAGCGAAGAAAACCGGTTGGGACACGCGACGCTCTCACCAAAAACGGCCTAATATTTGCTCAGTCATCATGTGTTAACCGCACAAAGGCGATTCACCGCCTTTGTGCGCCAATAAAGTGGCAAATCGTCAATATATTGGCAGTTTAGTCTATTGGCCGTTATCGGCACGCGTGAGGAGAGAGACAAAATTCGGCAACGGTATCTATTTTTTGTCTACACTGATCACAACGCATCAGCGTCTTCTAAGACTGAGCTAAGCCTAAAAAGAACAATGAGGCACAGGATTTGAGTATAAAACAACTAGGACTGTTGACCCTCGTGTTACAAGCTGTGGCAGCGCCTGCGTGGGGCCAACCGTTAACTTGGCAAACGCTGCCAGCTGGGACAGCTGATCACTTCTTTATTCAGTCTATCCCATCGGCCACACAAGGTTTTGATAGCTGGACCATTCAGTCAGGCTATCGTTACCCACTCAGTAATGTATCTGTTTATATGGGCACGCAACTGAAAAGCGAAAACGACCAACACACCACGCAACAAGGGTTGTTAAGCGGGATTGAGTACCGTTTTACCGACAAGCTGCGCCTTTCGAGTCAAATTAGCCGCGATAATGACGATACCCTGATCAATCAGTGGGGCGTCAGCAGTCGCTACCAGTTGAGTGAGTCAATTGATGTGAATGCCGGGCTAGATGTCGAGTTTCGTCCCGAAACCTCCCCCGAATCGATTTACCAACTCGGGGTTGGGTTGCACTTTTAACCCGCCGCCCAGATTAACTGATCAGTGGCTCTGCACACACAATCACGCCATTTAGATCGGCATACAGATAATCACCTGCCCTCACAGACACGCCGTTTAACGCTAACGCGACATCCACATCGCCCTGATCGCGTTTTTGCGTTTTTATCGGACAGACACCCAGAGCCTTAATTCCGATCGGCAAGGTCGCTAGCGTCGCCGCATCGCGAACCGGCCCAACGATGACGACGCCTGCCCACCCATTATCAACAGCGCTTTGTGCGATAAGATCGCCCAGCAAGGCTCTATCCATCGCACCAGAGCCATCCACTACCAGCACCTGGCCCTCACCTGGGGTAGCCAGCATCGCCTTCACTTTGGAATTATCCTGATAGCAACGTACTGTACGAACTTGGCCTTCAAAGCAGCAATGAGCGCCATAGTTCTGCCACTGCAGTGGGATCCATTGCACCGCCTCCGGGTGGTTGTCACATAAGTCCGGCAATTTATCGTCCATGATGCCTTTCTCCTTTTTCGTTGTGGGAAAGAGTTAGCGAGTGGCTGCCGTGAACAAGGATGAAAAACGCACGTTCAGTGATTGCGGTGTGAACGCATCCATCAAAACAGGCAACAACCATAAACTATCATTCTCTACCCAATAGATGGCATTTTGTTGCCATTGTTGCGCCAATAACATGGCTTCGTGCTTATCCACAGCAACCGCAAAACCCGGCTCATACCAACTCCCATCCGGCGCCCCACCATTCATTGGCCAATAGCGTATCCCTTGTTGTGTCATTGCACTTTCAAGCTGAGCATTACGCGATTGATTCTCTTTCTCAGATAAAGGTTGGCTACGCGGATTAAATGCGGTAAGAATAGCAAATGCTTCGGCATCTGGCGCTTGAGGAGCGTGAAACGCGATCGATTGGTAAGTTTTCCACAATTCTTGCTGGTTATCAGGATCACACATTGTTTACACCTACTCGTAACGCATACTATGCTTAGTGACTAATTATGCGTCATTATTCAGAAAGTTAAGTTAAAACGCGTCGCTAACTGACATTTAACATGCTTTTGATTGGGGTCAATAAAGGATGAAAAAAATCATCAACCCTTATCCTAATATATTGTTAGCGTGCTGTTAAATGAATACAATTGGCGATAATTAATGGATATCAGAGTGATTGGCTTGGTGGTGCACTCATACTGCCACGCCCCGTCTTAAGCTGGAACTCACGGTGCGTTGTCTAGCATCGACGAACACTTCTCTATGGATGGCGTGCCATATGTTAGTTGCGAGGTTCGCGGTAGACACTCCTCGCATTTTTGTAAATTTTTTTCACAGGCTAGACAGTCTAGACTGTGAAGTGCAACCGGATTCTATTTAGATATTAGGTATCGCCAATGCAAACCCCGCAAATTCTGATTGTAGAAGATGAACAGGTCACACGTAACACGCTGAAAAGTATCTTTGAAGCGGAAGGTTACAATGTGTTTGAAGCCAGCGATGGCGACGAAATGCATCAAGTCCTGTCTAACCATCATGTTCACTTAGTGATCATGGATATTAACTTGCCAGGTAAAAACGGCTTGTTGCTCGCGCGCGAATTGCGTGAACAAGGTGACATGGCGCTGATGTTCCTCACTGGGCGTGACAATGAAGTCGACAAGATTCTCGGGCTCGAAATCGGTGCCGACGACTACATTACCAAACCATTCAACCCACGCGAACTGACTATCCGTGCGCGTAACCTGCTCACGCGAGCCATGAGCAGTGTCAACGACAGCGAAGAAAAGCGTAACGTCGACGTGTATGTCTTTAACGGTTGGACACTCGACATTAACAGTCGCTCGCTCATTAACCCAGAAGGGGAAACCTTTAAGCTGCCTCGCTCTGAGTTCCGCGCCCTGCTTCACTTCTGTGAAAACCCAGGCAAAATTCAGACGCGTGCTGAGCTGCTTAAGAAAATGACGGGTCGTGAACTTAAGCCGCACGATCGTACCGTGGATGTCACGATCCGCCGGATCCGTAAACATTTCGAATCGCACAATGACACACCAGAGATCATTGCGACCATCCATGGTGAAGGTTATCGCTTCTGCGGTGAAATCGAAGAGCAATAAAGAGTCGTTGAGAGACGGTGCATGGTTTAAAGACTGCGTGTCGAACTCAAGAAAAAGGCGCCGATTAAGGCGCCTTTTTTCTCTTTGTCGCTTGCTGGTTTCTCAGTGGGCTCGCCAGCCAGAAGCGCTACGCTTGCTCGTCTAACCACGCTTTGAGCACATCCAGATCGTGCTGATAGCCATCTTTGATTTCATCAATCCAATCCGCAATGTTCTCCCACCACGCGGGGAGGTCGGGTGACTGTGCTTTTTGCGCCACTTTTTGAATATGCTTGAGTCCCACCGACCCTGCAGCGCCTTTAATTTTGTGCGCTTCAGAAACAATGCCTTCTTGATCTCGTGCCGTCATATTCGAGTCGAGGATGGCGATGTACTCTGGCATGGTTGACTCAAACATCTCAATGCTTTGTTTCACAGGGTCTATACCCACTAACTCCACATACCCAGTGAGCATATCCATATCGAGCAGCCGCTCTGCTTGTTCATTCGCGATAGGACGGCTCGGCGCGGGCTCATTCACACTCTCGACGTCTGTCACCATGTTTGATGACAAAGCATACTGCTCAATCACCTGGTTAAGCGCACTCACACTAATGGGTTTGCTGATCGCATCGTCCATTCCGTTGGCAAGATAGCTATTTTTGTCATTAATAACATTGGCGGTCAGCGCAACTAAAGGTGGCAGTTGCGCATACTGCTCTCGCCAAGTAGCCGCGATATCAAAACCGGTCATATCGGGCAGTTGAATGTCGAGCAGCGCCAGATCAAACGCGTCTGGCGAGAACACATCTAACGCCGACTGCCCATCGCGAGCGACGGTCACCTGGTGCCCCAAACTCTCAAGCAAGCTGGTAGCAACAGTAATATTGAGCTCAATATCCTCCACCAATAAAATACGCAGCCTGCTTTCCACTGGGGTGAGTGCCGGTGTTTCGTCTTCTCCAGGCTCACTCAATGGCACCTTGACGGTAACCGTAAAGGTACTCCCCTCGCCCTCTTCACTGTCGAGGGTAATATCCCCCCCCATCAAACGGGCCAATTTGCGCGATACCGCCAAGCCAATACCTGTCCCAACGGCATGTAGGTTTTCCCCTGCCTGTTTAACTTGGTAATACATGGCAAAAATCTTGTCTTGTTCATCCGCGGGGATCCCGATACCACTGTCTTCAACGTCAAAGCATAAATGGGCTTGGTCACCGTCCACTTCCGCACTGACTGTAATGATCACACAGCCTTGCTTGGTAAACTTGACCGCATTACCGACGAGATTCCATAGGATTTGCCGCAGCCTCGTCGTATCAACCGCCACATAGTCAGGGAGTTCGGTCACTCGCTCAAGTTCAAAACGTAAGCCCTTTTGCTCGGCCATCAACCCTGAAATATTGTCGATTTCGGTAACAAACTCATTTAAATCCACACTGGTGGGATGCAGAGAAAGACGTTTGCGATCAGATTTGTCTAAATCAATGATGTCGTTAAAAATATTGCCCAACGTGATCGCACTGACATAAATCGTCCGCAGATAATTACGTTGCTTATCATCCAAGTTTGACTCCAGCAACATGCGGCTTAGGCCAACAATCCCATTGAGCGGGGTGCGCAATTCATGACTAATGGTGGAAATAAACGCTGTTTTTTCTCGGCTCGCTTTTTCAAGCGCATCTTGGTAGCGCTTACGCTCGGTAATTTCTCGCCCAAAACCAAGCAGCCCAAGGTGCCGCCCATCTCGGGCAAAGAAAGGCACTTTGCGCAATTCAAAATAGGCTTTGCGCCCGTCTTGATATTCAAGCCATTGCTCATAGGTTATCGACACATTGGCGTCAAACACTTGCTGGTCGGTTTCGACCACTTTTTCAGCGATATCTTCGCGATAAACGTCCCAAGGTGTCAGCCCTTTGAGCGTTTTCTCGTCATAACCGGTTAGCTCTTCCATCGCTCGGTTACAACCCGAGAACTGACCATCAGCGTTGCGGTAATAAATCAAATCCGGGGAAGCATCAATGAAAGAGCGGAGTAAGGCGGTTTGCTCCGCCAGCTCCAACTGCGCTTTTTCACGCTGATAAACTTCATTTTCAAGATCTTTAATCGCCTGCTGCCGCGCACTCTCCGCTTTCTCACGCTCTTCTATTTCCGAGTTGAGTTGCTCAATATTTTCGGTGAGTTGGCGGTTAAGGCGCATATCACGCGCACGCATTTCTTCCAGCTTAGAAACCAGTTTTGATAACCGCTGACGAGACTCCTCCAGTTGATCAACCACCACCGACAAAAAATAAACCGCCCACGGCGTGATCACCAGTCCAAAGAAAACCGAGCGAATGATATCAATATTTTGAACCGTGCCCTCAAGGACTAAGGTAATCCCCACTTGCACCACTACCGCGAGCGCCACGAGCGCCAAAGCCAGTAGCATGCTAAAGCGCACTATGCCTAACTTGACCAGCAAGTCGACGTAATATTGGGCAAGGACTTTAAGTTGTTTCATATAGGCTTATTAACCGCCAGATTCGAAGTGAATTGATTCAGCCACCGAGGCTCGTTGCTTGTTTGATGGGCGAGAATGAGAGGCACCTTGCAGCACACTCACACGATTGCGGCCATGTCGCTTGGCTTGATATAACGCACGATCCGCGCATTGTACCAAATCGCCATAATCTTGATCCGGCGCTGGGATCATACACGCCGCCCCCAGGCTCATCGTCAGTTGCTGGGTGGATGCCGCGTCCAAGTGTTCGATGTTCGCCGCTAATATCGCTTGCCTCGCCCGTTCAGCCACATCCAACGCGCCGTTTAGCCCTGTCTGTGGTAAGACAATCGCAAATTCTTCCCCCCCATAACGGGCAACCATATCCATCGGGCGATGAACGGACGATTTTAGCGCCTTGGCCACTTGCTGTAAGGCCCAGTCACCCTGCTGGTGGCCATAGTGATCGTTGTAAAGCTTAAAATGATCTATATCGCAAAGAATAAACGCCAAGGGGGTCTGCTCTCTGGCGTGTGAACGCCACAGCGTGCTCAATTGCTCGTCAAGACTGCGTCGGTTAGCCACTTGAGTAAGGCTATCAACAAAGCTGAGCTCCTGCAGTGCCATGATGGCATCGGCTAACTGTTGTTGTGTCTCTTTCCGTTCGGTAATATCACGTGCCATCAGCAGCACAGCCGGTGCCAACGTGACCGGATCTTGAATGCGTGACTTGGTCACCTCATACCAAGTTTGCTCACCCGTATCCGTTAAAATGACATCTTCATAGGTAATGGTTCCACCCGTTTCTAGCACCTGTTTATCACGCGCTTTGTGTTGATCAAATATCTCCGGATCTACCACATATTGCGCCGGTGCATTCTCGAGCGCTTCAATGGTGGTACCAAGCGCATCGGCATACGCTTGATTACACGCCAGGTGATAATAGTCTTGATCAAAAATACCGATAGGGTCGACACTCGCTTGGAAAATCGCACTGAGCAAGTTACTTCGCTGCTCCAGCACTTGCTCAACCGAGTGACGCTGTTGTGCTTCTTTTTGTAACCGCTCCTGCATCTGGTGCCAATTGGTCACATCATGGCTAATACTCAATGTGCCTATCACTTCCTGCTTATCATTTTTAAGCGTTGTGATATTCGTTTCCAATAAGCAGCTCTGATCATGATGTTGTGTCGCCCAGGTACGTACTGTTCGCGGCTCGAAAAGCGGCTCACCGGCTTGCCAAAGCACTGCTTCCTGCTCCTCGGCCCTGCCAGAAGCGGTCAAAGGCGGCGTTCGTACCCACCACGTTTCCCTCAACATCTTGAAAGCATACGAGCTCCGCCAAGGAATTAATCACGCTTAAAAGCACACCTTGTTCTTGTTGCTGCAGGTGCCATTGCGTGTTGGACTCAGAGGCAGAAAATGAAATGAGCCAGGCACGCTTGCCGCGACAGCGGATCGGCAAGCCAGATAAGGTCACCTCAACCCGCACCCGATTCGCGCCCGGGGCTCTGACTTTGGCTTCAACATTAGAAAATGGCTGAGGCCAACGCTGCGCCACAATAAAAGCGCGCACCGCTTGCTGCTGTTTTTCATTGGCGGTTTTAAACCGGTTGTGGCTACCTACCAGCGAAAAAGACTCCACACAAGGTGCATTGGCATACAAGATGTCACCATCATCGGCCGTGACAATCGCATGTGGCGTGTCTAACCCGGCCATGTAAACCCGCCAATCGGATAACGCCAGTGTCGCTCGACGCGCGCGCCAACCGTAGCCAAGCAAAGCGCCTAACACGAAAACCAAGCTAAAACTAAAAAACGCCATGCCACTCCTGTCTGCCTTATTACTGTCCTTGATCGTATTCACGCCCTACCTCACCGGCGACGTATTCTGCCACAGTTTTGATAGAACGCGTGATTGTCCTGTTCACAGCTTTGCGAATATCATTTGTTATTTTATTACATCAATTGACAGTGCTTTTTGCTATGAAAGAGAAAGCATATAACGCACCCTTCTTTATTCATCATCAAAGCTAGAATATCTACTCGAATTCGCCTTTTATTTAATAATTATTTAACAAAATGGCATAATTGCGAATAGATATTATTCATCAAAAAAACCACAATAAATACTTTTATATCAGTCATTTACAATAAAGACATGCTTCTATTGCTATGCATAAAGGATGCATATAAAAATTTGACCTTTGCAAGGTTTACCGTTAATTTGGAAGGTCGCTGAATAGCGCTTTGCCTGTGTATTCTCTGTCAATCCATCGATAAAACAGTGAGTTAGAGTGTAAATCACCGACTTTTCTCGTTAAAAAATCACAACATAACGAGCGCACAGTCACAAAGCGAATCTGTTCAGAGTGGTCAGGAGGATCACGACAATAAATGCAATCACTGCGCGTAACGCAGTAGCAAGGGAGAATTGCAATGTCGCTGTACAACCCAATGCTGGAAAAAGATAACTGTGGTTTTGGCCTTATCGCCCATCAAGAGGGGGAGCCCAGCCACAAACTGGTTCGTACTGCTATCGCTGCACTTGACCGCATGACCCACCGAGGTGGCATCAACTCTGACGGCAAGACAGGCGATGGTTGTGGGCTACTACTGCAAAAGCCCGACCGCTTTTTCCGCCTTATTGCTGAGCAAAACCAATGGAAGCTGAGCCGTCTATATGCGGTCGGCATGATTTTTCTCAGTGCCGATCCGGCAAAAGCCCAACAAGCCAAACAACGCTTCGAGCAAGAAATCAACGCTGAAACGCTATCAGTGGTGGGATGGCGGACCGTACCGACCAACCCAGATGTACTCGGGGATATCGCCAAACAGTCTCAACCGGTCATTGAACAAGTGTTTATCAATGGTCCAGCAGGCTGGCGCGCACGCGATTTAGAGCGACGCCTGTATATTGCACGTCGCCGTGCAGAACAAGCCTTGGCAGACGATGCTGACTTTTATGTCACCAGCCTATCTACACAAACCATTGTTTACAAAGGGTTGTGTATGCCAGCGGATCTGCCTCGTTTTTACACCGATCTCGCGGATCTGCGCCTAGAGTCATCTATCTGCTTGTTCCACCAGCGTTTCAGTACCAATACTCAACCACGCTGGCCGCTCGCACAGCCCTTTAGATACCTTGCCCACAACGGCGAAATCAACACCATTGAGGGGAACCGTCAGTGGGCACGCACACGTGCATACAAATTTAACTCCCCTTTGTTGCCTGACTTACATCAAGCCGCCCCGTTTGTGAATGAATCAGGGTCTGATTCCTCAAGCCTCGACAACATGATGGAAGTTTTTCTCGCCGGCGGGATGGATTTATTCCGGGCTATGCGTTTACTGGTGCCGCCCGCGTGGCAAAATCACCCAGACATGGATGATGAACTGCGCGCATTTTATGACTTTAACTCCATGCATATGGAGCCATGGGACGGGCCGGCGGGAATCGTGATGTCAGACGGCCGCTATGCCGCCTGTAATCTTGACCGCAACGGCCTGCGTCCAGCGCGCTATGTGGTTACCAAAGATAAGTTTATTACCCTCGCCTCCGAGATTGGGATCTGGGATTACGCGCCTGACGAAGTGTCAGAAAAAGGCCGCGTGGGCCCGGGTGAGCTTTTAGTGATCGATACCCGCGAAGGGAAGATTTGGCACTCAGGTGAAATCGATGATGAGCTAAAAAGCCGTCATCCGTATCGTGAGTGGCTGGACCAACATGTCCGTCGTCTCACACCGTTTGAAGACTTAGATCCTGACACCAGTGAAGGCAGCCGTAACCTTAAAGACGCCCAGCTTAAGACCTATCAAAAGCTGTTTGGGATGTCGAATGAGGAAGTGGATCAGGTCGTCAAAGTGCTGGGCGATATTGGCCAAGAAGCCACTGGCTCCATGGGTGATGATACGCCAATGGCGGTACTATCGTCGCGTCCACGCTGTGTGAGCGATTACTTCCGGCAAAAATTTGCCCAGGTGACTAACCCACCGATTGATCCGCTGCGCGAGAACCACGTGATGTCTCTGGCCACCTGTATTGGCCGTGAAATGAATGTGTTCTGTGAAACCGATGGGCACGCCGAGCGGGTCGCGTTTAAGTCTCCGGTTCTTTTGTTCTCGGATCTGGTGCAACTGCTCGAGCTAGACGATACCTATTATCGCAACAGCATTTTAGATATTAATTACGATCCGAACGAAAAAGATCTTCATCAAGCCATCCTCGATTTATGCGATCAGGCCGAGCGTTGTGTCCGTGATGGCACCGTTCTTGTGGTGCTCTCTGACCGCAGTATCAATAAAGATACGCTTCCGATTCCTGCGGCAATGGCGGTCGGTGCGGTGCAAAAACGCTTGGTTAACCAAAACCTACGCTGTGATGCCAACATCATTATCGAAACCGGCAGTGCTCGCGACCCCCATCAATTTGCGGTGTTACTCGGGTTTGGTGCCACGGCGGTTTATCCTTACTTAGCCTATGAAACACTGGCGAACTTGGTCGATATTGGCGCCGTCGATAAGCCGTATCGCGATGTGATGGTCAACTTCCGTAATGGCATTAATAAAGGCCTTTACAAGATCATGTCAAAAATGGGGATTTCGACCATTGCCTCTTACCGTTGCTCGCAGTTGTTCGAGGCGGTTGGCTTGCACCAAGATGTGATTGAGCTTTGCTTTAAAGGCGTGGCTAGCCGCATTCAAGGGGCCAATTTTGATGATTTCCAACAAGATTTGATCAACCTATCTCGCCGAGCATGGATCAAGCGTAAACCGCTAGAACATGGCGGTCTGCTTAAGTATGTCCACGATGGTGAATACCACGCGTATAACCCAGATGTGGTGACCAACTTGCAAAGCGCGGTGCGATCTGGCGAGGCCATGGATTACAAGACCTACGCTAAAACCGTGAATGAGCGTCCTGTGGCAACCTTGCGCGATTTAATGCAACTGAAAAAAGCGGCCTCACCGGTTGCGCTCGAGCGTGTCGAGCCGGCAACGGAGCTGTTCAAACGGTTTGACTCGGCGGCGATGTCTATCGGTGCCTTGAGCCCGGAAGCGCACGAAGCGCTGGCTATTGCCATGAACCGTCTTGGTGGCCACTCAAACTCCGGCGAAGGGGGCGAAGATCCACGTCGTTTCAATAGCGAACGCAATTCACGCATCAAGCAGATTGCATCGGGCCGTTTTGGCGTCACCCCGCACTATCTGACCAATGCGGATGTGCTGCAAATCAAGGTCGCGCAAGGCGCGAAGCCCGGAGAAGGTGGACAACTGCCTGGCCATAAGGTGACAGCAGAAATTGCTAAACTGCGTTTCTCCGTCCCCGGCGTGACCTTGATTTCGCCACCGCCGCATCATGATATTTACTCGATTGAGGATTTAGCCCAGCTGATCTTCGATCTCAAACAAGTTAATCCGCAGGCACTCGTGTCGGTTAAGCTGGTTTCAGAGCCAGGCGTAGGCACCATTGCCACCGGGGTGGCCAAAGCGTACGCCGACCTAATAACCATCTCAGGGTACGACGGTGGGACAGGTGCCAGCCCGCTCACCTCGGTAAAATATGCAGGTAGCCCATGGGAATTGGGGCTCGCTGAAACTCAGCAAGCACTGGTTGAAAACGGCTTGCGCCATAAGATCCGTTTACAAGTCGACGGGGGCCTAAAAACCGGTTTAGACATTGTCAAAGCCGCTATCTTAGGCGCAGAAAGCTTTGGCTTTGGTACCGCCCCTATGGTCGCACTTGGCTGTAAATACCTTCGTATTTGCCACCTCAATAACTGTGCAACTGGCGTTGCTACTCAGGATGAAACCTTACGTAGTGAGTACTTTAAAGGCCTGCCCGAGCAAGTGATGAACTTCTTCAAAGGCCTAGGGGAAGAAGTGCGCGAGCTGCTGGCCGAACTAGGGGTGGAAAAGCTTACCGATCTGATTGGTCGAACCGACCTCCTTGAGGCGGTTGATGGCTTTACCGCCAAGCAACTGAAGCTCGACCTAAGCCATATTCTCGATGCACCAACGCCGTGGCCAGGTAAGACCTTGTATTGCAGTGAGCCTAACACGCCATTTGACAAGGCTGAACTTAACCAAGCCCTGCTTAGTGAGCTGGGTGAAGCTATTGCGGCCAACCACAGTGCCAGTGTCTACAAGTCTGTTCGTAATACCGACCGTTCAGTCGGTGCCAGCTTGTCTGGTGCGATTGCCAAGCGTTACGGCAATACCGGAATGGCAGCTAACCCGCTGGATGTGCAGCTGCAAGGCACCGCCGGCCAATCGCTCGGGGTATGGAATGCCGCGGGAGTGAACATCACCCTTATTGGGGATGCTAACGACTACGTCGGAAAAGGCATGAGCGGCGGACAGATTGTGATCCGGCCCCCTATCGGCTCAGCATTTGCCAGCCATGAGTCCACCATCATGGGTAACACCTGCCTATACGGTGCCACTGGGGGCAAATTGTTTGCAGCCGGTAAAGCCGGTGAGCGTTTTGCCGTGCGTAACTCAGGCGTCCATGCCATTGTGGAAGGCGCGGGCGACAATGCGTGTGAATACATGACGGGAGGCATTGTGGCCATTCTCGGTCGCACCGGGGTCAACTTTGGCGCTGGGATGACCGGTGGCTTCGCATACGTGCTGGATGAAGAGGGCGATTTTAACGGTCGTATCAACCCTGAGTTGGTTGAAGCGCTGTCGTTGGAGGCTTTGGCTATCCATCAAGAGCACTTACGTGGCCTGATAGCCCAACACTTCGAGCTGACCGGCTCGGATCGTGCACAACAGCTGCTCGATGACTTTGACACTTGGGTACACCGTTTCTACCTCGTCAAACCGAAAGCCGCTGATGTGAATACCTTATTAGGCCACCAAAGTCGCAGCGCTGCTGAGCTGCGCGTTCAGGCGCAGTAAAAGGAGGGACCCATGAGCCAGAACATCTATCAGTTTATTGATGTGCAGCGCATTGACCCGCGCAAAAAAGCGATTGAAACGCGCAAAATTGAGTTCGTTGAAATCTATGAACCCTTCACTGAAAAAGAGGTGTCAGCACAAGCGGATCGTTGTCTTGACTGTGGCAACCCCTACTGTGAATGGAAGTGCCCAGTGCACAACTATATTCCGCAGTGGCTCAAGCTCGCCAACGAGGGTCGGATTATAGAAGCGGTTGAGCTGTCGCACCAAACCAATAGCCTGCCCGAGGTATGTGGTCGCGTGTGCCCACAAGACCGTCTCTGCGAGGGTGACTGCACCCTCAACGACGACTTTGGCGCCGTCACCATCGGCAATGTCGAAAAGTACATCACGGACAAAGCCTTTGAGATGGGCTGGAAGCCTGACATGTCACATGTTGAGTGGACAGATAAAAAAGTCGCTGTGATTGGTGCCGGCCCAGCAGGACTCGCCTGCGCCGATGTACTGGTCCGCAACGGGGTAAAACCCGTGGTCTTTGACCGCTACCCAGAAATTGGGGGCTTGCTCACCTTTGGCATTCCATCTTTTAAGCTGGAAAAAGATGTGATGCGGCATCGTCAGCGTGTCTTTACCGAGATGGGGGTTGAGTTTCGCCTCAACACCGAAGTAGGTAAAGATATCGACATGCAAACCTTGGTCGATGACTACGATGCGGTTTTCTTAGGGGTTGGCACCTACAAGTATATGCGTGCAGGCCTCGCCAATGAAGATGCGCCCGGCGTCTTTGATGCGCTGCCCTTCTTAGTCTCCAACACCTATAAGGTGATGGCTCTGGACAACGCTCCACCGTTCATCGATATGGCGGGGAAACGTGTCGTGGTGCTTGGAGGGGGAGATACCGCGATGGACTGTGTCCGTACCTCGATTCGTCAACAAGCCGCCAGTGTCACTTGTGCCTATCGTCGTGATGAGGAAAACATGCCTGGCTCGCGCCGTGAGGTCAAAAATGCCCGCGAAGAAGGGGTGAACTTTATGTTCAACCTGCAACCGTTAGGGATTGAAGTCGACGGTAATGGCAATGTTAGCGGCGTCACTGTGGTGAAAACCCAGCTCGGAGAGCCTGATGCTGCGGGTCGCCGCCGCCCAGAGCCAATTGAGGGCAGTGAGCATGTGCTGGAAGCGGATGCGGTGATCATGGCCTTTGGTTTTCAGCCACACGCGATGGAGTGGCTAGAACCTTACGATGTCGCCCTTGATGAGCGTGGACGAATCCAAGCGCCCGCAAAAGGTGATATCTTGTACCAAACTACGAACCCCAAAATTTTTGCCGGGGGCGATGCGGTGCGCGGCTCCGATTTGGTGGTGACGGCCATTGATGAAGGTCGCAAAGCAGCAGAAGGCATCATGGACTACCTGGAAGTATAGCGCGGGCGACGCTCCAGCGTCATCGTCCGACATCGTTCACGTAGACATCGATGTTATCTATTCAGAAGTGCCTCAGGGAGGCACTTTTTTATTGCCTCATGTACACTAACGGCATTTACACGAACAGGATTATCAGCATGAAAATCGGCATAATTGGCGCCATGGAGCAAGAAGTCACTCTACTGCGCGACAAGCTGGAAAACAGCGCCACTCACCAAGAAGGCGGCTGCACCTTTTATACTGGCACTTTGCAAGGCCATGATATCGTGTTACTTCAGTCTGGCATCGGTAAGGTTGCTGCTGCCGTTGGTACCAGCTTGCTGCTATCACAATTCAAGCCTGACTGGGTGATCAACACAGGGTCGGCTGGTGCGTTTGAGCCCTCACTCAATCTGGGTGATGTGGTAGTGTCTTCCAAAGTCTGCTATCACGATGCGGATGCCACTGCATTCGGCTATCAAATGGGACAAGTGCCGCAGCAACCGGCGGTCTTCGAGTCCGATGAAGCATTAATGCAACTCGCAGAAAAAGCAGTGGACAGCCAAACACATGTGGTGCGTGGCTTGATCTGTACCGCCGATACCTTTGTGCACACCGATGCCCACCGCCAACATATCTATACCCACTTCCCAGATGCGGTGGCCGCCGAAATGGAAGCGGCAGCGATCGCGCAAGTGTGTGCCCAGTTTGCCACGCCTTTTGTGGTAGTGCGCGCCATCTCCGATGTCGTGGCAGAAAAAGAGTCACCCATGACCTTTGAAGAGTTTCTGCCGTTAGCGGCCAAAAGCTCATCGGCCATGGTGGAAAACATGATCGCAATGATCGACGCCTGATCACTCGACCCCATGGATGATTTGCTCAATCCGCAACAATGGATGATCTACGCCGCCGACCAAGGCCGCTTATGGGCGCTGTGGTTGGCGGTATTAGTGCACTGGCTACTCCCATTGCCCAGTCAATACTCTCCGTTTCAATACTGGCGACAGTATGCCGACTTGCTCGCGAGCCAAGTCAACAAAGATACAGACCCTAAGCGCCAGCGTAAGCTTGCCGGTGCGCTCGCCTTAATGTTGATGGGTGGCACCCTCGCCATTTTTTTAATCGCCACCCGAGAGCTCGTTTGGTCGCGTCCCCTGTTCGATGCCATATTGCTCTGGCTCGCACTTGATTGGCGGCCAATCGATAAGTTTGGCCACACCATCGCCCATGCGATAGACCAACATGACAAGGGCGCAGCGCGCGCGTTGCTCGCCACACGCGTCAATCGTGAAACCGAGTCTCTGTCATTGATCGGAATAGGAAAAGCGGGCGCGGAAACACTGCTTCTTGGCACAGCGCGGCACTGTGTTTGCGTGATATTTTATTATCTGCTCGCAGGGGGTGTGGGTGCCTTGCTATACACAAGCTTGGTACACCTTCACCGCGTTTGGACCCCAAGCCGCTTAAGCTATTACCCGTTTGGGCTCGCCAGCGCCCGCTTATTGAACCTGTTGGATATAGTGCCAATGGGGCTGTTTGCTGTGATCGTGGCAATGAGCCGTCAACCTTGGTCACACCTAAAAACCGGCTGGCAGCAGGGCAGACGCTGGCGAACGCCTGGTTCAGGTTGGCTACTCGCGTGTGCAGGTAGTCGCTTCCAGCTCTCTCTAGGCGGCCCGGCTGTTTATCAAGGTACTAAGACCTTGAGAACCAAAATTGGCTATGGGGTCACCCCTGCTTGTTATCACCTTTTATTGCTGCGCTTGAAGTTAACCCACAGTGTTTTAATCTGGCTCGGGTTATGCTCCTTGGTTTTAATCGTTTAAGGACACTGATTGATGCCACGTTTTCGTGCCCTTTGTACCCTTTTTCGCTTGCAAGCCTGTTGGCTTGTCTTGGCCTTAACATGGATGCCTTTTGCTCACGCCACTCCGTTGCGAGTGATTAGTCTCGCCCCCCATACCACAGAGCTGGCTTATGCCGCTGGGCTTGGCCCCAATATGGTCGCTGCAAGTGCCTACAGTGATTATCCGCAGCCGGCTCAGTCGCTCGAACGCGTGGCCAACTATCGGGGAGTCAAACTCGAACGCATTATCGCCCTGCAACCGGATCTTATTTTAGCTTGGCGCGGCGGGAATCCGCCCAAGCCTCTGGAAACCTTGGCGGAATTAGGCTTTACCATCCGTTACCTCAACCCAGACACGCTCAGTGATATTGGTCAGTTTATTCGCGAGCTGGGTCATTATAGCGAGAGCCCAGACATCGCCACACGCAATGCTAACGCCTTTGATCAAAAGCTGGCGCAATTAAACGCCCAGTACCGCAGTGCAGAGCCCGTTCCCTACTTTTACTTACTCAGTGACACGCCACTGATGACCGCCAGTAACCGAGCCTGGCCGAGTCAGTTATTTCGTTTATGTGGAGGGAAAAATATCTTCGCCGACAGCCCCGCCGCCTATCCACAAGTCAATATGGAACAAGTCATCACACGTGCCCCCAAAGTGCTTTTCCACACAGGCGAGCAGCTACCAGACAGTTGGCATTCAATGGCTGAGTTGCTGCCTAAGGCGACGCGCCAGTTTACTTGGTCACTTAACCCGGATTGGCTGACTCGCGCGACCCCTCGTGCATTAAACGCCGCCGAGCAAATTTGTACCGCCCTCGATGAAGTCCGTCAGGCACAATAGGATTTAGCATGACTCAGACCATGATTTTGTATTTATTCGACTTATTCGGTACGGCCGTGTTCGCAATTTCCGGGGTGCTGGTGGCGGGCCGTCTGCGTATGGATCCCTTTGGCGTGGTCGTTCTCGCCTGTGCAACCGCCATTGGCGGCGGGACAGTGCGAGATATGGCGATGGGCGCCACACCTGCGTTTTGGATCACCGACACCACCTATATCTGGGTGATTTTAGCCACCTGTGTGGCCACTATGCTACTTATCCGTCACCCTCGTCGTCTCCCCTGGTACGTGCTGCCTTGTGCCGATGCCATTGGGTTGGCGGTCTTTGTGGGTATCGGTGTCGATAAAGCCCTGAGTTATGGCGCATCTCCCTTGGTAGCGGTGATCATGGGCGTGATCACCGCGTGTGGCGGCGGCATTATTCGTGATGTGCTCGCGCGCGAAGTACCTATGGTGCTGAGAACAGAAGTGTATGCCACTGCCTGTATTGCTGGCGGCATCGTTCATACGCTCGCCGTTCAAGTCAGCCCGGGCTCTGTGACTGCCTCTATTGTGGGTATGGTCACCACACTATTGATTCGCTTAGCGGCGATCCGCTGGCATTTGTCCTTGCCACCGTTCGCGCTAGACAGGTCTTAAAAGCCATTATTGGGACAGTATGCCGAGCCTGAATAGACAGTGGTTGAAATTTAGACAACACACCCTAAGGTCTGACGTACAGTCTCAGTAAAGGAGCCACTATGATCAGCATTGCCATTATTTATCATTCTGTCGACGATCATACTCATGCGCTAGCCACCACGATTGCGGAAGGCATTCATGCCGGCGATGCCGAACCTGTGGTTTACCGCATTGAGCCAGACATGATTGAAAACGGACGCTTTGTCGATGACAAGGTGTTTGAAAAGCTTAAAGACGTTGATGCGATTATTTTTGGTGCCCCCACCTATATGGGTGGACCGAGCACCCAATTTAAGGCGTTTGCCGATGCCTCTAGCCCCACCTGGGAGCGCCAAGACTGGCGAGGAAAGTACGCGGCTGGCTTTACGGTGGGCACCTACCCAGGAGGTGACCAGCCACAGACACTGCAGTATTTCCAAACCTTAGCCAGCCAGCATGACATGCTGTGGTTAAGTCTAGGTCGCGCCAACATAGGGGTGGAAAAGATTAATCCAAGTGGTACAAGCCTTGGGGTGACTGCACACACGCCAGACGATGGTCAACCTAACGAAGCCTGCCTACAAACGGCATTTTATCTTGGTCAACACATGGTACGTGCACTAAAAGGCGTTTGGCACACGTAATCGGATATTCATCAATAAAAAAGCCCTCGACAAATACGAGGGCTTCTAACACTGACATTTCAGCTAGATACGATTAGCGCTGCCACACATCTGTATTTTTTTCTCGACAACATGGCGCATTGCATTCATACCTGGAACTAAGTACTGCCTAGGGTCACTCGCGTCTGGGTGCGAGCCAAGATAAACTTTCATCGCATCAGAAAACGCAATTTTCAGCTCTGTGGCAACGTTTACCTTACACACGCCTAGCTCTATACAATGCCTCACATCTTCATCCGAAATACCAGATGCACCATGCAACACAAGAGGAATATCAACGCATTTATGAATCGCTTTTAACCGTTCAAAGTCTAAGTTAGGCTCTGATTTGTATAGACCATGAGCCGTTCCAATAGCAACGGCCAAAGAGTCAATACCTGTTCGTTCTGCAAACTCTCTAGCGGATACAGGATCTGTAAGCTGAGCATCTTTTTCATCAATGACTAAGTCGTCTTCTTGCCCGCCTAATAAACCCAGCTCGGCTTCAACACTCACTCCCAGCTTGTGGCAATACTCTACGACTCTTCTAACTCGAGTGATATTCTCATTAAAAGGATAATGCGAAGCATCTATCATCGCTGAACGAATACCTGCGTTAACCTTCGTTTGAATATCGTCTAAATCTTCATGGTGATCTAAATGCATCACAAGTGGTAACTGATGTTTCCTTGCCGCCGACTGGCAAATTGATATCAAATAGTCGACGCCTGCATGCTTGTATGTACCAGGAGTACCCGCAAGTATGACGGGAGAGCGTAACGCTGCCGCAGTTTCAACAATAACTTGCACCGTTTCAAGATTATGGATATTAAAGGCTGGCACCGCATAACCATTGCGCTGAGCGTCTTTTAGCATTTCATGGGAAGAAATTAGATACATAACTGCTCCTTACAGCCTTAAATGACTGTACGTAAAAATTAATAGACGATTAGCAATCCGCGTTAATTAGGCCAAACCTGCTTACCATTAACCCAGGTCGCACTAACATCAAGACTCTCTGTTAACGACACGAAGCTTGCAGATTTCCCGATTGCAATACTGCCAAGGCGATCTGCAACCCCAAGAAGTTTTGCCGGTGTAATTGTTGCCATATTGATGGCATTTTCGAGAGACTCTCCCACTTCGTTAACCAGGGTACGCACTGCTTGACTAAGCGAGAGAGTGCTCCCCGCCAACCCGCCGCTTTCAGTACGAACAACCCCGTTTTTCATCATCACGGGCATTTCTCCAAGTAGGTATGGGCCGTCAGGCATACCTGCTGCCCGCATAGCATCACTGATCAAAACCAATCGATTTGGTGCACATCGACAACACACTTTCATGACAGCTGGGTGGACATGATGACCATCAGCAATAAGTTCAAGCAAAGCGCTATCGTGGCTTAACCCTGCACCTACGGCACCTGGCTCACGATGGTGAACACCTTTCATTCCATTGAAACAGTGCACAAGTCCATCAGCGCCAGCCTCCAATGCGCTAGATGTCATCTCGTAGTCTGCGGCACTGTGGCCCAACATGACATTTACCCCGCGGGACTTAAGATATTGAATGGCAGTTATTGCTCCCTTTTTTTCAGGTGCCAACGCAACTACTTTTAACGTGTTATTACTAATGTCTATCCAGTGACACAGCTCAGAAACGTCAAGCTCACGAAACAAAGACTCTGGATGAGCACCTTTGTTTTCAGGAGTAAAGTAAGGCCCTTCGAGATAGCCACCTAAAAGCTCCGCCCCATCAACCCCTTGAAAGTATGAATTTGATACTTGTTTAAGCGCCGCTTCTATATCTTCAAATGGCGCAGTCACTGTGGTGGCCAGAAAAGCCCCTACTCCTTGACTAGCCAAATAGGTCGATAGGGTATTCAATGCGTCATGATGGCCGTCCATCACATCAACACCAGCGCCACCGTGAACATGTGTATCGATAAATGCAGGCACCAAACGATCCACATCAAACTGATTGTTACCGATTGCTCCCTCATCACACGCCTTAATCGCGGTAATCACGCCATTAATAGCTGTCACGGTGCTGTTTTCAATCCAACCAAGATCGGTCAGCACCTTCTTGGCTCGTATCGATATTTCGGTCATTCTAGATACCCTCACATGCGCTCGTATCAGCTGCTTTTTTTTGCATCTCATCGGCAAGGCTCGTCATGCCTCTGTGTCCACATATCAGGGCTTGATAGCAAAATTCCTTGGGCGTTAACTCTTCTCTTTCCATCATCATTTCTAGAACTAATTGCAAATTTGCGCCCGTGATAACTTCAATATCAGCTCGAGGTATAGCCAATGTTGATGCCACGCGAAATGGACTTCCGCCCAAGAGATCAGTAATAAAAACCACTCCGTCACCTGAGTCGACCTCGTTAAGAGCCGCTACAAACTGCTGTTCTAGTTGTTGAGTCGTCGAGGAAGCAGGAAAGTCTATTGCGGCTACTTGGGGTTGATTACCCAGCACTTGCAACATCGCTTTTTCCATTCCACTAGCAAAACCGCCATGCCCAGTAATAATCACACCTAACATACTATTTCTTCCTATTCTCAGAGATATAGGGCTAATAAGAGGCCTTATTAGCCCTGTGCTAACTCATAGAAAGCCAGCAAACTTACCGACTACACCCAATATCACTGTCATAACGATTAAACGAATGGGGCTCCAACCTCGCTTGACTAATGCATACATAGCTAAGGTGTACACAAGTGGCAAAAATGCAGGCATTAACTTATCAATAACGCCTTCTTGCACTTTCACAACTGCGTCTCCTGCAGTAATTTCGAGTGTTGTGGAAAGCCTTACATAAGTCGCTACCAAAGCACCGATAACCGTCATGCCCACAATCGAAGCTGCATGACCAACTTTCTTGGTATTCGCTTTTATAAGAGGGATAGCTGCAACGCCCATACGGTAGGCATAATGTGCGAGTCCAAAACGGAGGCCAAAGTGAACGACATTGAACAGACAGAAGAAAACAACCGCCCCCATGATGGAACCTTGTAACGCTAAGTCAGCGCCAATTCCTCCACAAATAGGTAATAGCGTTAACCAGAACATCGCATCACCAATACCACCAAGCGGTGCACCAACGGCAATTTTTGTACTTTGAATACTATTAACATTCTGCTTCGAACGTTCCATGGCAAGCACGATGCCCATGACAAAAGTCACCAAAAATGGGTGGGTATTGAAAAAACCCATATGTCCTTTCATCGCTTTTGATAAATCAGAGCGATTGGTATGGATTTTTTTCAGTGCAGGCAACAAGCCATATAGCCAACCGGACGCTTGCATCCGCTCAAAGTTAAACGAGGCCTGTAACAATAAAGAGCGCCATGCCATTTTATTAATATCTGATTTCGTTAGCTCTGCACCGATGGATTTATCTTGATACTCATCAGTGGTTACGTCTTGCAATTGGCTAGCATCATTTTTTTGATTAGATTCCATCTTCAACATCCTCCGGCTGTACTGCCTGCGCAGGTTCGCTTTTGCGCATAAAATCAATCAAGGCCATAGCGACAGCTGCTGCAGCTATCGCTAACACGGGAAGCTCTAGCCAAGCAGCTCCTACAAACCCCAAAATAAAATACGGAACGTAGGCGTTCTTCATCATTATTTTCATTAGTACGGCAAAACCAATTGCCGGCATAATGCCACCTGCGACTCCTAAGCCATCGATCAATGTTTTAGGCAAAGCCTCTACAGCTACTTTCGCGTGCTCCGCCCCAAAGTAGATAGGCAGAAACGCCCATAGAAAATAGAAAGTGCCGAGTACAGCCAAAGCAAAGTAATTCACATGCTCTATGCCTTTGGTGTCAGCGTTATCTGCCATCTGGTCACACTTAGACATCATTGGTGCCATGGCAGAAAATAAGAAAGTGATCCCCATCTGCACAGCAACAGCAAACGGAACAGCCACTCCCACCGCCACATCAGCATCTACACCTGAAGAGATGGCAAACGTAGCGCCGACGATCGTACCAATAATCACATTGGGTGGCTGAGCGCCTGCCAATGGAGCAAGCCCCATCCAGACCAACTCTAAGGTCCCACCTACCAATATGCCTGTCTGAAGATCTCCAAGGATTAACCCCACGATCGGCCCTAAAACGACAGGCCGGTGGAAGTGTGTTAACCCATTAAACAGATCGAGCCCTGCAAAAAAGGCCAAGATCCCAAGCAACAATGCTTGTAGAAAACCAATATCCATCTTTACATCCTCACTTCTAAACGTTTATAGCAACGTAAAGACATCCGTTGCTGTTTCAGTTGGAACCCCTTGAACCTGACAAGACACACCTAGAGATTTCAGGGCACGTAGACTGTCGATATCACCGTCATCGACAGAAACAGTTTTGTGAATCTGACGTTTTCCTTCGGCATAGTGCATGTTGCCAATATTAAGTTTCTGAATAGGAACACCTCCCTCGATCAAAGTGACAAAGTCAGCAGGAGATTTAGCAACGAGAAGAATTTTCTGCCTATCTGCTGCCTTGCCTATGGTCTCAATCACTTTTTGTAAGGACCAAAAACGGATACCAATTCCCTCAGCCAGTACCATCTCCATTAGACTTTGCTGAATCTGATCATTAGCGACTTCATCATTGGCAACGATAACCAGGTTTGCTCCGGCAAATCCGACCCACTGCACACCGACTTGTCCATGGACAAGTCGCTCATCAACTCGACTTAAAACAATGTTTGGCATAGCGAATATCCTTAGTTCACTCTGTTGATCACATCAGCTTCAAAGGGGTAAATATTAACGCCCTGTACAACGCGGTTTACTTCTCCGCTTGGGCAAGGGTTATCAGGTCCTATCGCCAAATTCACCGAACGAAAGAAGGCATACATCTGTGCAACAAGTAGAAAGGGGAAACAAAGCGCAGCATCGTCAGCATCAAGAGCTTGTGGAACGAGTAAATGCTCTCCTTGTGTAATGCGAGGATCTGGCAAATCCGCGACAGCTATCACTCGGCGAGCTTGCCCATCGTTACGAAGTTCATGCAGCAGGTCTAAGTCATACTGACGTGTATACGTATCGTTAGAGATAAACACCATGACGAGGCTATTACTGTCGATCACAGATTTAGGGCCATGGCGAAATCCAACAGGAGAGTCATAACAAACCGATAGTTTTCCAGCAGTTAGCTCTAGCAACTTAAGTGAGGCCTCTTGAGCAACACCTTGTAAGCTACCACTTCCCAAGTAAATAACCCGTTCACAAGGTTCCATGGCAATTTGAGCAATAATGTCTGATTGCTCTTTCAGTAAAAACTCGCAAGCTTGAGCTACTGATAGGAAGGAATTAGTCGTAAATCGGTTTGGCAGAAAAGCCGACAAACAGGCAAGCATCATACTAGTCAAACTGCTTGTCATCGCAAAACCACGGTCATTGGTTTCTTCAGGCATCAATAGTGCAAACGTTCGCTTGTCATCTAGGCTACGCCGGTATAAATCACCATTCGCATTACATGTCACTACAAGGTGAAAACAGTCTTTAAGTTGATGGCTTGCAAGTTCAACCGCCGCAACGCTTTCAGGACTGCACCCAGAACGAGCAAAGGACACTAATAAAGTGGGACACGGCTCCGCAAAGTATTCGCTTGGATCAGTGACAATGTCTGTTGATGCAATCGCCTCTACACGACGTTGCATTTGACCACTCAAATAGGGAGCCAATGCTTTCCCAGCAAATGCAGATGTCCCTGCCCCCGTTAGCACAATTCTTAAGTCATTTAACCTCAAAATCGGCGCAAGAAAACCATCCAACTGAGTTCGTGATCCCTCTATGCTTGCCAAGGTTTTCATCCAACTCTGTGGTTGTTGGCAAATCTCTTTGGCTGTAGCTTCAGCTCGAATAGCCTGTAATGTTTGTGGGGTATAACCTAGGTACATCATAAACCTCGCTTTATAGCTGATACTCGGAAGCTGCACACGCCTGTGAATACATGGACGTAACTTCCATAATTTTGTCTATAACCAGTTCGTGAGCACGGTTGGCCAGCGTCCCCTCTCGAACATGATGGTATTGGATAGGTAGGTACTGACTGAGCAGCGGTAAAGGAATCTCAATTGATTCAAGGTTGCGCAATAGTATTTCAACGCCTTGCGCTACGCTTGAGTCCGGCCAGTAATAGCGAATGCGATCAGAGTAGCTATAGCTTCTTGCTAAGCGCTGCTCCATTTGGGCACCATGGTAGTAATCTTGCCAGTGATCAGGTTCAGCCTGCATAGCTAGCTCTAACACTTCACGTAGTCCTGAGCATGAGCGAGCTGAAATGATTTCTTCTTCTATACATGAGAGAGCGAATAGAGCTTCACGTAGAGCAAATGTGAGAGCTGGGCCAACTTTTAAAATGGCAAAATGATCCGCTACCAGCTGACGGTATGCGCTCGCCGTTTGATAATCTGTGGAATGAGCCTCAAACACCAAATTCTCATAGCCCTCAATCCATCGACTTAGCGCCCTTGCTTTCTCCGGTTGATAGTCGATGACACCACCGTTATCGAACTCAACACCAGGTTGGACAACAAGCCCTATGACCCGAGAACAAAGATCTGATAACTGGAGTTTTTCAAAAGCAGCCCAATGCGCTTGAAGTGTTTTTTCAGCAGCCGATGAGGTGGTAATGACAAGTTCATTTAACGTGTCATTTGCTCCCCCTGGTACAGGAACTTCAGTCCCAATCACGTACAAAAGATCACTCTCGCCAAACTGTTCTTGGCAGGTTCTCTCTGCCACCATGGCTAACCTAGCCGCCCTTTGTGCGACAATATCATCGGACAAAGGAACGGGATCGCCAGCGCAAGACATGCTGCAATCAAGATGAATTTTCTTAAATCCGGCAGAGACATAGTCCGCTATTAGGATTTCAGCTTTCTCCATCGCGACAGTGGCTGTTTCTTTCTGCCAACGATTGGGGCCAAGGTGATCCCCGCCAAGAACTATGTACTTGCTTGGAAAGCCATGCTCTCGTGCTATGTCATAAACAAACTGTTTAAAATCCTCTGGTGTCATGCCTGTATAGCCACCATATTGATCAACTTGGTTTGACGTTGCTTCAATAACCAATAAGCTCCCATCTTTTTTCGATTGGCGAATCGCCGCTTCAATTACAAATGGATGGGCAGAGCAAACAGAATAGACCCCCACGTTTTGCCCTCTTTGATGTGCATTGACAACACAACGCAACATTTCCATAAATCCCCCAGCAGAAAACCACAACCATAAACTTTCATTACCTTTCGATGTCAGATTATACCCACTCACCAAAAAATAAACAAAAAGAAAACGAAAGATTGAGGTAGTTCACAAATAAAAACCGAAAGGAAAGAAAAACAAACAAAGAGGCATAAAAAAATAGGCAATACGCTTCCTATGCAGCTTATGAGACTTACTCATGGGTAAAATGAAAGATATAGAAAGGAAACAAAAGGAACGTCACTTTTAATTTAAAGCACAACTTTCTATAATCGCTCTCAGTAAGCACAAGAGGCGGATACTTTAATGAAGAGTACAAGTGAGAGGCGTGAACAGACGCTTGCTATGATAAGAAAGCAAGGCAGTGTACAGGTTACTGACTTAGCAAAGTGGTTTGACGTGTCGACCGTGACAATACGTAATGATCTCGCTTTTCTTGAAAAACAAGGAATCATAACTAGAGCATATGGTGGTGCTTTTTTAAACGAGAGCAATACAGCTTATCCAGAGCATTCGTTCGAGGATAAAAGCCAACTGAATCCCAGCGTCAAGTCACAAATAGGCAAAGCGGCAGCAGAGCTCATCTGTGATGGAGACACCATAATTTTGGACTCAGGCACGACAACAAATTACATCGCAAACTGTATGTCTGACCTCAAAGACGTCATTGCTATGACGAATGGACTCAACATTGCTAATACGCTGATGCCAGCTCAAGGGGTCGAAGTGATTATGTTAGGTGGGCATCTTCGCAGGAAATCAATGTCTTTCTATGGTAGCCAGGCAGAGAAAACGCTAGAAAGCTATCACTTTAATAAACTATTTCTAGGAGTAGATGGGTTTGATCTCGCAAAAGGGATTACGACACATAACGAATACGAAGCACAACTAAACCGACGCATGTGTGACGTTGCTGATGAAATCATTGTTGTCACCGATTCAAGTAAATTTGGTCGGATTAGCTTGCACAAAATTCTAGAGCCGGGAAAAGTGAGTAAAGTGATCACCGATCAAGCCATTCCTGAATTTTATCTTGAAGGGCTCCAACAGGCAGGGATTGACGTGATTCTAATCAATGTTGACTAACCGCGCCAAAAAAGGAGGCAGAGCCTCCTTTCTTATTAGCAATAAAACCTTAACCTAGCGTCACCCGAGCAAACTTGCGTTTACCCACTTGGTAAACGGCTTCACCCGCGGCAGGCACTAACTTGGTATCTTCGACTTTTTCGCCATCAATTTTCACCGCGCCTTGGCGAACCATACGCAGCGCATCCGAGGTGGAGTTAACCAACCCCGCTTCTTTTAATAGGTTAGCAATCGCCATACCTTGCTCGAAGGTGAAGCTTGGCATTTCATCCGGCATCGCGCCTTTTTGGAAGCGATTGACGAACGTTTGCTCAGCGGCATCGGCGTCGGCTTCGGAGTGGAAACGCGCGATGATTTCTTTGGCTAGCAGGATCTTAATATCACGTGGGTTTTTACCCGCTTGTACGTCCTGCTTAAATTGGACGATTTCCTCGAGGGGACGGAAAGACAGCAGCTCATAGTAATCCCACATCAGATCGTCAGAAATCGACATGATTTTACCGAACATATCATCCGGGCGTTCGCTCACACCAATGTAGTTGTGTGCTGACTTCGACATCTTTTTAACGCCATCTAACCCAACCAGCAGTGGCATGGTCATCACCACTTGCGGCTTCTGTCCTGCTTGCTTTTGTAGCTCACGCCCCATCAGCAAATTGAACTTTTGGTCAGTGCCGCCCAGCTCAACGTCAGCTTCCAGTGCCACCGAATCGTGCCCTTGAAGCAGTGGGTAGATAAACTCATGGATAGCAATGGCTTGGTTGCTGGTATAACGCTTTTTAAAGTCATCACGCTCAAGCATGCGAGCCACGGTCGAGCTTGCCGCCAAACGGATCATGCCATCTGTGCCCAGCTCCCCTAGCCATTTCGAGTTGAATTCGATACGCGTTTTCGCCGGATCCAGAATTTTGAACACCTGCTCTTTATAGGTCTCTGCATTTTGCAGCACCTGTTCACGTGTCAATGGTGGACGGGTAGTATTTTTACCACTTGGGTCACCCACCATACCGGTATAATCACCAATCAAGAAGATCACTTCGTGGCCAAGCGCTTGAAAAGCTCGCAGCTTATTAAGGATCACTGTGTGACCCAGGTGGATATCGGGTGCGGTGGGGTCCGCGCCAAGTTTGATGCGAAGAGGACGATCCTCTTTCAGCTTTGCCACCAGCTCGTCTTCCGGGATTACTTCATCTACGCCACGTTTTAGTTCTGCTAGCGCAGCTTCCAGGCTCGCCATAGTCTCTTGCTCCTACCCAATAGGCAAAAATGTGATAAACCGACATACTACTCGAATAGCGACAGTTTTTGAAACCAGTTAAACTGATAGAGTGTGTACAGGGTGCGCGCAGCGGCTGCCGTCAAAAGATGTTTGTGGTCTTTGTGTCAGCCGTGTCAAATCTACTTCAGGGCATCATCCCCAATAAAACCGATTGGGTGTCTGACTGTCATAACTTTATTCGTAGTGATTCAACATAGTCTTCATGCCGTTAAATAAACTCGCAGCCTTACCTAAGTTACATAAACTCGTTATCGGTGCATTGAGCGCATTCATTGTCTTATTAATCTTGGTACCAGACGGCGCCGATACGCCGCGCCCTAAACCTAATTTCGAACCGGGTAAACATTACCCGTTACCAGTTAAAGCTGTCTCATTACTGCCTCCCAAAGATGAGATGCCCGCGCAGTTTAAGCGCAATATCAACTGGCAAACCTATGAAGTGCAGCCTGGCGAGAGCATGGCGCTACTGTTCAGCCGTGCGGGATTAAGCCCAACGACCCTTTATCGCCTTGTGAATGCCGACGAAAGAACGCAAACCCTCGCTTACTTAAATCCAGGCGATGAAGTACGCCTAGGGGTAGACGATGACGGCGAACTGGTGCAGCTCATTCAGCCTCGAGGCAGTAATGAAACGCTGATCGTCAACAAAATTGATGATAGCTATCAATCACGTATTGAAACCAAGCACGTGGATACGCAGCTAAACTTTGCGCGCGCGACCATCAAGTCAAACTTCTGGCAAGCAGCCTCGGATGCTGGATTAAACCCAAATCAGATCATGCAATTGGCGGGGATCTTTGGTTGGGATGTGGATTTTGCCCTTGATATTCGCAATGGTGATAGCTTCTCCGTGTTGTATGAAGAAGAGTTTGTGGAAGGGGAGCATATTGGCAGTGGTAATATCCTCGCCGCGACCTTCACTAACCGAGGAGATACCTTTACGGCAGTACGCGCAAAAAATGGTAAGTACTACACGCCGAGTGGTAAAGCGATGAAAAAAGCGTTTTTACGCTCACCGGTTAACTTCCGCTATGTTAGCTCAAACTTCAACCCACGTCGTTTGCACCCGGTCACTGGTCGTGTAAAGCCTCACCGTGGTACCGACTATGTTGCGCCAGTGGGTACCCCCATTAAAGCAGCTGGGGACGGCGTGGTGATGAAAGCCTCGTATAACCGCTTCAACGGCAACTATGTGTTTATCCGCCACAGCTCGACCTATATCACCAAATATTTGCACCTGACCAAGCGTAAAGTGAAAACCGGCCAGCGAGTCAAACAAGGGGATATCATTGGTACGCTAGGCTCAACAGGGCGCGTGACGGGCGCACACTTGCACTATGAGTTTCTCGTCCATGGGGTACACAAAAACCCGCGGACGGTAAAGCTGCCTGAGGCGAAGTCGTTGCAAGGCGAACAGAAAAAGGCGTTTGTGCGACTGGCCGAATCGCGGATGGCTCAGCTAAGTAAGTTTAATCAGTTACTGGCCACCGTGGGCAGCTTGAATCATTACAACCGAGGTGGCTAATCGCCTTGGCGCATAAAAAACGGCGCTCAAAGGCGCCGTTTTTTATCTCAAAAAGCTGAACGTCGCCATAAAAAGGTTAGACGCTAAACGATGCACCACAGCCACAGGTGGTCGTGGCATTGGGGTTATCAATGAAAAAGCGCGATCCTTCAAGGCCCTCGGTGTAGTCGACCTTACCGCCCATCAGGTACTGTAAGCTCATAGGATCAACCACCAGCATCACGCCGCTTTTTTCGATCTCCATATCCCCTTCATTGACGTTTTCATCGAAGGTAAAACCATATTGGAAGCCGCTACAGCCACCACCGGTGATATAGACGCGCAACTTCAGGTTGGGGTTTTCTTCTTCCTGAATCAGCGTCTTTACCTTGGTTGCCGCGGCCTCAGAAAACTCTAACGGCAAAGGTGCTTCGCTCATTGTTACCTCACATGCTCTTTGTGCTAAGTATGGGATTATCTAATACCTGAGTAAAGTGTTCAAGTATTGCGCGTTTGATCGCAACTGTGATCAGTACGTATTAATTGCCAATCTTGTCTTAACGAAATCATACTCTACCTCGCCAGTGTTCCGTATCTTTGGTTAAAATACGCCAACGCAATTTAGGCCAAGCCTTACCAAACAGGATATGTCAT
This sequence comes from Salinivibrio sp. KP-1, assembly GCF_000968645.1. NCBI lineage: Bacteria > Pseudomonadati > Pseudomonadota > Gammaproteobacteria > Vibrionales > Vibrionaceae > Salinivibrio > Salinivibrio sp. KP-1. Next base: position 191,066 of record NZ_LAQR01000002.1, on the reverse strand, counting down.
GACCAAATCAGCACAACTTTTTCAACAAGCTAGACGCACCATTCCCGGTGGCGTGAATTCTCCCGTGCGTGCTTTTGCCGGTGTCGGCGGCGACCCTGTCTTCATGGAGCGTGCTGACGGCGCGTATATTTTTGATGCCGACGGCAAAGCCTATATCGATTTTGTCGGCTCATGGGGCCCGATGATCTTAGGCCATAATCACAGTGCTATCCGCGAAGCCGTGGTGGATGCCGCACAGCGTGGCCTCAGCTTTGGTGCGCCAACCGAGAGTGAAACAACCTTGTCGGAGCTGGTTGCAGAGCTAGTGCCTTCGATGGAAATGGTACGCATGGTGAACTCAGGCACTGAGGCGACCATGAGCGCTATTCGTCTTGCGCGCGGATTTACCAAACGCGATAAGTTCATTAAATTTGAGGGCAACTATCACGGCCATGGCGATTGCTTGCTGGTCAAAGCGGGCTCTGGTGCCCTCACCCTCGGTGAGCCCAACTCGCCAGGAGTGCCGGCCGACTTTGCCAAGCACACACTGACCTGCACCTATAACGATCTTGAGTCGGTACGCCACACATTCGAAACTTACCCTGAAGATGTTGCCTGTATCATTGTTGAGCCGGTATCGGGCAATATGAACTGTGTGCCGCCGCAACCGGGTTTCTTACAAGGCCTGCGCGAGCTGTGCGATGAGTTCGGTGCCTTACTGATTTTTGATGAAGTCATGACTGGCTTCCGCGTGGCATTAGGTGGCGCACAAGCTTACTACGACGTAAAACCTGACTTAACCACACTGGGTAAAATTGTCGGTGGTGGTATGCCGGTGGGTGCCTTTGGCGGACGTCGTGAAGTGATGGAATACTTGGCACCGACAGGTCCGGTATACCAAGCGGGAACACTGGCGGGGAACCCCGTCGCCATGGCGGCCGGGCACGCCTGTTTGTCTGAGCTACGTCAGCCAGGTAACCACGATTACTTGACCCATGTTACCAATCAGCTCGCAGAAGGGTTTAAGTCCTTGGCTGACAAACACGGTATTGCGCTGACCACCAACCAAGCAGGCGCGATGTTTGGCTTCTTCTTCACCGAGCAAGAGACCGTCACCTGCTTTAAAGATGTGCAACAGTGTGACACCGAGCGCTTCAAGCGTTTCTTCCACTTAATGCTCGAGCAAGGGGTCTACTTGGCACCTTCCGCGTTTGAGGCCTGCTTTACCTGCTTAGCTCACGGTCAAAAAGAAGTGGACGCTACGCTCGCCGCGGCTGATCACGCTTTCGCGACATTGGCGGCTGACGCGTAAACCCATTACGACATCAGCGCGTATTTGCCCAGTAAAAAGGCCCCGCAGCATGCTGCGAGGCCTTTATAGGTTAAAGCGGGGTGAATATTGCCCTTATGATCGGCACAACAATCGGAGACACATTAGAATATCGAGCGACCAATTCTCGCCGACAATAGCTCCAACGCGGCCGTCCCTGCCAGTGAATTACCAGAAGGGTCTAGCTCCGGCGACCAGACGGCAATCGACATCTCGCCAGGTACAATGGCAATAATGCCTCCCCCCACGCCAGACTTACCCGGCATGCCTACGCGATAAGCAAATTCACCCGCACCATCATACAAGCCACAAGTGGCCAATAAGGCATTCATCTGTTTACTTTGTGTAGGACTTAAAATCGCGGTGCTGTCAGACAGCGGTGTCCCTTTATTGGCCAGATAAAAGAACGCCTTCGCTAAATCGACACAGCTCATCTCTAACGCGCAGTAATGAAAGTAGTTGGTTAATACCGGTACCACATCGTTATCAAAGTTACCAAACGCGCGCATCAGGTACGCAATCGCCGCGTTTCTGTCACTGTGCAGCATTTCTGAATCCGCCACCCCTTTGTCATAACACAGATGCGGGTTGTCAGCGAGATGGCGAACAAACTCTAGCATACGTTGGCGCGGCGCAGATTGGCGCGTGTGTAGCATATCGCTGACCACCAAGGCACCGGCGTTAATAAAGGGATTACGTGGGATCCCTTGCTCCATCTCAAGCTGAATTAACGAGTTAAACGCTTGTCCCGAGGGCTCTTTGCCCACACGCGTCCAGATCTCCTCGGCTTGATAGTTTTGCATCGCCAGTGTCAGGCTCAACACCTTGGAGATCGATTGAATAGAGAATGCCTCATCCGCATCACCGGCACGGATCACATCGCCATCGTTATAACACACAGCGATACCGAGCTTGTGATTAGCCACATCCGCTAATGCCGGAATATAGTCAGCCACCTTGCCTTGTCCAATTAATGGCCGAACATCAACAAGAATTTGCTCGAGTAATTGCGCACTGGGTTTCACCGGCAGGATCCTTCTACAACATAGGACAAAAAAGCCAACGCTAGGTTGGCTTTAAGCGTGTCTGTGACACCGAATCACACGCGCGTTTTTATGCGGTGCGCGTATATTTGATATCCCAAACACCGTGGCCAAGACGCTGCCCACGCTGCTCAAATTTAGTGAGAGGACGATCGTCAGGGCGTGGTACATAAAGCCCCTCTTGCGCCACGTTCTGATAGTGAGGCGCGGCTTCCATCACGTCAATCATATGTTCGGCATAGTTTTCCCAGTCGGTCGCCATATGAAAAACGCCGCCCACTTTCAATTTGTCGCGTACCATTTCTGCAAATGGCAATTGGACAATGCGGCGCTTATGGTGACGTTTTTTATGCCAAGGGTCAGGGAAAAACAGCTGAACCGTGTCGAGGCTGTCTTTCGGCAACATTTGCTCAAACACCTCCACCGCATCATGACACATCACACGTAGATTGCTAACGCCCGCTTCGCGCGCGGCCATCAAACAAGCACCCACGCCTGGGGTGTGGACTTCAATACCCACAAAGTTTTTCTCAGGCGCATTTTTAGCCATCTCCACCAAGGATGCGCCCATACCAAAACCGATTTCCAGCACCACTGGGTTATCGTTGCCAAACACCTGCTGCCAATCCAGTTCGGTTGCCTCGAAGTCAATGCCCATGGTCGGCCAAGACTCGTTGAGCGCTTGCTCTTGGCCTTTGGTTAAACGGCCTTCGCGACGCACAAAGCTGCGTACTTTACGAATAACTTTGCCATCCTCGGTCAGTTCGGTTTTAGTGACTTCAGTCATGATTGAGTGCCTGTGATGCAGTGTTAGTGATGGTGGTGAAAAAGACCATCGATTGTTGGAAATCTAAACGGACTGCGCATTATGCAAAGTTTTCGCCATTGCGCAAGTTGGCAGCACGGATCCTATTAGTGCGCCCTCGGGTTAGTGTACCCTGTGACCTGCCTTTGTGCACGTGTGAGCAAAACAATAAGAGAGAGCACAGTGAGTCAATCTTTTTCCGACGCCATTTTAAACTGGTACGAGCAATATGGCCGTAAAACCCTGCCTTGGCAGCAAAACAAAACCCCGTATAAGGTCTGGCTCAGCGAGATCATGCTGCAGCAAACCCAAGTGAGCACGGTGATCCCATACTTTGAGCGCTTTATGACGCGCTTTCCAACAGTCACCGATTTAGCGAATGCCGAACAAGACGAAGTGTTGCACCTATGGACAGGACTTGGCTATTACGCCCGCGCGCGCAACCTACACAAAGCGGCACAAGTGATCGCCCGCGAACACAACGGCGTGTTTCCTACCACGCTTGAGCAAGTCATGGCGCTACCTGGTGTCGGACGCTCAACTGCCGGCGCGGTACTATCATTATCGCTTAATCAGCCCCACCCTATTTTGGATGGCAACGTCAAACGCACCTTGGCACGCTGCTATGCCATCGAGGGGTGGCCGGGAAAAAAGCCGGTAGAAAACAAGCTTTGGGACATCGCTGAAGCACTCACGCCCGCCACAGATACCGATAAATACAACCAAGCGATGATGGATATGGGTGCCATGGTCTGTACCCGCAGCAAGCCTAAGTGCGAACTTTGCCCAGTCGCAGAGCGCTGTGAAGCGCGCGCACAAGGTCGTCAGCTTGATTTTCCCGGTAAAAAGCCCAAAAAGACTCTGCCCGTAAAGCAAGTCAGCTTTTTACTCATTCAATACCAAGACGATATCTGGTTAGAGCAGCGTCCGCCCAGTGGGCTATGGGGTGGGCTATGGTGCTTACCGGAAGCATCAGAGCATACACTTGATGCCGACATTACCGACAAGCTGCAGGGGATCAAACCGACTCACACTGAGGTGCTCACCGCGTTTAGACACACGTTTAGCCACTTTCACCTCGATATTGTCCCCGTCAAGGTGCGTGTTAATGAACGGCCGCAAATCATCATGGAAGCGAACCAAGGGCTTTGGTATAACTTGTCGCAACCAGCAAAAGTTGGGTTAGCGGCACCAGTGAAAAAGCTGTTAACCTTAGTAGAACACGAGCGCCAACAACATCTCACAGGCGATGACAAGGAGCCTAGATTATGAGCCGTACCGTATTTTGCCAACGTCTACAAAAAGAAGCCGACGGGCTAGATTTCCAGCTTTATCCCGGCGAGCTCGGCAAACGCATTTATGACAACATTTCCAAAGAAGCCTGGGCTGAGTGGCAGAAAAAGCAGACCATGCTCATTAACGAGAAAAAACTCAACATGATGGATCCTGAGCACCGTAAGGTGATCGAAGAAGAAATGGTGAAGTTTCTATTCGAAGGCCAAGATGTGCATATCGACGGTTATGTGCCACCCGAGGCCTAATTAACGCGGCCCCGTCCACACTCGGGCATTGCCAAGGCTACAAAGCACCCGCATTGTGTTAATCTCAGTGCGGGTGTTTTTTATACTAATGCAATAACGATGACGCGAATACTTTGCTTGTTGGTGTGCTGTTTTAGCACCTTGCTGTCCGGTTGTAGCCGCGAAAGCGTAGAAAAATACGTAGGCGTGGATTATCAAACCACCAATCGGTTTGCTAAAAATCTAGCGCCTATCCCCGGCCAGTTCGAAAAAGACATCGACGCCCTGAATCAACTGATTAGCCAGTTCACCGGCAACATTGAGGTGCGCTGGGGCGAAAACCAAGTGTTCGTGTCAGGCAAACGGGATTACGTCAAATACACGGACAATTACAAAAGTCGGGCGCGCATTGATTTTGAACGCGGTGTTATCCGCGTGGAAACCGTCGCCACTGATGCACCGAAGTCTCACCTCAAACAAGCCATCGTCACCACCTTACTCACGCCCCGAGATCCGGCTTCCGTCGATCTGTATTCTGCGGCGAAAGTGCCACTCAATGGACGCCCATTTCTCGAAGGACAAGTGGTGGATCATGAAGGAAAAACGATTACTTGGGAGTGGCGCGCCAATCGCTTTGCTAACTACCTAATTGACAAGCGGTTAAAAAAGAAAAAAGTGCGTTTTCAAAACATGTATTACGTCACCATTCCCATGGTGAACGATCATGTTGCCAAGCGCAGTTATCAATATGCCGATATCGTCCGCCGTGCATCCAAGCGTTACGGCATCTCTGAAAAACTGATTTATGCGATCATCAAAACCGAAAGCAGTTTTAATCCTTATGCAGTGAGTTGGGCCAATGCGTATGGATTAATGCAGGTGGTTCCCAAAACGGCTGGCCGCGATGTATTCAAGCTGGTAAAGAAGCGTAGTGGTCAACCTACGCCTAAGTATCTTTTTGATCCTGAGCGAAATATTGATACAGGCACTGCCTATTTTTACATTCTTAAAAACCGCTATCTTAAAGCCGTGCGCGATCCACTCTCTCTGCACTACAGCATGATCTCCGCTTATAACGGCGGAACAGGGAATGTCCTGCGCACGTTTGACAGCAATAGACGCCGAGCCATGCAGGATTTAAACAAGCTGCGCCCGAATCAAGTCTATTGGGCATTGACTCACCGCCACCCCTCTTCGGAGTCTCGGCGCTACTTGCAAAAGGTCACACGCTATCAAAAAGCGTTTTCTAAACTCCCCCAATAAAGGGTGGTGAGCGCCGATTTTTGCTTGTTTTTATCGCACTTCGCTGGGTTTTTATCCAAACAATGCGATATCAGCACTTTTTTCAAAAAAACAGTTGACGGTGACACGGAAAATCCGTTTAATAGCGCCCCGTTAGCCCGGATAGCTCAGTCGGTAGAGCAGGGGATTGAAAATCCCCGTGTCGGTGGTTCGATTCCGCCTCCGGGCACCATATAATGAAATAATGGTGTGACACACAGTATTTCGCGATTTGTGTGCCGGCTTAGCTCAGTTGGTAGAGCAACTGACTTGTAATCAGTAGGTCGCCAGTTCGACTCCGGCAGCCGGCACCATTGCCTCGATAGCTCAGTTGGTAGAGCAGGGGATTGAAAATCCCCGTGTCGGTGGTTCGATTCCGCCTCGAGGCACCATTATTCCCCCATAGTTCAGTTGGTAGAACGGCGGACTGTTAATCCGTATGTCACTGGTTCGAGTCCAGTTGGGGGAGCCACCTTTAAAGAAGCGCTAGCCGAAAGGTTAGCGTTTTTTTTGTTTGGCTTGTGTGGCTATCGTCAACTATGTCACTCATTCATCTGTAATTTGAATACCACATCGACTTGACGCCCCTCATCACTGTAAATGACTTCCTCACAGATTGATTGCACCAGAGTAATCCCTCGACCGGAAAGGCTATCTGCATCATGATTTTTATCATGTAAGTGCCACTGATAGTCGAACCCGTCTCCCGTGTGTGACAAACGCATGTTTAAGAAGCCTTCTACAGGTTGATAAACCAAATCAAGTTTAATGGCATAATCCCCGCTCAACGCGTTGAGCTTGGCTTGCCGCTCGCTAAAGTAATGCAGTAGGCCATCCACATCGTCTTTACTCACCGACTGCATGCCTAAAATGCCATAGTCCAGCGCATTGGTGATAAGCTCTGACGCCACGGTACAAATCAAATCTAAGTCAGTACTCTCGCCGACCATCCCTTTTACACGGCCGCGCAAGTCCCTAACAATATCCGCTTCTTTTAGCAAAGCCGTATCAAACACGATGTGAGTTGTTGAAGGGACGACCGAATAAGTCGCGCTCTTTTCAGGAAGCAGCTCACGAGGAGGGGCTATCAGCGGGAAGGTCAGCTCGAGCATAGACACATCATCCGTGACACCATTGTCACCGGCAAAGGCAGTTAAGGTACGCTTGGTTTGTGCTATCAAGCTGCCTTGACAGCCACTTAGGGTCCGAATCAGCCCAACTTCGCCCAACTGCTTACCTGCGCTATTACGTGCTTCTGTCACGCCATCGGTAGCAAAAAACAAGCGTTGGCCCGGCTGAAGCGCTAATCGAGTGATAGTGGCATCAAACTGCCCTTTTGCTTGTGCGCCTAATGCCATATGCCGACCTTGATATGCGGCGAGTACTTGCCCGTGTTTATCCAGACAATACGCATCGGGTAGCCCGCCACTCCAAACGTTAACCGTCAGGCCATCTGGCATCACCTCCACCAACGCGCCGGCAAGTAAGGTGCCAACTGGCATAAAAGTACAGATATGCTCATTTATTTCAATGGCCATATCACCCACAGGCAACCCTCGTTTTGCCGTGGCGATAAAAGTTTTAACCGCAGGAATAGTACTGATAGCGGCGGGTAGGCCATGCCCAGTGGCATCCGCAATCATAATATAGAGTCCACCAAATGGTCGGCGGAGAACCATGGTCACATCACCATTAAAAAGGCTAAATGCGCCTGAGAACGTCTCGACACCCGGCACGCCATCAACATTGAACGACATCAAGCGTTCAAATATCTGGCTAGCCATGGCATGTTCGTAAACGGTGGTTTCTTGGAATTGCTTGAGTTGGTCGCGTTGGTGACTAACTTCTCGGAATAAGCGAACATGGCGCAAATGCGTGCGCACCTTGGCGATCAGCACGGCGGTGTCAACGGGTTTGCTGACAAAGTCATCCCCTGCTTTTAAGCAGTTAGCAAAGATATCAGGATCACTCACCCCGGTAAGGAACACAATCGGCAGCAATTTTTGCGGATAGCGATTCCTTATCTCTTGCGCCATGTCAAAGCCATTGAGCTTGGGCATATTCACATCTGAAATGATGAGATCAGGAAACATTCCAGGATCAATATTCTCGAGGAGCGATAACGCTTCTTGGCCATTCATCGCCATACTGATATTGTCTGTTTCGCTCTTTAATGCCGCGGCAATATAATGTACTAATGCCGGTTCATCATCCACTACCAAGACGTTCATAGGCGCTTACTCACTCAATGTGGAATTTCTTTTCAAACTTGGCAATCAATAGCACCCGTTTTATCGCATCAGAGCAATTGACCAGCTTGATCGCACCATTAGGCTTATCGAGATAATCTTGCATATTGAGCAATATCCCCAGTCCCGCACTGTCCATATAAGTCGCTTCCCGTAAATCGACGATCACGTCCTTCCCTTTAAGATCCACATAGGCGTTACGCACTTCCTGAACCAAAGCGAAGTTAAACTCGCCCTTTACATGCAGAACGGCTTGTTTTTCATCACTCGATATGTCGCGTTTGATATTCATGAAGCATCCTTAAAATAATTCAATGTCACCCTCGTCTAACGAGGCTTGTTTCGCTGGCGCTCGCGCCGCAGACCCCGCTTTTTCCTCTATCTCATTGACCTGTTGGTTGAGTTGCGGCCAGTCGATGGTATCGTCCGCCATGGTGTTAACAATGAGCTCGTTCAATTCTTCTAAGATGTGCAAGTTATCGAGTATGTGCCCACCTTGTTGCGATACAATGTCGGCAAACTGGAGGTTTTTGATACATGTGTTCACTTCACTTTGCACTTGCTCGCCCAGAGAGGAAACGCGTTCTATCTCTTTACCCACTTCATCATTGACCTCTTTAACCCCTTCAAGGAGCGAATCAATATAGTCTTTCGAGCGAATTGATTCGGTCATATCGAGCGAGGCGATCTCCCCCACTGTCGACTTTGTTTTATCGACGCTGTCTTGGGCCAAATCGATGTGTTTGTGAATTTCGGTATTCAGATCGGTCGCTTTAATCGCGAGGGAGCGAACTTCTTGCGCCACCACGGCAAAGCTGCGCCCATTTTCCCCCGCTCGCGCCGCTTCAATCGCCGCATTAAGCGCCAATAAGTTGGTCTGCTCTGACATGGCCTGCACATCATCCAACAGCTGGAACACTTCATTGAGCTTGCCGGACATCTCTTCGATGATATAAATCGATGCCACGCTTTTATCACTGACCTTCACCATGATGTCGATATAGCCATCAATGGCTTTCTCAGTGGCTGGCAACACCTTGGTGAGACTGTATTCACTCTCATCATTATAGAGCAGCTCATTAGCCATTTTGGTGGCAGTGTTGACCTGTTCACGACAGGCACTTTGCATCGCGAAAAAGCTGTTGTTAAGGCTTTCTACCGAGTTATCAATCACCTCACGTTGGCGTGAGAGTTGCTCACGGATAGGGACGAGTTCAATAGACAGAATATGGTGGATACGACGCAAAATTTGCTGAGGCTCATCGCCCGTCTCAGTGCTGTCAGAGGCGCCATGCTGAGTGATAGATTGCGCTGTGTGGCGTAATGTCCACAGGTGCCAGCTCATGCTGGCGAGCACAAGCCCAGCAAGCGCCATGGTCTGCCAAGACATTGACCAAAGCGCTAACGCAACCACACTGACCATTGTCAGCGCAGGTGGCCAAATAAATGTGTAGCGATTAGCGTCCATACACGGCCTCCACTAAAAAATTTGCCACTTCGGTTAAACACAGCGTCTTTGCCACGCCACCAAGTTCGATCGCGACTCTTGGCATTCCCCATACCACTGAACTCGCTTGGTCTTGCGCAGCAGTAAGTGCACCGGTTTGATACATTTGCAGCAAACCATTTGCGCCGTCTCTGCCCATCCCGGTTAATATCACACCAATAGATTTCCCTCCCACCGACTCTGCGATGGATGAGAACATCACATCAACCGATGGACGATGTCGTTCAACCGGGTCACTATTAGAGAGCTGACAATACAAATGCCCTTGTCGATTAACGACGGTAAGGTGTTGGTTTCCCGGCGCCACATAGACATGCCCTTGTACCAAAGGCACCCTTTCCGAAGTCACTTCTTCAACCTGCAAACGACACGCACGGTCTAACCGCTTGGCGAAAGGGCCACAAAACGCCGCTTTGATATGTTGCGTCACCACAATCGGTGGCATGTGGGCAGGCAGACGTTCGAGGACGCCGCGCAGTGCCTCTGTTCCTCCCGTCGATGCCCCCAAACCAATGACTTGATAGCCCCGGCGGTTGTAATGCTGACGATCGATGGTGACATTCGGCTGTTTATGCCAACTCTTTGTTTGTCCGACATTGGCCTGGGCAGCCATTTTCACTTTGCTGACCAGCTCATCACGCTCGCGAGTGATCGCGGTCGCGCTGTTCGCTGAGGGCTTAGGCACATAATCCACCGCGCCGATTTCCAGTGCCGCCAAGGTGACATCTGCACCATGCTGAGTCAGGGTCGAGACCATGATCACGGGCATCGGCCGCAAGCGCATCAGGTTTTTAAGAAACTGGATGCCATCCATTTTGGGCATTTCAACATCGAGCGTGATCACGTCGGGATTAAGCTTTTTAATCTTCTCGCGCGCCTCGTAGGGGTCTGCCGCTGCGCCAACCACTTCTAACTCAGCGTCACTTTCTAGGCATTCTCTTATCAAGGTGCGATAAAGCGGCGAGTCATCGACAACTAACACTTTGTAGCGATATTGGCTCATCAGAATAACTCCACATCTTGCTCGTCGGCGCCATCATTGTAAGACTCCTGCAGCAAGCGCTGGTTGTATTGCGTTTCTTCCGCCACCAACTCTTTTTGGCTCAACGATTGAATCTTCTTTACCCACGCTTTACCCGTGCGCGGCTCGAAAAGTACCCGGCGTGGAAATGCCAACCCAAGGTCTTCAGATATCAAGGGGAGTTGCTCATTGATGACATATTGGCGAACAAAATCGATATTCTTACGGCCAATCGCGATGTTTTGCCCCATGATATTGCCACCACCAAACAGCTTTACCCGCAGCCGGTTTTTCACCGCACCTTGTTGCAACAAAGAGTTGATCAGAATTTCCATCGCGTAGTTGCCATAGCGCGCGGCACGCGACAAATGCTGTTCGGGTGTCCAGGTGGACTCCGCCTCTTCACGCTTGAGTGGCAACATAAAATGGTTCATGCCTCCGACTTGAGCCAAAGGGTCCCAAATACACGCGGCAATACATGAGCCCAAGCCTGTGGCAATCAGCTCATCATCAGAGCTAACATAAACATCGCCAGGCTGGAGCTTCACCATGTGCTTATCATGCTCAGGACTAAAAAAACGTTTCAGTGTTTTCTCATGCGCATGATGATGTAATTCCAACGCTTGGTGCATATCACTCCCGTTTGCGATACATGGTGTGGCCTAAGTTATCGAACCTCTCTGCCATCTTTCCGATCCCTTCCGAGTGGCCGATAAAAAGCACACCGCCGGGAACAAGCTGCTGCCAAAACCGCTCAATGAGTCGCTGCTGTGTATCGCGCTCAAAATAGATCATCACGTTGCGACAAAAGATCGCGTCCATTGCGTACTTGTGAGGCCACTCCCCTTTTAAATTCAGTTGCTTAAAACTGATCGCATCACGAAGTGGACGTTTGGCCTTAAACAAGTCTTGTTTGATGCCTTTTCCTTTTAAAAAGCCGTTTTGCAAATACGCTTTGGGGATGGTGTGCGCCACTTCCAAACTGTAAGTGCCATTACTGGCGGTATTGAGCACCTGGGTATCTAAGTCAGTGGCAAGAATTTGTACATCTAATTGCCCCTCTAACATCCCATGACCCGCCAATACCGACGCGATGGTGTAAGGCTCTTCACCGGTCGAACAGCCCGCTGACCAAATCCGGATACGCTTTTGCTTCGCCGCTTGCCACTGCGGAATAAGCTGATGCGCTAAAAACTCAAAATGATGACGTTCACGAAAGAACTGGGTTTTATTGGTGGTTAGCGCGTTAATGAAGGCCACACGTTCATCTTTGCTCTGCTCCACCAGCGCAAAATAATCATCAAAAGTCGCCATCCCTGTTCTGCGTAAGCAGCGCGCCAACCGGCCATACACCATGCTTTTCTTTTTATCCGCAAGAAAAATACCCGTTTCGCTTTCCATAAACGTCTGTACATAGTGGAAATGCCGTTGGCTAAAATCATAGGCGCCAGCCGACGAAGCATTCACTGGCGCTGACATGATTAAAACTCCTCCCACTCGTCACTGACTTCATTGCTCGACGACTTTTGACTGTTCACTGCCTTGAGACGCGCTTTGGCGGCCTCACCATTGCGGTAACTGTCACTGCTCGCTCTAGGCGCTGTCTTAGTCGTGTGAGTCGGGGTAACCTTGGGTTTCGAGCTCGGGGTTTGAATATCTACGAGCTTGTCGGCATCAATATCCACTTGGAAGAAGCCAATCAAGTTAATTAACTCCGCGCCCTCTTCTCTCATCGACTGACTAGACGCGGCCGCTTCTTCAACGAGCGCAGCATTTTGCTGTGTCATTTGGTCCATTCGTGCCACTGAGCGTGTGATCTCATCAATGCCCGTGGCTTGCTCTTGGCTCGCCGCATTAATTTTGTCAATCAACTGGGAGACTTCCGACACCGACGCGACAATTTCTTCTAGCATTTCGCCAGACTCGTCCACGAGCTTCGACCCTTGCGTGACTTTTTCCACACTGTCTTTGATCAAGTCCTTGATCTCTTTCGCCGCGCCGGCACTGCGTTGCGCCAAGTTACGAACCTCGCCAGCGACAACGGCAAAACCACGTCCTTGCTCACCCGCACGCGCAGCCTCTACCGCCGCATTCAAAGCCAGCAAATTGGTCTGGAATGCGATTTCATCAATCACCCCAATGATGTCAGCAATTTTCTTGCTGGCATCGTTAATTTCCGCCATCGCATCCACGGTCTCTTTGACCACTTCACCGCCTTTGCGCGCTTTTTCACTGGCTTTAGTGGAGAGAGTATTGGCCGATGACGCACTTTCCGCATTCTGCTTCACGGTCGCTGTCATCTGCTCCATACTGGCAGCCGTTTCCTGCAGATTAGCCGCCTGCCCTTCAGTGCGCTCGCTCAGGTCGTTATTTCCCTCAGCAATTTCGGCTGACGCAGACGCCACCCGTGCCGACGAATGCGTGATCTTTTCGACCATGTTACGAACGTTATTAATCGATGCATTGACCGCTTGGCTGAGATCTTCAAACTCGCCTTTGTAGTCTTCCGGCATAGTCGTTTTGAGATCCCCTTTCGAGACCCCTCGCATCACGCGAATACACTCGTTAAGCGGATCGACAACACTATCCAGTAACTGGTTGATCCCCTCACCGAGTTTTGCCATCGCGCCACGATAGTTACTGGTATTCATCCGATCGCTCAGATTACCATCCGCCGCTTTTGCGATAAGACGCTCGACTTGGCGCTGACCATCCATTTGCTCGGTAATGTCCTCCCATTGCAGCGCAGGGCCAATGTACTCATCGTCATCGTCGTAGAGGGCAATACAATTAAGCGCAAATTCGAGTTCCCCGACCGTAATCTCAGCTTTAAATGGCATACGGTCGGGGTTGGCAATCACAGATTGTTGGTGCGCTGGGTTTTTGTGGAATTGGTCAATACTAGTGCCTACGAGTTTATCCGTTGAGAAGCCGGGGAAAATCTCGCGCATTTCATCTTCACGGCTCTTGAACAGCTCCGTCACTGCCGGGTTAAGATAGCGAATGGTACCGTCTTTATCTGCTAGCATTACATTGGTGGTCATTCCCTCGACCACGGCCGCCAATAATGAACGTTCTGACTCTTTCTTACGCCTTTCAGTGACATCACGCCACTCAATCGTGGTGCCTACATGCTTACCGTGACGGTCGTAACTGGCAGTGGCATGAAACTCAAAGCGCGCATCTTTAAAGCGAATATCCCGATTGATAGGCATCTTATCGGGGGTATGAAAGGTTTCGCGCTGCAGCTGAGGAAAAAGATAATCAATATGTTTGCCAAGAATATCGTCACGGCTGGCAACAAAGGCACTGTTTTTCGCCCGAAAGGTTTTCTCATGCTGTTTACACAGTTTTACCGCTTGCTCATTCACATGGGTGATTTCGCCCTGTCTTCCCAATAAAACGAACGCACTGTGAGTGTTATCCAATGCGCCTTTAAGACGTTGGTGCTCCTCCGTTTGGTGGGCGCGTGCCGTCACATCACACAGCTCAACACTGTAGCCTTGCCCATCGGCGACTTTACTGGCAGACACACGCAACTTGCCCGCGCCTAACTCGACAGTTTGGACCGATGGTTTGTCGTCAATAAGCTGCTGCCACTGTTGGTAGTCCACCAAATCCGCCGCAAGTATGCTGCTCATCGGTTTACCAAACAGCACTTCACTTTGCGCGGTGAAATCGACATTGCCGTGCTCGCGAATCGCGGCCTGATAACATTGCAACAGTTGCAGCGCACGTCGATTAATCAAGGTGACTTGCTGCTGACTGTCGAGCATCACAAGTGCAGCAGGCGCGACATTAAGTGCCGCTAACAGCTGCACATTCTGTTTTGTCTGTTGGTTGTCTTGCTGTACTTCCCTTTTAAACCACGCCATATTCTAGTCCTCGTTTGCGCTTTCCGGTTGTGCGCTTTGTTGTAACTGATCAAAGTCGAACAACTGTTCCAAGTTAATCAACACCAGGTGCCTGTCATTCACTGACGCAATGCCCTCCATGTACCACTCATCGTGTTGGTGCAGTCCTGGAGGGGCTTTAATTTGCTCTTTTTCCAAGTTGTGCACTTCAGCCACCGCATCCACGACGATACCGAGCGACACCCCTTGTTGGTTGCGAACAATAATGATGACGCTCATGGCGGTGAGCGTCGCTGGCGTCATACCAAAGCACTGGCGAATGTCCATAATGGGAATGTACTCCCCCCGTAACTCCAGCACCCCCAACATGTGAGGCAGGGTGTTAGGAATACGACGGACTTCCGACCACCCTCTCACCTCTTTCACATCGAGAATATGGACGCCGTATTCTTCATCCTCGAGTAAGAAACTTAAGTATTCTCGCGATTGCGCCATATCCCCACCTATATCCATCGCTCGATACGCAACAACTCATCCACATTCACCAACGACATCACCCGCTCGCCGACATTGAGTAAGCCACTGACATAAGCAATCACCTGAGAATCACCAAACGGAGGCATAATCTGTCCCTCCCCTTGGTCAACCACATCGGAAACGGCATCGACCACTACGCCCATCACCTTGTTATTGGCGACTTCACTGGCGCGCAAAATCAGCACCACGGTTTCTCGGTGATAATCGACCTGTTTGGCCTGAAAGCGAATACGTAAATCCATCACGGGCACTATCATTCCGCGTAGGTTGATCACGCCCAAAATAAAAGTGGGCGAGCGCGGGATCAGTGTCGGTGACTCCCACACCCGAATCTCCTCTACCGTTTGGATATCGACGCCATACAGTTCGCCATCTAGTTCGAAGCTCAGATAGTCACTGCCTTGCAGTTGCTCAACACGATCATCGATATCGAGCACATTGTCTGATTCCGTTACCGTCTGCATCGCCTCTCCTTATGCCGCCGCGATATGACCGCTGGCATCGCTGACACGTGCTAAAAACTGAGTGATTAAGCCTTGGATATCTAAAATGAGTGAGACAGAGCCATCTCCTAGAATGGTCGCGCCTGAAATACCAGGCACGCGGGCATAATTTGACTCCAAGCTTTTGATCACCACTTGCTGCTGCCCGAGCAGCTCATCAAGTAGCAGGCCGACCTTTTTATCCCCGGCTTCGACCAAACAAAGCAGCTGTTTATCAAGATCGTCGCCACTGCTGCCGAGCTCAAACTCTTCTTTTAAACGAAGAATGGGAATGTTTTCTTCTCGCAACCGATAAAGCTGAACACCAGATGCGGTTTTAATTTGGCGGCTATCAATCTGAAGCGACTCAATGATAGAGATCAGCGGCACCACATATACTTGGCCTTCTACTTTCACCAGTTGACCGTCTAAGATAGCCAATGTCAGTGGCAGGCTGATTTTAAAGGTACTGCCTTGCTCTGGTGCTGAGTGCACATCAATGTTGCCGCCCAGTTGCTCAATGTTGCGGCGCACCACGTCCATGCCCACGCCACGCCCTGACACATCAGATACTTGCTCCGCCGTTGAAAAACCCGGCGCAAACAAAAGATTAAAAACATGCGCGTCGGTCAGTTCACTGAGCGGGAGGTCGTCTGAAATCAGCCCTTTATCCAGCGCTTTGCGCCAGATCCTTTCTTTGTGTAATCCAGCGCCATCGTCACTGACTTCAATCACAATCGAGCCGCCCTGATGGTAAGCATTCAGATGCACTTTCCCTGTTTCAGGCTTGCCTTTTTCCGCGCGGACTTCTGGGGTTTCTAAGCCATGATCCACCGCGTTGCGAACCAAATGCACCAGCGGATCGGCAATTCGTTCGAGCACGGTTTTATCTAGCTCGGTGCTCTCGCCTTCAATGACTAACTCCACCCGCTTTCCCAACTGGGAGGAGAGATCACGAATCAAACGAGGGAAACGGTTAAAGGCAAAACTGATCGGCAACATGCGGATATCGAGCACGCTTTCTTGCAACTCTTTGGTATTGAGCATCAGTTGCTCAAGGCCAGATTGCAATTGCTCAAGCCGCTCAGGGGAGAAGTCACTACTTAACTCTGCCAGCATCGACTGTGTAATCACTAGCTCGCCCACGAGGTTGATTAGGTTATCGACTTTGTCTATCTCCACCCGGATAGAAGACACACTGGCTTCGCTTTTCGCCGCAGGTTTGTTGGCTTTATTGGCAGCGGATTTGGGCTGAGAAGATGAGGCGGGCTTTTCCGGGGATTGTGGCACAGTGGCAGACGGTTCCACCTCAACCGGTTCGGTATCCACATCACTGGCCTCGCCACAATGGATAGGCGTAATCGTGAGATCGCACTCGTCTTCAACCCATTCAAAAATCGCTTCGATTTCATCACGTGGGACATGTCCATCAACCCGAATATCCCAACGTAAATACAGCTTTTCAGGGTCTAACTGCGCAAAACGTGGCAGTTGGGTCGGATCACAGCTAATTTCCGCCCCACCCGGTAATGCATGTAACTCACGCAAAATCCGGACAGGGTCATTGCCTGAAAACAACATATCCGGGTGAGGCACAAAGGTGATTAACCACTCTTCGATATCTGCGGCCATCGCCTCCTGTGAGCCATGGTCACTCGATATCGGCTGCGTGGATAAAGCACTTGAAGAGGAATCAGCCGCACCGTCACTGTCCATAATCGCATTGAGGGCGGCAGTCACCGCATCTCGCTCGCTTTCGTCGTACTCAGCCTCATTTTCATATGCTTCAAGCATCGCGAGGATACAATCGCCACCACGCAGTAATACATCGATCGTGTGGCTGTCGAGCTGTCGCTTTCCCTCCCGAGCCTCGTCAAGCAAGGTTTCCATCACATGAGTGAAGTGACTAATATCGTCAAGATTAAAGGTGGCAGCCCCCCCTTTAATCGAGTGCGCAGCACGGAAAATGGTATTAATGGATTCAAGATCTGTCGCCCCCGGGTCAAGCGCCAAGAGCTCTCTTTCCAGCACTTCGAGGTTCTCACGACATTCTTCATAAAAGATGCGTCGTAACTGGTCCATATCCATGGCCATATCACCCTCCGTTGATGCGCCTTACAGCACGCGCTTTAGTGTTTTCAGTAAGGTATCTGGGTTAAATGGTTTAACAATCCATCCTGTCGCGCCCGCCGCTTTACCCGCCGATTTTTTCTCAGCGGACGCTTCGGTAGTGAGCATCAATATCGGCGTGAATTTGTACTGCTGCACGCCTCGCACTTGTTTAACAAACTCAAAACCATCCATCACCGGCATGTTGACGTCGGAAATGATGAGATCAAACTTTTTAGACTTTGCTTTTCGCAGTGCATCTGCACCATCATTCGCTGTTTCAACCTGATAACCCGCCTCTTTTAGCGTGTGGCTCACCATTTGCCGAATCGACACCGAATCATCCGCTGCTAGTATATTGGCCATCCTTTTACTCCTACTCCGTGTATCAAGTATTTAGCTTTAATAAAGTCGTCATGCCGGCATGTTGTGCCGAAGTATGTAAGCAATCCGGTACGTTTTGCCACTGAAGATCATCACACGAAAGTACCAACCCCAGCAGTAATTGCAGGCCTGCACCATCCACTCTGCCCAGTTGGCTGGCGTCGATGACGTATGTCTGATTGTCCGTCTTTTTCGCCTCCCATTCCGCTTTTACCTGCTGTACTTGAGAAATATCGAGAGACTCTCCGAGTGCTATTACCATGGCTGAATCGCCCTAAGCTGTTGTCAAAAAAAGGCATCTCATTTGCTTGTTGAATAAGTGTAGCAACAATCAATCGAACAGCTTATTTTAGTCCCTACTTTTAAAGATGGATTATCGACAGCAGGGTTATTTCTAAAAAAAGAAAACCTAAAATTATGATTAAAAAACAATAAAATATGTGATGCACTGTTTATTAAATGCAAGAAAATCAACACCTTTGCATTCCTTTCTATTCATTCAAAAGAATGAGTGAGATCACAAAAAGTAACGGTTAAACAACGTGGGAATAATACTTATTCCAATGAAATGAAGCAGTTAAATATGCTTTGACACGAGCCGGTTAATGCTATTTAATAGTCGCCCTGGCCCGGATAGCTCAGTCGGTAGAGCAGGGGATTGAAAATCCCCGTGTCGGTGGTTCGATTCCGCCTCCGGGCACCATGTTTACGAAAACCCCTGCTCACATGAGTGGGGATTTTTTTATGCCGACACCGTGTCGGTGACCTTGCAGGCCGCACCTTGCAGGCCGCAATCTATTCCGCCTCCGGGCACCATATTTAAAAGAATCCCTGCTCACACGAGTGGGGATTTTTTTATGCCGACACCGTGTCGGTGACCTTGCAGGCCGCACCTTGCAGGCCGCACCGCTATAAACACGGTACACAACGCTTTGCCACGACAGCAAATGCATCCCCCCCTCTGGCACTTTTTGCTACTCTTTAAGTCGACTTCCGTTCAGTGCGATAGCGATTAGGCTTTTTACTCAACATCACCAATTTATGGTAATCTGTTGGGGGTTTATTCTTGTCTTTTACCTCATGGATCGAGTGTCATTAACGCATGTCAGCCAATAGCATCAAGCTCTCAACAGAGCGACTTCAAGCCGGTCTTTACATCAAACTCCCGCTAAAATGGCGCGATCATCCGTTTATGCTTAATCGTTTTCAAATAGAAAGTGAGGCACAAGCGAAGGTGATACGCTCGCTCCCGATAAGCTTTGTCTACTATTACCCGGATAAAAGTACGGCGGCGCCTTTACCCGCACTGGCAGAAAAAAAAGAAAACCCGGATGAAGTCGATCCACATGCGGTCAGCCGAGAAAAAGCGGCGATGGAGCAGGAGAAACAACTGCGTATAGAGGAACAACGCCGCTTTCGTGCGCGCATTCAAAAAGTGCAGAAGCATTATCAACGTTCGATGGCACAGCTACGGGCCATCAATATGAAGGCGGCCAACCGTCCACAAGCGGCTAACGAGGATGTCCGCATGCTCGTCGATAGCATGATGGTCTTTGGTAGCGAGTCGAATGTCACCCTGCATCTAATGGACGATCCTAGCCTGGCAGAAGACATGTATGCGCACTCACTGAATGTGGCCGTCCTCGCGCTGATGTTGGCACGTAGTAACGGGTACGACAATGATCAGCTTCGCGCATTGATCACCGGCGCGGTGCTGCATGATATCGGTACAAAGAAGGTGCCGTCGGCCATCGTGCGAAAAAAGGAGCGACTGACGGAGCCGGAAATGAATTACTACCGTCAACATGTTAATTATGGGGCGGAGCTGGTAGCAGAAATGAAAGAGTGTACCCCTGAAGTCGAAACCATCATTGCCCAGCACCACGAGTTTGCTAACGGCAGTGGTTTCCCCAAAGGCCTATTAGGCGATGACATTGACGAAGCGGCACAAATTGTCAGTATGGTGAACTTTTTTGACCGCTTATGTCGCCCTCAGTTTGGCGCACCAGCAAGGATGCCTTTTGCTGCCTTGTCTCATCTTTTTAAAGACAACAAAGCCAAGTTCAACCCACGTTTGTTGGCATTATTTGTCAAGATGATGGGCGTCTATCCACCGGGGACGGTGGTGAAATTGTCGAATGACGATGTCGGCATTATTATTTCGGTGAACAGCTCTGCCCTGCTTAAACCCAATGTGATGATTTATGATCCGGATATTCCTTCCGATCAAGCCACCATCATTGACATGCGCGACAGTGAGCTAGAGATAGACACGGCCGTGCCTATCTCCAAATTGCCAGAAGTGGTGAAAGAGTACCTGAAGCCACGCACTCGAATTGCCTATTTTATGGACGCTGACGGCTAAGCAACGACGCATTAGTCGCCACTGGGATCAGCTTTGTCCGCTTTATCGACGGCTCGATGCAATTCCACTGTCAGGTTATCAATAAGGCGTGTATTACCAAGATAAGCGGCGACCAAAATCACGGCTTGTCGGCTGTCTTCGTTCACGTACGCAA
This sequence comes from Salinivibrio sp. KP-1, assembly GCF_000968645.1. Taxonomy (NCBI): domain Bacteria; kingdom Pseudomonadati; phylum Pseudomonadota; class Gammaproteobacteria; order Vibrionales; family Vibrionaceae; genus Salinivibrio; species Salinivibrio sp. KP-1. The sequence continues at coordinate 170,446 of NZ_LAQR01000002.1, read as the reverse complement.
GAGAGGTGGCGTCACGAATATAAAATTCGTCAGGCTGTAATCCCGCCGCGCGCAATTGATCATGAGCATCTTCAATCAGATCGTCGAGATCACGACGCCCATTGCGCATTTGTGCACTCATCCAGCGCATGGTTTTTGCCAATACTGGTGCACGTTGGCGCTCATCGACGGTTAGGTTGTTATTACGAGAGCTCATCGCCAACCCATCGCTTTCACGCACGGTGGGTACACCAATAATCTCAATCTGCATGGCCATATCTGCCACCAATTTGCGGATCACCGCCAATTGCTGAAAGTCTTTTTCGCCAAAACAGGCCACCGCAGGCTGCACCAAATTAAAGAGCTTGCTCACCACGGTGGCAACACCACGAAAATGACCGGGGCGCGATGCCCCTTCTAACATGGTTGAGAGCCTTGGCACCTCGACCGTGGTGTGTGCATCGAGTCCGTGTGGATATAGCGTGTCGGCCGTTGGTGTAAACACCAGATCCACGCCCTCTTCACGCAACTTAGCCAGATCATCATCCAATGTACGCGGGTAGTTGGCTAAATCGTCCGCGCGATCAAACTGCATCGGGTTAACAAAAATGCTAACCACGACAGCATCGCCTCGCTCGCGAGCTTTGCGCACCAAGGTTAAATGCCCTTGGTGGAGATTCCCCATGGTCGGCACAAAGGCGATGCGCTTATCCGCTTTTTGCCACTGGCTGATTTGATCGCGCAGTGGCGCCACCTCAGAAATTACCTGCATACTCGGTCTCTCTATTTAAACGTGTGGGCGGAACCGGGAAATTCGCCACTCGCCACTTCCTGCACATACTTAGCCACCGCAGCGCGCGCATCACCGGCCTCTGCCAAGTAGTTTTTCGAGAACTTGGGCATATAGTTTGCCGATACGCCGAGCATATCATGCATGACCAAAATTTGACCATCGGTATCACCGCCGGCACCAATGCCAATCACTGGCACCGACACCGTCTCGCTAATACGTTTAGCCAGTGAGGCGGGCACGCATTCAAGTAGGATAATCTGTGCACCGGCCTTCTCTAGCGCGACCGCATCGGCCACCATTTGCTCGGCTTTCTCTTCCTCACGGCCTTGTACTTTAAAGCCACCAAAGATATTCACCGATTGCGGGGTGAGGCCCAAGTGCGCACAAACCGGCACGGCGCGCTCAGTCAGCATTTTCACCGTATCAACCAGCCATGATCCGCCCTCAATTTTGACCATATTGGCGCCCGCTTTGATCAACGCTGCAGCATTAGTACAGGCTTGCTCAGGGGTGGCACAGCTCATAAATGGCATATCGGCCATCAGCAAGCTGTTAGGACTGCCCGCTCGCACGCAACGGGTGTGATACGCCAGCTCGTCAACAGAGACTGACAAGGTATCGCTTTTTCCTTGCAACACCATGCCTAACGAATCGCCAACTAATAAAACAGGCACGTCCTGCTGCTCAAATAATTGAGCAAAGCTCGCATCATAGGCAGTCAAGGACGCAAACTTCTGCCCTTGCTGCTTCCAAGTGATCAGATCGGTAATTGTGATTTTTTTCATTGTGTCTCCCAAAGCCTGAAACTGGGGCCCACCGATTAAGCGTGATCGCTAATACGGGTTAAACCATTGCGATCAACGCGCGTCAGGCACGCGGCGAGGGTGCTGCCATCAGGCAGGCACAAGTCGGGGGCGATGTCGGCAAGTGGATAAAGCACGAACTCACGCACTTTCATGCCGTAATGTGGCACCGTCAGTCGCGGCTCGTCGATGACGCGATTGCCATAGAGTAGAATATCAAGGTCCAAGGTTCTCGGTCCCCAACGCTCTGCTTTGCGTTCCCTGCCATAATCAAGCTCAATGGCTTGTGTTGCATCCAATAGTGTCAGAGGGTCAAGCTGAGTGTCCAGCTCCGCGACCGCATTAACATAATCGGGCTGATCGGTCGGCCCCATAGGTTTGCTGGTATAAAGAGCTGATGCTGCCACAAAGCGACTCTGCGGCAGTGTCTTTAACGCAGCAATCGCCTGTTTGGCTTTTTCTACAGGCTCACCGAGGTTGCTGCCAATGGCGATATATACCCGATTCATGCGTCTGAATTTGACTGCGGTTTACGCCGACGTGGCGGTCCCTTGCGCCGACGAGACTTGGGTTTACGCGTATTATGAACTTTATTGATCGCACGCACCATTTTTTGGCGGCCACTTTGATCTGCACGCTGAAAGTCTCGCCACCACGCACACAGCGCTTCGGTCTCTTCACCTTCGACCGCACCGCGCATCTCGAGCAAATCAAATGCCGCGCGGAATTTTTTCTCGTCCAGTGTTTTAAAGGCACGCGCACCAGTGCGACGAGTCATACGCATTTGCAATTGCCACACTTCACGTATCATGGCGGTGAAGCGCCGCGGAATGGCGATGGTCTTAACTTGCTCATCCACAATGTCACTGGCGGCCACCATGAAGGCATCGTAGTAGCTCAAACCACTCTCAAATGCCATTTCTTCCGCCCGTGTCACCAAGGGATACCACAGCATCGCAGCAAATAAGAAAGCCGGATTAATGCGCTGTTCGTTAACCACCCGCTTATCGGTTGAGCGTAATACCTGCTCTAACATCTGTTCCGTTTGGCTAGATTGCGCTTCGGTAAAGTGCGCGGCCACGGCAGGGAAAAGCTGCTGAAATAAATTATACTCGCGCAACATTTGGTACGTCGCGAACCCTTGACCGGACTGCAACAGCTTCAAGCTTTCTTCAAACATTCGCGCGGCCGGGATGTCTTGCAATAACGGCGCAAGCTCGACAATCGGCGCCGCTGTCGCGCTATTAATCGTCATATCAAGCTTAACCGCAAAGCGCACGGCGCGTAGCATCCGTACCGGATCTTCACGGTAACGCGTTTCAGGATCACCGATCAGGCGGATAACGCGGTTATTGAGATCATCGAGCCCCCCCGCATAATCCCGAATAGAAAAGTCGGCGATATTGTAATACAGCCCGTTCACCGTGAAGTCACGGCGCTGCGCGTCTTCATCGATGGTGCCATATACATTGTCACGCAATAGCATCCCATCTTCCGAGCGAGCGGTTTGCTTATCTTTTTCGCCTTTACCGTGATGGCCTCGGAACGTGGCGACCTCAATCACATCGCGGCCAAATAAGATATGGGCGAGACGAAAGCGTCGGCCTATGAGTCGACAGTTACGAAACAGCTTTTTGACTTCATCCGGCGTTGCGTCTGTCGCAATATCAAAGTCTTTGGGTTCACGCCCCAACAAAAGGTCTCGCACACCGCCACCAACGAGGTACGCTTCAAAGCCCGCTTTGTGCAGGCGATAAAGCACTTTCAGCGCATTTTCGCTGATACCTTTTCGCGAAATGCCATGTGCTTTGCGGGGGATAACTTCCAACTTAAGATCCTCTATTGCTCGTGTTTTACTATCACGATTCAGAACCTTACGGCAAAAGCTGGTCACTCGATTAAAGATAGCTCACCTCGTATTGATTGTTCGGGCCATGAAACAGCGGCATATAATATATCAGGGTGGGCCATTTTAGAATGCTGTCATCACTTCCGTTTTTTTCGGTATGTGTGGCAACGACCAACGCTTGACCGCCAGGTGTAATAATTCGGTGGGGGTAGCCACCTCAGTGTCGGCCACTGCATGCAAACCAAGAAACGTCATCGCTGCGCGTAAAGCAGGAAGCGGCGCTTGATTATCAATGGCAGGAGCCCGGTTTTGTTTCGAAAGCTTGTGTCCCTCTGCATTGACCGCCAGAGGAAGGTGTAAATAACGCGGCACGGGTTGGCCGAGTTGTTGGTACAATGCAATATGGCGCCCTGTCGGCATAATCAAATCCGCCCCACGCACGATATCGGTCACGCCTTGGTCGATATCATCTAATACCACCGCCAAATTGTATGCATATAAGCCATCACGCCGCTTAATAATAAAGTCTTCGTTGGCCAGATTCGCATCCAGGTGGAGCGTGCCGTGCAATCGGTCATTGAAGGCTAACACCTCCACGGGGCTTTTTAGCCTCACCGCGGCCCCGTCAGGGCCTTTGTCTTTATCACGACACCAACCTAGGTAGACGCCGCCCGCCTCTTTGATTTGCCGACGCGTACAGGTGCAATAATACGCCTGTCCCGATGCAAGCCAAGCCTCTATTTGTGCTTGATAATCAGAAAGGTGCTGACTTTGATAACGCACTTCTCCGTCCCACTCAAAGCCAAACGCCTCCAGCGTGCGTAAAATATCACTGGCCGCGCCCGGCTGCTCCCGAGGCGGATCAATATCTTCTATCCGTACCAGCCACTGCCCGTGATGTGCGCGAGCATCTAAATACGAGCCGAGTGCCGCCACCAATGAGCCAAAGTGCAGCGGGCCCGACGGGGAAGGGGCAAAACGGCCAATATAAGTGGTCTGCGAAGTCATGATAAGCGCATAGACAGTAGGTGCAACGCCTGCAGCGAGTGTGAATAGCGCAAATTGTACGGGGATCTTGCGCTAACACAAGCACCCTAAAATACAAAAAGGGAGCCGAAGCTCCCTTTTATTTGTCTGATTTTCTCTCCGCTAACCATGGCTAGGCATCGATGTGTGCAAATACAACGCGCCAGCGTTAGCCAGCCATTTGCTTTTCTTTTAGCTCAGCCAGTGTTTTACAGTCAATACACAGCTCTGCTGTTGGGCGAGCTTCTAAGCGGCGCACCCCAATTTCGATACCACACGAGTCGCAAAAGCCGAAGTCATCATCTTCGATACGCTGCAATGTCTTATCGATCTTCTTAATCAGCTTGCGCTCGCGATCGCGATTACGCAGCTCTAGGTTGAATTCCTCTTCCTGTGCTGCACGATCGACAGGATCGGGGAAATTAGCCGCCTCATCTTTCATATGATTCATGGTGCGGTCGACTTCTTCCCTGAGCTGATTACGCCACGCATTGAGGATTTTACGGAAATGCTCAAGCTGAGCCTCTCCCATATACTCCTCTCCAGGTTTCTCCTGGTATGGCTCTAATCCGGCAATGGCCAGGATGCCCAGCGATTTCTTTTCTTTGCTTTCTGGCATTCAGCTTCTCCTAAAAAACCTTGACATGACCCGTGTCTGTCAAATGAGGGCGCTATCTATAGCAGAAAGCCTTTAGGGTGGCAATCTTTGATTTACGCCCTACAACGCCCAATGTGAACATGCTTACACTTTTGCGGTATGACTAACAAAAGGTACGGAATTAACCAGATTTAGCTCACTCGGCGACATCTGAGCCTGATAGCAGATCACTTCTACCCCTGACGCCAACGCATGATTTAATAACTGGTTATAATCCGGGTCGATATGGGGGGCGCCAGTGACTTTTTCAATCCCCGAGTGCAAAACAACGAACAATAAAACCGCACGATGTCCTTGCTCTGCCATCGCCATCAGCTCACGCAAGTGCTTTTGCCCTCGCGTCGACACGGCGTCCGGAAACGCGCCCCAGCCGTCTTCCTCCAATAATGTGACACTCTTTACTTCTATATAGCAGTCCGCTTTGTCATCGTCACGTAATAGTAGGTCTATGCGGCTGTTTTCACTGCCATAGCGTACTTCCGTCTGTAATTGTCGATACCCCACTAGTTCAGGAATACGATTCGCCTGCACCGCCTCAACCGCTAAGGTGTTGGCGCGCGCCGTGTTGACACAAATCCAGTGTCCCTGCTGGGTATGATTAAGCTCCCAACTGTGAGGGTATTTACGCTTGGTATTATCGGAGGTGGAATACCAAACGGTATCGCCTGGCGTCGCACAACCGGTCATCGCCCCCGTATTGGCACAATGCATGGTCAGCGACTCGCCATTAGCCAAGGTCACATCGGTTAAAAAACGTTTATAGCGGCGTACTAAGGTTGCCGACGCTAGTGGTGGGGAAAACTGCATCTTCCGTTCCTGCTGATGATTAACAAAGGCTGAATTGATGCAGGCATTGGTATAACGCCCGCCCCTCATTATCTCGAGGTATCGATTCATCCGACGAGGAGGAAGGCGAAGCATATAATCCAAATCGTTGACACGCAAATGTCTGGGTAGGAGGCGTCGGTAAGTCCAGCGCATCGTCATCTTTGACACCACGACGCAAGGTAATATGCGGGGTAAACGCATGACTGTCCGCTTTCGCTGGCCAAACGGGTAAGGTCTGTAAATGATGAGCCAGCGCCAATAAGGCTTGCGGAGGAGACGCTAACGTTGCACAGACAATCCTCGGCTGAGCCCATACTTCAACGGTCGAGGCCGTGATGGAAAAGGCGGGCAGTTGAAGGTCTTGCACCGTGGCTTGTAGACGAGGAATATATGCATCCGGCACATCACCCAAAAACGCCAAGGTGAGATGTAAGTTTTGATCGGGCACCGCATGCCCGACTCCACTGAGGCTATTTTTATACGCCACCAGCTGCGCCCGGGCGGTTTGGTTAATGCCCTCCTCCAAACCTAGCGCGAAAAATAGTCGCATGGGCTCTCCTTTTACGCTCAGTCCGTTAAAATAGTCACTTTGATTCTGACACAAAGGGCAAATTCTTGTCGCAGCTTCCGATTGATGCCGTGATACCTGACCTGATAGACGGGCTCGCGGCCTATCCACAAATCCTCTTATCCGCACCACCAGGAGCGGGTAAGTCGACGCGCTTACCCCTCGCGCTACTTGAGCAAGCACCACTGCCGGGAAAAATCGTGCTACTGGAACCCCGTCGGCTCGCCGCTCGCAACATTGCTCGCTTCCTCGCCCATCACCTAGATGAGCCTATTGGCCAAACCATAGGTTTACGCATGCGTGGTGAGACAAAAATCAGTGCTAAAACGCGTGTTGAGGTGGTCACTGAGGGAGTGCTGACACGTTTGCTGCAAACCGACCCCATGCTCGATGGCGTGAGTGTGATCATGTTCGACGAGTTTCACGAACGCAGCCTGCATGCCGATCTGGCGCTTGCCTTGAGCCTAGATTGCCAAGCCGGCTTGCGAGATGATCTGCGCCTAGTGGTCATGTCTGCGACCTTAGATAATCACGCCTTGGCGCAACATTTACCCGACGCCCTGACCCTGACAACTGAAGGGCGCAGCTATCCGATTCATTATCACTATCACCCACTGTCACGGCATTCACCATGGGCCAGCGCAGTAGCGAGCGCCAGCCTTGATTTTATCGCTCAACACGCAGGGTCGGCCCTACTCTTTCTCCCTGGCATTGGGGCCATTCGCCAGGTTTATGCCGCCCTAGAAGGGCGTCTACCTGATGACATGGATTTGCACCGCCTCCACGGCAGCCTTGACGTCTCGGCGCAACACGCCGCGATTGCGCCTCCCTGCCCTGGAAGACGTAAGTTAGTGCTCACAACCAACATTGCTGAAACCAGTTTAACCATCGAAGGGATTCGTTTAGTCATCGATGCTGGGCTTGAGCGCTTGGTGTTGCACCAAGCCCAAACCGGTATCAATAAATTGGTGACGCGGCAAATAACGCGTAGCGCTGCCATCCAGCGTGCGGGGCGAGCAGGTCGTCTCGAAGAAGGGCAATGCCTGCGCTTATACAGTGAAGAGCAATTTCAGCGCTTACCTGCCACTCCCACCGCGCCGATCTTGCGAGAGGACTTGACCGATCTTGCCCTCAATGTCATCCAGTGGGGCTGTGATGTCAAAGATTTACATTGGCTTGACGTGCCGCCCACCAAGCATTGGCAAGCGGCCTGTACCAGACTGACACAATTGGGGCTGATTGATACGCGCCAAGGACTCACAGCGCTGGGGCAACGTGCCATCCAATTGGCTGCTAGCCCGCGCGCTGCCGCCATGTTGGCTCGGGTTGAAAAAGCGGATACCGCCGTGTTATCCACCGCCTGCTGGCTCGCCGCATGGGCCGACAAACCGATGACCTCAGGTGTATCACTGGCACTGATTGACCAATTACAGGCGGTCATGTCTCACAAAGACTATCAAGACCGCGCTCAATCGCTGGCACGGGCGCTTGGAATAAAGTTACAACGCTCACTCGATGAAGCCATATTGCCACTGCTGGCCGCGAACATCTGGCCAGATAGAATCGCATTGAGACGGGGAAAAACGGGGCGCTTTATGATGGCCAATGGTCACGGCGTGACACTCGATAGCCAAGACGCACTCAGTCACAACGAGGCAATCGTGGTTTGTGATGTGATGGCCGGTGAGCAACACGACAGCCGCGCCTACAGTGCTATCGCGCTTTCACTGCGCTCGCTACAACAAATGCGCCCCGACTTATTACGTCAACATGAGGTCGTACAATGGGATGACCAACGCGGCACATTACAAGCAGAAAAACAGCAACGCCTCGGCGAATTAGTGCTTTATCGTGAGCCACTTAATACACTCAGCGCCGAGCAGCAGGCGCAAGGGTTATTAGACGCCGTGCGCCAAAAAGGCATTAATACACTGAACTGGCAAAGCGGCAGCCAATGCTTGCTCACCCGCGCCCGCTGCGCACAAGCCTGGGGACTGGATATCATGCTACCGCCACTTAGCGACGACGACTTATTGGCATCGCTCGATACCTGGCTGGCGCCTTTTGTCCATGGCATGTCACGTTGGCAAGCCCTGCAGCAGTTGGATCTCAAGCCCGTGCTGGAGGCCTGGTTCGGTTTTGCGGTAACACAGCAATTAAACACCGCGTTGCCCACACACATTACTGTCCCAACCGGATCACGTTATCCGCTGCGCTATAACCCGGAAAACGCGCCCGTCTTAGCGGTAAAAATGCAGGAAATGTACGGACAGGCGGATACACCCACCCTGGCTAACGGCAAGGTGGCCGTGCAAGTGGAGTTGCTCTCTCCCGCCGGACGTCCACTGCAAATCACGCAAGATCTGGCGGGGTTTTGGCAAGGCAGCTACAAAGAGGTGCAAAAAGAAATGAAAGGGCGCTACCCTAAGCACCTTTGGCCTGATGACCCGGCCAACCATGCGCCAACCCGTAAAACCAAGCGCCATTTTAACCAGAGTTAAGCTATTGTATGGCAGAGAAAAAAACACGCTCACGCCCGAGCAACAAAAAACGTTCATCACCCAAGCGCCAGCCCAAAAAGACGTCTACTAAGCCAAGTTGGGGGAAACGCCTGTTAGGCTTGGGGCTAAAGTGCAGCCTCGTCGGGGTTGCGGCCGTCGTTATGTTAGGTATCTATCTGGATGGCAAAATCCAAGACAGGTTCAGCGGCCAGATTTGGCAGCTTCCTGGGGTCGTTTATGGCCGAGTCATCAACCTGTCTCCTGGCAGCGACTTTTCCCTTTTGCAGCTGCGCCAACAGCTAGACGCCCTCAACTATCAGAAAGTGCGTACGCCCAAACGGCCTGGCGAGTACTCGGCGTCAAGCACTCGGCTTGAGATCATTCGTCGCCCATTTGATTTTGAGGATGGGCCCGCGCCGGCGCGTCATGCGATGTTGAGCTTTGCTGACGGCCAAGTGGGTAAAATCACCGAGGTAAACAGCCAACAACCGCTAGGGTTACTGCGTATCGAGCCCAAGCTGTTGGGCATGATGGAATCTGGAATTCGCGAGCAGCGTTTATTCTTACCACGAGAGCGCTTTCCCGAATTTTTAGTTGAAGCTTTGATTACCACGGAAGACAGAGACTTCTATCATCACGAAGGCGTCTCTCCTACGGGTATTTTGCGTGCCTTGGTCGCCAATATTCGCGCAGGACGCACCGTGCAAGGTGGCTCGACGCTTACCCAACAGCTGGCTAAAAACCTATTCCTCACCCGTGATCGTACCTTGTGGCGTAAGGTGCAAGAAGCCTACATGGCTTTGATCCTCGATTTTCGCTACAGCAAAGACAAAATCCTAGAGGCCTATCTTAACGAGGTCTACCTTGGCCAAAACCGCGGCGAGCCGGTGCATGGCTTTCCTTTGGGCGCGCGCTTGTATTTTGGTCGCCCTATCAGTGAGCTACGTGTTGATCAACTCGCGCTGCTGGTTGGCATGGTAAAAGGGCCATCTTATTACAATCCCTTCCGCCACCCTGAACGCGCGAAAACACGACGTGATCTGGTATTACGCTTGATGCTCGAGCAAAATCTACTCACCAGTGCCAATTACGATGCTGCCGCCAGTCGTCCGCTCGATATTCAGGCCACCCCGACACTTTCGCGTCCCCAACCCGCCTATTTTGATCAACTTAAAGAGGAGATCCGCCAACATGTAGGCGATAACTACGCGGCAGGAGAAGGGCTACGTATATTTACCACACTGGATCCTGTCTCACAGCAAGCCATTGAAGGCGCGGTGGTGGATAAAGTTAAGGCGCTGAAAAATAGAGCTGGCAACAAACTTGAAGCAGCGGCCGTCATCGCAGACCGACGCAGCGGTGAAATACGCGCCATGGTTGGTGGGGCGCGCCCAGGCTTTGCAGGCTTTAATCGCGCATTAAATGCCAAACGTCCTATCGGCTCGCTCTCAAAACCGGCGGTGTATCTGACCGCGTTGAGCCACCCCGAACGTTTCCAGCTCACCAGTAAGATTGACGATAAACCGATTCGCTTGGAGGGTAGCCAAGGCAGTAGCTGGCAACCACGCAACTATGATCGCCAGTATCGAGGCCGTGTGTCCTTACTCACCGCTCTCGCCAAGTCTTATAACGTCCCGACGGTGAATCTCGGCATGCAGTTGGGGTTAGATGAGGTGATCAATACCTTTGGCAAACTGGGTGCTAATACCGATAATATCCCCCAGGTACCGTCATTGCTCCTCGGCGCGTTTAGCATGAGTCCCTTCGACGTCACACAAATCTACCAAACGCTCGGCAGTGGTGGGCAACGTGCGCCATTAACCGCCTTACGCGCGGTCACCACCAAAGAAGGACAGAGCCTTTATCAAAACTGGCCAAAAGCCGAGCGTGTTGTCTCTCAGCAAGCCGGCTGGCTAACGCTGTATGCGATGAAGCAAGTGGTGCAACAAGGCACCGGCGGTTATTTAAAACGTCATCATGGCAACGTGGCACTGGCCGGCAAAACCGGCACCACAGACGATAACCGAGACAGCTGGTTTGTGGGTATTGATGATAAAGAAGTCACCACAGTTTGGCTTGGCCGCGACGATAACCAATCGACCGGGCTCACCGGGGCCTCAGGCGCATTGCGTGTCTATGATGATTATCTCAGTCGTCGAGGCGCCAGTGCGCTGACGTTATCTTGGCCGGCTCACATCACGACGGTCGCGGTGACGCAAAAAGGCAGTCAATACCAGCTGAGCTGTCGCGGAGATGCCTCGCTGCCGGTTTGGGACATTGATGGGCAGTTTGCCAAGCGCTGTGGTCAGTCAGACCCGGTCGGGTGGCTGAAAGGTTTATTTAATTAACCGTCAGCACACCATCAGGCATCACCGTTCAAGCTCGTAATAAAAAGCCCCGGCCATCATGGCCGGGGCTTTTTTATCCAATATTAATCCGAATCACAGATACGGTGAGGTCGTTAACTACGCAAGCCTGTCCCTTTGGAAATCAAACCCCACGCCAGCGCATACAAGCCGATAATAAACAGCGTCAGTACCCCAAACGATGTCATGATGCCGACATCTGACACGCCAAGAAAGCCGTACCGGAACGCGTTCACCATGTACACAATCGGGTTGAGCTTGGATACCCCTTGCCAAAAATCGGGCAACAGTGAGAGTGAATAAAACACCCCACCTAAGTAGGTTAAGGGCGTCAGCACAAAGGTGGGGATAAGGCTAATGTCATCAAACGTTTTGGCGAAGATAGCGTTGATAAGTCCTCCCAATGCGAACACCGCCGAAGTAAAGACCACGGTGGTAATCACGATCAACGGATGCGCTATCTGCAAGTCGACGAAGAACAAAGAGGTCATGGTCACCAAGGCGCCGACCGCTAACCCCCGACACATCCCGCCACCGATATAACCGGCAATGATCACGTAATTGGGGATCGGCGCCACCAAAAGCTCTTCGATATTATGCTGAAACTTGGCACTAAAAAATGAAGACGCCACGTTCGAGTAGGAGTTGGTGATCACCGACATCATGATAAGCCCCGGCACGATATACTCCATGTAGGAGAAGCCTTCCATCTGGCCAATCCGCGAGCCAATCAGATTACCGAAAATGATAAAATAGAGGCTCATGGTAATCGCGGGCGGAACCAAGGTTTGCACCCAGATACGGGTAAAGCGCGCCACTTCTTTATGAATCAGAGTTCGAAAGGCGACCCAATACAAAGCATTCATACACGCTCCTCCCCATTTTGCTGAATTAAGGTGACAAATAGCTCCTCAAGGCGGTTTGCCTTATTGCGCATCGACAGCACCTGCACCCCTTGTTGCGACAACTGATCAAAGACAGGGGTCAACCCGACTGACTTATTCACTTCGACTTCCAAGGTATTGGTATCGGTTTTCTGCCAGTTGACACCGTCTAAGGTGCTCAGTTTATGCCCCGGTTGTAAATCAAGGATAAACGTCTCTGCGTCCAGCTTCGCCAGCAAGGCCTTCATGGAGGTATCTTCCACCAGCTCGCCTCGATTGATGATACCGATGTTGCGACACAAGGTTTCGGCTTCTTCAAGGTAATGAGTGGTGAGAATAATGGTGATCCCTTGCCGGTTTATCTCGGTGAGAAAGTCCCACATTGAACGACGCAGCTCAATATCGACACCGGCGGTTGGCTCGTCCAAAATCAACAGACGAGGCTCATGCATCAGCGCACGGGCGATCATTAAGCGACGCTTCATGCCTCCCGACAAATTACGGGCAGGCTCGTGGCGCTTATCCCATAAATCGAGCTGCGAGAGGTATTTTTTCGCGCGTAATTTGGCTTGGTCGCGGGGCACACCATAGTAACCCGCTTGGTTCACCACGATCTGCTCCACTTTCTCAAACTGGTTAAAGTTAAACTCTTGTGGCACCAGCCCGATTTGTTTTTTGGCTTCCACTTTTTGGCTATCGAGATCGTAGCCAAAAATGCTCACCTGCCCCTGGGTTTTATTCACCAGTGAGCTCAAAATGCCAATGGTGGTGGATTTGCCCGCCCCATTTGGCCCCAATAGCGCATAAAAATCGCCCTCCTCCACAGAGAGCGATACCCCTTTTAGCGCCTTAACACTGGTCCCATAGGTTTTGACAAGGTCTTTGATGTCGATGGCTTTCATAAGCTCCCGTTCTTTTAAGGCATGACCTCGGTCACTCGGTGCGCAGCACGGAGTGCGTCATAACGGCTATCAAAAGTATGATCGTCAGTGAGCCAATTTTTAACATGCAAGCGCTCAAGCTGATCCCGTGTTTTTTGATGGGGGCAGAGCAGAAAAACTTGGCAATTGGCGTCAACCGCATCTTTGATCGCATTTTCCAGCGCGAGGCCGACGGTCATATCAATCATGGGCACGTCGCTGAGGTCTAAGATCATGACATCGAATTCCTCGATTTTACTGTGCTGACGTGCAATCGCTTTCGAGACACTGAATATCATTGGGCCTGAGAGATAGAAAAACAACACTTTTCCGTTGGCGCTGTCTAATAAAGCCCTTTCCATCTCGCTCAGGGGGACGTCATCTTCATCCGCATCACTGATCGCTTTAACCTGCTTTTCTTGCTCACGGCTTAAGTGTTCGATGGCAATAATATTGGCAATAAACACGCCCACACCCACTGCCACGATTAAGTCCACCAGCACGGTTAATATCATCACTCCATACATGATCACGGTTTGATGTAAGCTGACTTTGTGAGCACGTTGGATAAAGGTGCGGTCAAGGATATTGAAGCCCACATAGATGGCGATACCCGCCAGCACCGCCATCGGGATGGGCTCAGTTAAAAAGCCTGCGACCAAGATCACCGCCGCTAAAATGAGGGCGCGCACAATGGCCGCAAAGGGTGAGCGCCCGCCCACTTGCACATTGACGACCGTGCCCATGGTGCCACCCGCTCCCGGCAAAGCGCCAAATAACCCCGCGACCATATTGGCCAGCCCCTGACCGCGCAACTCTTTATCCGAGTCGTGTTCCTCACGCGTGAGCGAGTCGGCAATCACAGCAGAGAGCAAAGTATCAATACAGCCCAAAGTCCCCAACACTAACGCGTCCACCACCATGGTGGTCAGCACCTCACTGTCGATGTGTGGCAGCATCAAGGTTGGCAAGCCAGTTGGAATAACACCAATTCGACGAACCGCCTCGAGATCAAACCACCACATTGACAGCAAAGTCACCACCACCAAGGCAACGAGTTGTACCGGCATATAACGGCGATATTTTTGTGGGAAAGAAAAGAGGATCCCAAGTGTAAGCAGCCCCATTAAAAGCTCACTGCGCTGAGTGTATGCAATCAACTCAGGCAGCATCTTCAGTGTGCCCAACACGCCTCCTTCGGGGGTCACGTGTCCCAACAAAGGCGGCAGCTGCAAAATGATCAAGATAACGCCAATACCGGACATAAACCCAGATATCACGCTATATGGCATTAAAGTAACGTACTTTCCAAGCTTCAAGGTCCCTAAAATCACTTGGAATAAGCCCGCCATCATCACCACCGTAAAGCCCATTGCCATGCCCCCTTCGGGGTAACGTGACACCATGGTGGTGAGTACCGCGGTCATGATCACTGTCATCGGGCCGGTCGGCTCTGAGATAAGGGTTGAAGAGCCACCAAATAACGCGGCAAAAAGCCCCACCAAAATGGCCCCCCACATCCCGGCTTCGGCGCCTGCACCTGACGCTACCCCGAACGCCAGCGAGAGGGGCAAAGAAATAACCGCCGTGGTGACGCCCCCAAACAGGTCCCCTTTCAGGGTCCAGTTCTTGAATCGTTCGAATTTCAAAACAGCTGATCCTTTCAAGTCGTATGCAGTATCACGGCCATGACGGCTTTACTCACTGGCACGGGGGTCCCCCAGTGCGCGCGCCAGTATATAGGAATGTGCACAAGATCAAATCAGGAGGGGAAACGCATGGTTAGTTTTCAACCAAAAAGAATAAAATGATGAGAAATGTGGCAAATATTCACTAAATACATTGTATTTAAGTGATCGTGTATGACGTAGTTTTGAGACTGAAAGTACCGAGCACCTGTCGGGATCCGTAATGACACTGGCACGCGCCAACCTAGCCCGTTGACGCACACCAGCGTATGCATGTGTAAGATAAATTGAACAGCGTGCTAAGGCATCACTTCTACCAAGCGGTTGGCCGCCTCGAGCGCGGGCTTGCGTGTGGTAAAAATATGCGCTTCTCTGACCCAGTCACCGATATGCAAACGCTGCAATTGCTCGCGCGTTTCATCATGCGGGCACAGCAAAAATACTGTGCAATCGGCCTCGCGCGCATCTTTAATCGCGTTCTCTAACGCCAAGCCAACCGTCATGTCTAACATAGGCACATCGCTTAAATCTAAGATCATCACGCGGAACTCGTTGATGTGCGCATGCTGGCGTGCAATCGCTTTCGAGACACTAAAGATCATTGGCCCTGAGAGATAGAAAAACAACACTTGGCCATTGCTCGCATCAAGCAGCGCACGCTCTTCGTCATCAAGCGGCACTTCATCATCTTCGGCATCACTGATGGCCCGTACTTGCTTGGCTTGCTCTCGGCTTAGACGCTCAATGACCAGCAAGTTCGCAATGAATACCCCTAGGCCGACGGCAACAATCAAGTCGACAAACACCGTCAGCGCCATCACGCCATACATGATACCGGTTTGTTGTAAACTGATTTTATGTGCGCGGTGAAGAAAGCTCCAATCGAGGATATTAAACCCGACATATACCGCAATACCCGCGAGTACCGCCATCGGGATCGGCGCGGTAAGCGCACCAGCCACCAATACCACAGCGGCTAACATCGCCGCCCGCAAAATCCCTGACAAAGGAGAACGCGCGCCCACTTGCACATTCACCACCGTGCCCATGGTGGCCCCCGCGCCAGGGAGCGCACCAAATAACCCGGCAATCATATTGGCAATGCCCTGCCCACGCAGCTCGCGATCGGAGTTGTGCTCTTGCCGAGTCAGTGAGTCAGCAATCACCGCGGTTAACAAGGTATCAATACACCCTAAGGTGCCCAACACGAGGGCATCAATTACCATCGCGGTAAAATGTTCTGTCGTGATATGCGGGATCACCAGCGAGGGTAAGCCTGTCGGTATTTCCCCAATACGGCGAATGCTGTCGGTATCAAACAGCAAAATAGAGACCAAGGTGATACTCACGAGTGCGACAAGCTGTGCGGGAAT
Organism: Salinivibrio sp. KP-1; assembly: GCF_000968645.1. NCBI lineage: Bacteria > Pseudomonadati > Pseudomonadota > Gammaproteobacteria > Vibrionales > Vibrionaceae > Salinivibrio > Salinivibrio sp. KP-1. Next base: position 154,210 of record NZ_LAQR01000002.1, on the reverse strand, counting down.
AAAACGACGATACTTGGCAGGGAAATAAAACAAGATGCCAAGCGTCAAAACACCGAGAAATACCTCTTTCATGTCGGCTTGACTGATTAAATCAGGCAATGCTTTGAGTGTGCCAAGCGCCCCGCCTGTCGGGGCCGCTTGCCCCAACAAGGGGGCCAGCTGGAGCAAAATCAAAATCACCCCAATCCCTGACATAAACCCCGACACCACGCTGTATGGCATTAAGGTGACGTATTTACCCAGCCTTAAGCTACCAATCAGTATTTGGAACGCGCCTGCCATCATCACCACAGTGAACGCCATCGCTACGCCTCCTTCCGGGTAGCGAGACATCATCGCGGTTAGCACCGTGGTCATGATCACTGTCATCGGGCCGGTCGGTTCAGAGATCAGTGTAGACGAACCACCAAATAGCGAGGCAAACAACCCAACTAAAATCGCGCCCCATAGCCCCGCTTCCGCGCCAGCCCCAGAGGCCACACCAAATGCAAGTGCCAATGGTAAAGAGATGATCGCGGTGGTCACCCCACCAAACAAATCCCCTTTTAATGTCAGCTGCGCAAATCGTCCCTTATCAAACACTCACTACCCTCTACTGCATTGATGGTGGAAGAGACAGTATACGAATTTTCTTGGATTAACCTATCCGAGCAGTGGCTTTGAAGGTAAACAGCGTGATCTATTGGGCGCGCAAGATGTAAAAGAATGTGAAATTTGATCTCAGTATATTTCAAACCTCATCATTGCGGTATAGTGGCAATTGATAACCTTGCCAAAAGACTGAGTGGATATGGCCCAAATCAAAGCGTTGTTCGCCAACAATAAAGCCTGGTCAAAAGACATTCGTGATACCAACCCACAGTTTTTTGCCGACTTGGCGAAGGAGCAACATCCAGAATACTTATGGATTGGCTGTGCGGATAGTCGAGTTCCTGCAGAGCGCCTGACTGGCCTAGACTCGGGCGAGCTTTTTGTCCATCGTAATGTCGCCAATCAAGTCATTCATACCGATTTAAACTGCCTGTCGGTCGTGCAGTACGCCGTTGATGTGCTGCAAATCAAGCACATTATTGTCTGTGGCCACTATGGTTGTGGCGGGGTGCATGCTGCAATTGAAAACCCTGAGCTGGGTTTAATTAACAATTGGTTACTGCATATTCGTGATCTCTACCTCAAGCACAAAAGCTATCTTAGCCACCTACCTGCACAAGCACGCGGTAATCGGCTATGTGAGATCAATGTCGCCGAGCAGGTGTACCACCTTGGTAATTCCACTATTTTGCGGGCGGCCTGGGAGCGCGGCCAAGATGTGAAGGTCCATGGCTGGTTTTACGATACGACCGATGGGATCTTGCGGGATCTGGGGATGACTGCCAATAGCCGGGAATCACTGGAAATCAACTATCAAGCGGCAATGTGTGAACTCGTGTCTGACAAGGTCGAGTGTTAGTCTTTCCACACCTCCCTGACAAAGCAGATTGGCACTCACCTGTTCATAGATCAAAAAAACCGAGCATCGGCTCGGCTTTCTCCTTTCGCATTCCTTGAACCCTTTAGTCCAACGGAATCACTTTACCGACGTACGGCAGATGGCGGTATTTTTGCGCATAATCAATGCCCACACCGACCACAAATTCATCTGGAATCGTAAAGCCCAACCAATCAACCTTAACGTCAACTTCTCGGCGCTCTGGCTTGTCTAACAATGTACAAATGCGTACTGAATTTGGCTCGCGCAAAGACAGGATTTCACACACCTTACTCAGCGTATTGCCAGTATCGATGATGTCTTCGACTAAGAGTACGTCTTTGCCTTTAATATCATCATCCAAGTCTTTCAAAATACGCACATCACGCGTACTTTCCATGCTGTTGCCGTAACTTGATGCGGTCATAAAGTCGACCGCATGCGGCATATCAATCGCACGGCATAAATCCGCCATGAAAACGAACGAGCCACGCAGCAGCCCCACTAATACCAACTCAGATGAGTCTTTATAGTGCTCGCTGATCTCAGCGCCCAAGGCTTTCACTCGCGCCTGTACGTCCTGCTCTGAAATCATCACTTCAACGGTGTGTTTCATATCTGCCCCGATGGTTGTCTCTCCACAAAAGGGAGGTCACTAACAAAGGTGGCATAGTCTAGCACTAAATCGATTGCGGATCCCAGCGAGCGCGTTTTCATCGCTTATGCACCCGCACACTAGTTGGGTATCACACTGATTGATAAGAAAAAATAATCCGTGCCTTTGTTTTTTGTAATGAATGACTTTTTTTGCAGACAAAATTACGTTTTTACGGCCTAGATCAGGCTTCTAGCCGTTGTCAGGCCATAAATGGCTGGTATAAACTCAATCCCGCTAATAATAAAATCATTAGCACAAACAATAATTAATTTGTACAAACCAAAAATAAGTTGGCAGGTTTTAGGATGGCTCAATCAAATGAGAGAACAAGGACGCGGCTATCGCCCGAGCGCCGCAAAGAGCAGTTATTAGGGTGTGGCTTAGATGTGTTTGCCAAACGCGGGATTGGTCGTGCGGGGCACGCCGAAATGGCAGACGTCTCCGTCGCAACGGTATTTAACTACTTCCCAACCCGTGAAGACTTGGTGGAAGAGATCTTGGCCCAGACCGAGAAACACTTCATTAAACTGATTAATGAGTGCACCGGGCAAGATCAATCAATGCGGGCATCGCTAAACTGCATTACCTCGCAAATTATTGACACAGCTCTGGCAGACAAAGCGTGGATGAAAGTCTGGTTTGAGTGGAGTACCTCTATTCGCGAAGATATTTGGCCACGCTTTGTCAAAGGCAGTCGAGACGCGATGGATCAGTTCGAGCAAGTGTTCGAGCACGGGATGGCAAAAGGTGAGATGGTCGACCGTCACCAACCGCGTGAGCTTGCCAGTATGTTGGCAGGGGTATGCTATGTGCTCTTTTTACAGGCGCATCAGCAACCAGACAAAACGGCTTTAAACGCCATGGCTCAACACTATATTGACGTATTGTGCCAACAAAGCTAGCCGCGTTGTCAACGCCGTAAAAAGCCAACCCCTCGGTTGGCTTTTTTGGTTCTGGTGCCTTAATCGTCAATAAAACTCGGCCCATCATTGAACAGGACTGGCTCGTGGGGGCGAATATGTAAGCTGACTTTATCCCCTACCAATAGCGGCTCACGCGCGTGTACCGACAGTTTTTGACCATGGATATCGATGGTATAACGGCTACTGTCACCCATAAACTGTTGGGATAACACCTGTCCTTCCCCCTCAGCATCAGCACGAATGCTTAGAAATTGAGGGCGCAGTAACCACCAATGCGGGCCTGGGTGACAATGCACCGGACGTGGCCACGGACCGAGCGGTGTCTGCATTTGTTCTTGCGACGAGACCGTTACGGGCACATAAGAGCCCTGGCCAAGAAAATCAGCGACGAAACGGCTCGCAGGTTGGTAATACACGTCTGTGGTATCGCCATACTGTTCAATGAGCCCCTGATTCATTACCGCTAGCTTATCGGCAAACGCGAATGCTTCCTCTCGGCTGTGCGTCACAAGGATCGCCGTGACGCCTTGGGATTTAAAAATACGTCGGATTTCTTCAATTAAATCATGACGAACCTGGGTATCAATATTCGAAAAGGGCTCATCAAGCAATAACAGATCCGGTTCATAAGCCAGCGCTCTCGCTATCGCCACGCGCTGTTGTTGGCCGCCCGAGAGCTGGTGAGGATAGCGGTCACCCAGCTCCGCCAGACGCACCAGCTTGAGCATCTCAGCCACTTTTTCACTTCGCGCTGCCGCGCTGAGTTCAGACAGACCAAACCCCACATTGTCTGCCACCGTAAGGTGCGGGAACAGCGCATAGTCTTGAAAAATCATCCCAATATTACGTTGCTCTGGCGGGATTGAATGCTGATTATCGTCCATGAGTTTGCACCCAATCGATAGTTTTCCTGACGATAATGGCATTAACCCTGCCATCGCTTTCAGCAACGTCGTCTTCCCGCAGCCACTGGCGCCGAGCAAGCACACAATTTCTCCTGGCGCGACTTGCAGCGACAAATCTTTTAAAACAGGGGTGCCGTTATAACTGCAGGTCAAATTCTCTATCGCGAGCGCACACTTCATTGATATTTTTGCTCCAATGACCGGTTAATCAGGATAAGGGGGACCAAGCCAACCACGACCAACAAAATGGCAGGTAAGGCGGCATACTCTAGGTGCTCATCCGAGGTAAAGTTGTACACATAAGTGGCCAGTGTTTCGAAATTAAAAGGGCGTAATAAAATCGCAGCATTAAGCTCTTTCATCGATTCAATAAACACCAACAGCATCGCAATGAGCGTCCCCCGCCGAATTAAGGGTAAATGCACACGACGAATTACCCCTGTGGTGGTGCACCCCATGGTTCGCGCCGCCATATCCAATGAAGGAGGAATTTTGGCCATGCTTGACTCAATGCTGCCAATGGCGACGGCACTGAACCGCACGACAAAGGCCACCAATAAGGCCACCATGGTGCCAGATAATAGGAGGCCAGGCCGTCCCCAGCCGTAATGCGTGGCGATATCGTTAATGAAGTGATCGCCGCGCGTCAGCACTAACATCACGCCAATCGCAAGCACCGTCCCCGGCACCGCATACCCCATAGACGCCAATCGCATGGGCGCCACACTGACCCCATGCCCACGCAGGCGGCGATACACATTCACTGTCCACGCAATGCCGACGGCAATGAGCGCCGCTAAACTTGAGGTATAAAAGCTGTTATAGCTAAAAGTGGCAAACTCGCTGACCGCATTTTTTTCGTAGTAGTGCCATGCATAAACTAAAAGCTGGAGCAGAGGTAAAATAAACGCCAGTGACAGCAGACTCCAACACCAGGCTAACACCCCGACTTTACGCCAGCCTGTTAAGGGCATTTTCTCAATCGCATCACTGCTCGAGCTTGGACTAAATTGTGCTTGTTTACGTCGCCCATAACGTTCAGCACTGATCAAAAGGAAGATAGCAACCAGCATGATCGCAGAGATTTTGGCGGCAGCGGTTAAGCTCGAGTAGCTCAACCAAGTATCATAGACTGCGGTTGTCAGGGTGCTGACCGCAAAGTAATTGACCGTTCCAAAATCGCCCAGCGCCTCCATCGCCACCAAAGAGGCCCCCACCGCAATCGCCGGCCGTGCCAAGGGTAAAGAAATGCGACGAAAGCTTTGCATCGGCGAGCAACCGAGCAAGCGCGCAGAGTGGGTCAAGGTGACACTTTGCTCCATAAACGCGGCACGGGTGAGCAGGTAGATATAAGGGTATAAGACTAACGCCAGCACAAAACACGCACCCGGCAAGGTACGCATATCGGGAAACCAGTAATCATTGACCGTTTGCCATTCAAACAATGCCCGCAAGCCACGTTGTAGCGGACCGGCATAATCAAACCAATCGGTATAGATATAGCCAATAATATAGCCCGGCATCGCAAGCGGAAGCACCATCGCCCACTGCAGTTGCCGGCTGCCCGGTACCTGATACATGGCCAGCATCCACGCGGTGGGCACCCCGAGGATAATCGCAATCGCCACCACGCCAGCCACTAACAAGCTGGTGTTCAAGGTATAAGTCGGCAGTACGGTCTCGAATAAATGGGGGAAAATATCCCCAGTATCGCCCACCGCGGTATAAAAGATCGCTAAGATCGGCAAAACCAGCAATAGGGCTAAGCCCCAACTGCTGGTTTTTATCATGGGTAATCTATCTCGCATGGCCTACTACATTAAGGCGTCAGAGAAAGACAACAGGGGCGGCATCCGCCCCTATGCAATGGCTTACAGGTCGAACTGAACTTCATCCAGCAGTTTCACTGACTGGCTGTAGTTATCCGCAATCGCCTCAAGCGGCATTGGGTCATGCTTGTAGTCGCCCCAAGACGCCACGAGCTCAGACTGCTCAACACCCGGCTTCACAGGCTCTTCGAAGTTCACCTCAGCATACATATGCTGTGCTTTGTCTGACGTTAAAAATTCCATTAGTTTTAGCGCGTTTTCTTCGTTCGGTGCGTACTTCGCCATCGCCATGCCACTCACGTTCACGTGCGTACCGTGCGCGTTTTGGCCAGGATAGTTCAAGTAAACCGCTTCCGCCCACGCTGTTTGTTCTTCGTCGTTCAGCATTTTGCCTAGGTAATAGCTATTACCCAGTGAGACGTCACACAGGCCTTCTTTGATCGCTTTCACTTGTGCACGATCATTGCCTTGTGGTTTACGTGCGAGGTTGTCTTTTACGCCCTCAAGCCACTCTTTGGCTTTCGCTTCACCGTGATTTTCGATGATAGCTGACACTAAAGAGACATTGTATGGGTGCTTACCTGAACGGGTGCAAATCTTGCCTTTCCATTCTGGTTTTGCCAAGTCGAGATAATCAAAATCGTCACCCAATTTGCCGACACGCTCGCGTGAAGAGTATACCGCACGAGCTCGTGTTGTCAGCGCGACCCACTTATCTTCACTATCTCGGAACTGCTCAGGCACGTTTTGATCGATAACATCACTTTGCACGGGCTGTACCACGTCTTGGTTTACCAGCTCTTTAAGGCGTGAAATATCAACGGTTAGCAGTACGTCAGCCGGGCTGTACTCACCTTCTTGCTTGACCTTTTCCGCCATGCCTTTTTTAGCGAATTTAACATTCACAGCAATGCCGGTCTCTTCGGTAAACGCATCGAACATGGGTTCAATCAAGAAAGGTTGGCGATACGAGTAAACATTGACTTCTTCGGACGCAACCGCGGCGCTGGTTCCTAATAGGCTTGCGGTGATAGCCGAGGCAATCAGTAGTTTTTTCATCGTGGCAGTCCTTAAATATGATGATAAATGATAACGAATCTCAGTTTCGTTAGTATACAACTAATGACTCAGGGCTCAATATGATCAGACGCAAAAAGAAAGAAACCTTACATCCAAAAATGTAAGGTTTCGTTTCAGAGTTTACTCGAGTTACGTGTAACTGACTATTTTACGCTAACAAATTCGGGATACGCATCAATACCACAGTCGTGAAGATCCATCCCTGACATCTCCTCTTCTTCGGTGACACGAATGCCCATGGTATTTTTCAGCACCAGCCACACGAGGAAACTTGCCGCAAATACCCAAGCAAAAATCACTGCCGCCCCCAGAAGCTGCGCACCAAAGGTCGCCCCTGTGTTGCTTAATGGCACAACCATCAGGCCAAAGAAGCCACATACACCGTGCACGGAGATAGCACCGACAGGATCATCCACTTTGACCTTATCCAGACCAACAATACTGAATACGACAATCACACCCGATACCGCACCGATGATCAGCGCTGCCACGGGTGAAGGCGATAACGGATCCGCCGTGATGGCCACTAAGCCGGCTAAGGCACCGTTGAGTACCATGGTCAAATCGGCTTTCCCCCATAGGGTTTTACACACCAGTAATGCTGCTATCGCACCAGCCGCTGCCGCTGCATTGGTATTCAAGAAGATTTGTCCGACAGCCGTGGCATTTTCAAAATCTGACACCATCAGTTGTGAGCCGCCGTTAAAACCGAACCAGCCGAACCACAAGATGAAGGTACCCAGTGTTGCCAGAGGCAGGTTTGAGCCAGGAATGGGGTTAATTTTACCATTTTTGCCATATTTGCCTTTACGCGCTCCCAAAAGCAGCACACCTGCGAGGGCTGCCGCCGCGCCCGCCATGTGAACAATCCCAGAGCCGGCGAAGTCACTGAAACCAGCCTCTGAGAGGAAGCCTCCGCCCCATGTCCAGTAACCTTCAACCGGATAAATCACCGCAGTCAAGATGACAGAGAACACGAGGAACGCCCACAGTTTCATGCGCTCGGCAACCGCCCCTGACACCACAGACATCGCGGTGGCAACAAACACCACTTGGAAGAAGAAGTCAGATTCGAGCGAATGATCCGCATCGGCGCCTTGGGTGCCAATCAAGGCCCCAAAAGAAGGGACAAAACCGCCGCCACTGTTGTCCACGTACATAATGTTGTAGCCCACCAACAGGTACATGGTACAAGCGATAGCATAGAGGCAGATATTTTTGGTCAGTATCTCAGTAGTGTTTTTCGAGCGCACCAAGCCTGCCTCTAACATGGCAAAGCCAGCCGCCATCCACATCACTAACGCACCAGATAAAAGAAAGAAAAAGGTGTCGAGCGCGTAGCGCAATTCAGTCACCGTGTTTACCAGTTCCATTGTCTTTACTCCCTGTTTTTAAATTGCTTCCAGATCCATCTCACCAGTACGGATCCGCACCGCTTGCTGAAGATCAAAGACGAAGATTTTACCGTCGCCGATCTTGCCCGTTTGTGCGGCCTTAGAGATCGCCTCCACAACACTGTCGACATGTTCGCTCTGCACAGCGATTTCTAATTTTACTTTGGGTAAAAAATCGACCTGATACTCAGCACCACGATATAACTCTGTGTGCCCTTTTTGGCGGCCGAAACCTTTCACCTCTGAGACAGTCATGCCGTCAATGCCAGCATCCGCCAACGCTTCACGTACGTCATCAAGCTTGAACGGCTTGATAATGGCGCTAATCAGTTTCATATCCTTCTCCTGAGTCCTTGTGTTTGCATCATCGTCTAACTATCAAGAGCCGTGCCAATATTTAATATGTTTAAAATCAACAACTTAAATAAATGCGGGATAGAAAGGCGTTCATTTGCACCATATAAGTGCGAATTATTCACCAACACAGCGCATGCCAGGGAGAGCAGCATGCGATTGCACCAAGGGGGAACATCGAAACGAGAATCGGGAGAAAAAGCGGCGGGGAGGTTCAGCCATTCGAAGCACGCACACGGTGATACGTGCTCAGCCATGAAGAGTTGACTCAGAGAACCCGCTTAACGTCGACCGTAACGGGCAATGAAGTCTTGGTAGGCGTCCAGCATCACCACAAAGTCTTGGTAACCACACGCCGCGTAACTTTCTTCATCGTAAAAGGTCAGCGCTTGCTCATTGAGCGTGGTTTGCGCCTCATCCGAGGCAGGTTGCAGCATGGCATTCGCCACCACCACGACCTCATCACGATTGGCGGTAAGCGTGAACGTATGCCCGCGCCACTGCTGCTCTGACTCAAGTTGCTGCAGGGTATGTAGACAGGATGTCACTTGAGTCAGCTCAGTGCCGAGTTCATCCAATAGCCAACGTCCTATGGCTTCATGTCCCATCGAAAAAACAATCCGGTAGCTGTCATCAAAACTGTTGCGAGAAAATTCGTAATCCACACTGACCTCCAAAATTGGCCGGCTATTGTCCTGCTTTTTGTCAGAATTGCCAAGCCAGTGCTGTCATCAAAATGTCACTTCAACCATACTTAAATGGAATAACAGTAAGCAGTAAAGGATAGGCTTATGCATATCGTGATCGCGCCTGATTCATTTAAAGAGAGCCTGAATGCTCGCCATGTTGCACAGGCGATCGAGGCAGGCATGGCGCCTATTTTGCCTCACGCTCGCTTTTCACAACTGCCAATGGCGGATGGGGGCGAAGGTTATGCGCAAAGTTTTCTCGACCAAATCGGCGGTGAGCGTTATCACTGTGAGGTGACTGGACCCGACTTTCGCCCGGTGACCGCCGAATTTGTTATCAATCGCGAACATCGTCTGGCCGTTATCGATGTTGCCAGTGCTTCAGGCCTTCCCTTAGTCCCACAAGACGCACGCAACCCTCGTCATACCACCAGCTTAGGCACTGGCGAGCTTATTCGCGCCGCACTTGACCATGATATTGACGAAATCATTATCGGGTTGGGCGGCAGTGCGACCAATGATGTCGGTGCGGGGATCTTGACCGCCCTCGGTGCCAAGCTCCTTGATGGCGCAGGCCATCCCATCACGCCCACCGGAGAAGGACTCGGCGCCTTAATGACGATTGATCTTGATACGCTTGATTCACGGCTTAAGGCCGTGACACTGACCGCCGCCTGCGATGTGGATAATCCATTATGTGGACCGCACGGCGCCACCACTATCTTTGGGCCACAAAAAGGCGGGCAAGAAGAGGATATTCGTGTCTTAGAGCAATACCTGCACCGCTTTGCGAGTATCTGTCACTTGCAACTGGGACAGTCGGTTTGCCACTTTTCTGGCGCCGGCGCAGCAGGAGGTATAGGTGCTGCCTTGGGAGGGCTACTCGGGGCAAGACTCGAACCCGGGGTCGACTTATTACTCTCACGCACCCAGGCTCATTCATTATTGGCCAATGCCGATTGGGTGATCACTGGCGAGGGGCGTGTCGATGGACAAACGCAGCACGGCAAAGTGCCGGCTGCTATCGCCAGCATTGCACAAGCTTATCAGATCCCAGTCGTGGTGCTCGCAGGCAGTGTGGGCGACGATTGCGAAGCGCTTTACCAACAAGGTGTCACGGCGATATTTCCCATTCAAGCCGGCCCCTGTGAATTGAGCGACGCGCTAATGAACAGTAAAAAAAACCTCATTCGCACCAGTGAAAACATCGCACGCATGATCCGACTCTCCTCCCATCGATCCACAACGGCTTAACACACATAAAAAAAGCGCCCCACGTCTGGGGCGCTTTCAGAACGAAATGAGTCAGCAGCCGTTATACCGCTGCTTTAATAATCACATCATCCGCTTTTTTGGTGTAGGCATCCATTTGATGGAAGTTGAGGTAGCGATAGGTATCGCTGGCGGTCGCATTGATTTGCTCCGCGTACTCAAGGTACTCCTCTTTGGTCGGAATACGGCCAAGGATCGCGCCGACAGCAGACAACTCCGCTGACGCGAGATAGACATTCGCGCCTGTACCCAGTCGATTAGGGAAGTTTCGCGTCGAGGTCGACAGCACAGTCGATTTTTCTGCCACACGCGCTTGGTTACCCATACACAACGAGCACCCTGGCGTTTCGATGCGCACCCCTGCTCGGCCATAAATACCGTAGTAGCCTTCGGCGGTGAGCTGATCTCGGTCCATCTTCGTCGGTGGTGCCACCCACATACGGGTAGATAAACTCCCTCCGAACTTGTCCAGCAGTTTACCCGCCGCGCGGAAGTGACCAATGTTCGTCATACAGCTGCCGATAAAGACTTCATCAACACTGTCACCTGCCACATCTGACAAGCTACGTGCATCATCTGGGTCATTCGGCGCACACAAAATCGGCTCTTTGATGTCAGCCAAGTCGATCTCGAGCACATGCGCATATTCGGCATCTTTATCTGCTTCCATCAAACTTGGGTTTTCCAACCATTGCTGCATAGCTTGAATGCGGCGCTCGATGGTACGGCGATCGCCATAGCCCTCAGAGATCATCCACTTAAGCATCACAATGTTCGACTCGAGGTATTCAGCCACTGAATCTTGCGACAGCTTGACCGTACAGCCAGCCGCAGAGCGCTCCGCTGACGCATCTGACAGCTCAAACGCTTGCTCTACCGTCAGGTGCTCAACCCCTTCGATTTCCAAAATACGGCCAGAGAACTCGTTAATCTTGCCCGATTTCTCCACCGTCAGCAGCCCTTTTTGAATGCCAAAATAAGGGATAGCATGAACCAGGTCGCGTAGCGTTACCCCAGGTTGCATCTCACCTTTAAAGCGCACTAGGACCGATTCTGGCATATCCAGTGGCATCACGCCGGTCGCGGCCGCAAAGGCCACGAGACCTGAGCCAGCAGGGAACGAAATGCCCAGCGGGAAACGGGTGTGTGAATCCCCACCCGTCCCCACGGTATCGGGCAGCAGCATTCGGTTGAGCCATGAGTGGATCACACCGTCACCGGGACGCAGCGCCACGCCACCACGGTTCATAATAAAGTCGGGCAACGTATGGTGTGTTTCCACATCAACCGGTTTTGGATAAGCAGAGGTATGGCAGAACGACTGCATGGTCAAATCAGCGGTAAAACCAAGGCAGGCCAAATCTTTCAGCTCGTCGCGCGTCATGGGCCCGGTGGTATCTTGTGAGCCCACGGTGGTCATTTTTGGCTCACAATAGGTGTTCGGGCGCACGCCCTCAACGCCACACGCTTTACCCACCATTTTTTGTGCCAAGGTAAAGCCTTTGGTGGAATCAGCCACCGGACGTGGGCGACGGAACACCTCAGACGGCTCAAGCCCTAAGCATTCGCGGGCTTTGTCAGTCAGGCCTCGGCCAATGATCAATGGAATACGTCCGCCAGCACGCACTTCATCGTACAAGATGTCTGTTTTTAGTTGGAAGGTAGATAGGACATCATCGGTGCCGTGCTTGCACACTTTGCCGTCGGCCGGATACAGGTCAATCACATCGCCCATGTTGAGCTTGCTCACATCAAGTTCAATCGGCAGCGCGCCCGCATCTTCCATGGTATTAAAGAAAATAGGCGCGATTTTGCCACCTAAACAAAAACCACCTGAGCGCTTGTTAGGGACGTTAGGAATATCGTGCCCCATAAACCACAACACCGAGTTGGTTGCCGACTTACGAGACGAGCCAGTACCGACCACATCACCGACATAAACCAGTGGATGACCTTTTTCTTCCAGCTTTTTCATTTGCTCGATCGGGCCAATCTCTCCCGGTTTGTCCGGGTGAATACCTTCACGCTCGTTTTTCAGCATGGCCAGCGCGTGCAGGGGAATATCAGGACGCGACCAAGCATCTGGCGCGGGCGACAAGTCATCGGTGTTGGTTTCACCCGAGACTTTGAACACCGTCAGTGTCACTTTTTCAGGAATTTGTGGTTTTTCCAGGTACCACTCAGCGTTCGCCCACGACTCCATCACCTGCTTGGCGTAGGCATTGCCTGCTTTCATCTTGTCTTCAACGTCGTAAAACGCATCGAACATCAATAAGGTATGAGACAGCACTTTCGCCGCAATGGGCGCAAGCTTGTCATCATCAAGTAAGGTGATCAGCGGCTCGATGTTGTAGCCACCTTGCATGGTGCCAAGTAATTCAGTGGCACGCTCGGGGCTAATCAACGGAGACTGCGCTTCACCTTTTGCCAGTGCGGCCAGAAAGCCGGCTTTCACGTAAGCGGCTTCATCCACACCGGGTGGGATTCGGTTTTCCAGTAAATAAACGAGGGTTTCTTCTTCGCCAGCGGGCGGGTTTTTCAGCAGTTCTATCAAACTGGCGGTTTGCTCAGCGTTAAGCGGTTTAGGCACAATACCCTGAGCGGCACGTTCTTCGACGTGTTTACGGTAGGCTTCAAGCACGACTATTTCCTCTTTTCTCGGTCAGACCGTATGATCCAACATCCTTGGAAAGTGTTAGTACTCGTATCACGCTTATCCGGCGAAGTTTATTAAAATTTTCCAGCAAGACGAGGGTTCGAGCACGTAACCGCTGCGTGAGGATAGCATTTTTAACCTAAAATTAAAATCTACTCGTTTTGTGAAACATAATACTTAGGTCGTAGTGACGCGGCACACTATCCTCCACCTCTGAGTACAGGTTACTCAGAGCCTATCGCGGTTGTGACTGATTCTACACCGCTTTTCGCCATAGCGCAGTGATCCGGCTACCATTGCTCGATGCACCAATGTCCCGCAAACGACAGCGCACTTTTACCGCTTTATGTTGAAATCGCGAGGAGAGTGTCATTTTTATCAATAACCCTGAGCAAAGGCTTCAATTTTATTGTTTCATGGTCGATACATAACCAATCATTCACCCATATCTGCTAACTTAGATGTTAGTGCCATAAACATCATCACATTTTTGTCACGCTAACCTATCGTCTGTTAATAGACCAAATAGAGAGAAGGGCATGAAGCTAAAGCAACTCACGATCAAACAAAAACTCGTGTTGGCATTTGTCTCCGCGGTGATCGCCTCCACCGCCATCATCAGTTATATGAGCTTAAGCCAAGCACGCGACATCATGGAAAAGCGCCTGTTAGAAAACGAGCTTCCCACCACCCTCACCCAGTTTAGAGATACCATTGATAGTGAGGTCAACCAACTACAATCCGCCGCACGTCAGCTGGCTTCTAACCCGGTGATGCTAGATATCATCAACCAAGATATTACGCCCGCAGAAGAAACCCGCGTGATCAAACAGCTCAACGTATTACGTGAGCAATACGATTTGAATGATGCCTCCATTGCCAACCGCAACACCGGGCAGTATTGGAATCAGAACGGATTTTTACGGGTGTTAACGCGTGAAAAAGACAGTTGGTTTTACAACTTCCTCGACAGTGGCAATGCCACCATGGCCCAGGTTTTCCAAGAAGAAAACGGCGAACTCAAGCTATTTGTTAACTTCCAACAGCTCAACGGCAAAGGGTTAGCCGGTTTCTCACGCTCGTTGGAGGACATGACCCGCTTTTTGAATCAATTTAAAATTGAGCAGTCAGGGTTTGTGTTCTTAGTCAATGCTGAGGGCTTGGTCCAATTACACCGCGACACCAATCTGATGGGTGAGCAAACCCTAAGTGATATTTATGGTGGCCAAGCACGCAGCTTGCTACAAAAAGGCGATTTTAACCTTCTCGACACCCGTATTAATGGTGAAGAAGTACTGCTCGCATCCAGTTATGTGCCCTCCATGGATTGGTTTGTTATTGCAGATGTCCCTGCCGAAGAAGTCTATGCCCCCCTCAATGAAACGCGTAATCAGATCCTGATGGTGTCGGTTGTCGTCGGTCTTATTTTTATCGTCGTCGCCGTCTGGTTAGCTGCAACCATTACCAAACCCATCCAATATGTCGCCAATGTGTTCCGTGAAATCGGTGAAGGGGAAGGGGATCTGCGCCAACGTGTAGACATCAATAGCCAAGATGAAATTGGCCAACTCGCCTCTGGTTTCAACAGTTTTGTGGAGAAAATCCATCGTCTAGTCTCAGACGTTGCCCGTACCGGTGGCGAATTACGTAGTGCGGCCGAGCAAGTCTCTTCACAAGCCAGTGCTACCCAATCGCAAAGCGAGTATCAGCGGGATCGCACCGTGCAAGTGGTTACCGCCATCAATGAAATGGGGGCGACCGTTAATGAGATTGCAGGCAATGCCGCCAGTGCTGCCAGTGCCGCCAACCAAGCCTCTGATGATGCGGCAAGTGGCCAAGGCGTGGTGACCCAGGCACGGGATACAATCGCTCGCCTTGCTGATGACATGGAGAATATGTCGAAAGTGATCAGCGCCTTGGCTGAAAACACCGATTCGATCGGCGGCATTTTGGATGTGATTCGCGGGATCTCCGAGCAAACCAACTTACTGGCGCTGAATGCGGCAATTGAAGCGGCGCGAGCCGGCGAGCAAGGACGTGGTTTTGCGGTTGTCGCCGATGAAGTACGCAGCTTGGCCAGTCGCACCTCTGATTCCACCGATGAAATCCAGACCATGATTGACCGCCTGCAGCAAGAAGCGCGCAACGCCGTAGATGCCATGGAGCAAAGTCGCACCATGACTGCTGAAGGGGTCAATGCCTCCGATGAGGCGTCACAATCGCTCAATGCAATCAACGAGCAGATTGTACAAATCTCGGACATGAATACCCAGGTGGCCACCGCGACTGAAGAGCAGTCCACCGTGGTCAACGATATTAACCAAAATATCGAAGAGATTAACCACAGCTCACAGCAAACCGCTGATACCGCCAACACCATGGCAGAAGCCAGTGAGTCACTACGTGATCTTTCTAAGCGTCTTGATACCTTGGTTGGGAGCTTTAAGCTCTAAACCATTGCGATGCTACCAACTGACGCACGAAGCGGGCCTTGGCCCGCTTTTTTATTGTGCTGAACGAGGCCGCGCACTAGCAACGTCTTTTCCATCTTTCCATAGCTGACGCCATAAGGGTTTAACGCCCTCCTCAATCCCTAAAATAACGCACAAAAAGCCAACTCCACCCACTAATAATAACGGTGCCAATGTCAAACTCAGCAAACCTGAGTAAAGAAACAAAAATGGCACAAAGCATATATATCCAAACACGGTTTTTGTCATTTCCAATAATGTGTTCATTATGTCTCCTTACCTAAGACCAAAATTGAGCGCGCTCACTAACAATAAAATGAGCGCGCTCAATTTACAATATTTTTAGGCTAAAAAAAGGACAAACAGTATTAAGATCGAGGAAAGGATCATGGCGAGCACCACACCAAGTCAGTATCATGAAACAAAAAAGGAGTGAATGTGGATACACCCAAAAAACAGGCGACACGCCAGAAGATCCTCGACAGTGCATGGGCATTATTTGTGGAGCAAGGGTTTGCGGATACCACTACACGTCAAATTGCACATAAGGCGGAGGTCGCGACAGGAACTGTCTTCTCACACTTTCCGTTGAAAATTGACTTGCTAAAAGTTGGGCTGATGACACGTATTGATACCGTGCTCGAAAACGCTGCCAAATTGGATCACTCAGACACGCCAACGCAACGACTTCTCCATTATGCCGATCACCTCTATGCGTTTTATCTCACGCATCCAGACTTCAGCCGAGAGCTCTTTCGTGCACTCTTGTGGCAGCAAAAAGCCTTAGCGCATCACATCGCGCCTTTTCAAGCTCACCTTTCTATTGAGCAAAGTCCAAATCATCAGGCGAAAACTGCGTTAATGATGGATGCCTATTTCATGACCTTGTTTCAAGGCTTAAGTGAGCCTATCTCCACCAAAGAGGCCATGCTTAGCCGCCTAGCTGATAAGCTTGCGACCATCGCGTAACCATATCGCAGGTGTTGTAAATGACAGAGATAAAAAAGCCCCGCATGGCGGGGCTGAGTCAGAAAAACATAAACGTGTGGTTTATTTCTTTTTCTTCGCTTTCGGGTTAGGCATATCAGTGATTGAGCCTTCAAACACTTCTGCAGCCAAACCAACCGATTCGTGCAAGGTGGGGTGAGCGTGTACTGTCAAGGCGACATCTTCCGCATCACAACCCATTTCAATGGCAAGACCGATTTCACCCAGCAGCTCACCGCCGTTGGTACCCACGACGGCACCACCAATCACACGGTGGGTGTCTTTGTCGAAGATCATTTTGGTCATACCGTCTGAACAGTCAGACGCAATCGCACGACCTGAAGCCGCCCATGGGAAGGTCGCCACTTCGTAGTTAATGCCTTCTTCTTTACACTCTTTCTCAGTTTTGCCGACCCAAGCCACTTCTGGCTCAGTGTACGCAATCGATGGGATCACTTTTGGATCGAAGTAATGCTTCTTACCTGAGATAACCTCTGCCGCCACATGGCCTTCGTGTACACCTTTGTGCGCCAGCATAGGCTGACCCACGATGTCACCAATCGCATAGATGTGCGGCACGTTGGTGCGCATTTGCTTATCAACATTGATAAAGCCACGATCGTCGACTTCAACACCCGCTTGGCCCGCATCAAGCAGTTTGCCATTCGGGCTACGGCCGATAGCAACCAAGACAGCGTCATAGCGTACAGGCTCTGCTGGGGCTTTCTTGCCTTCCATGGTGACGTAGATGCCGTCTTCTTTGGCTTCTACCGCGGTCACCTTGGTTTCCAGCATGAGGTTCATCTTCTTGCTGATGCGCTTGGTAAAGACTTTGATCACGTCTTTATCTGCCGCAGGGATCACCTGATCGCACATTTCGACCACATCAACCTGTGAGCCGAGTGCGTGGTAAACGGTTCCCATCTCTAGACCAATGATACCGCCACCCATTAACAGCATTTTTTCAGGCACTTCTTTGAGCTCAAGCGCGTCGGTGGAGTCCCAAATGCGTGGGTCATCATGCGGGATAAATGGCAGCTCGATTGGACGAGAGCCAGCCGCGATGATGGCATTATCAAAGTTGATGGTAGTGCTTTCTTCCCCTTCGACTAACAGGGTGTTGGCACCAGTGAAACGGCCTGTGCCATTAACGACTGTCACTTTACGCTGCTTGGCCATACCGCCTAAGCCGCCCGTCAGTTGACCAATAACCTTATCTTTCCAAGAACGGATCTTGTCGATATCGGTTTGTGGTTCGCCGAATACCACGCCGTGTTCGGCCATGGCTTTGGCTTCTTCAATCACTTTGGCAACGTGAAGTAGGGCTTTAGATGGAATACAGCCGACGTTTAGACACACACCGCCAAGGTTGTTGTAACGTTCAACCAATACGGTTTCCAAACCTAGGTCGGCACAGCGGAAAGCGGCGGAGTATCCAGCAGGACCAGCGCCAAGGACGACGACTTGCGCTTTGATTTCTTTACTCATTCTGACCTCGTTATAGTCTTATTCCCTGACAGGCTAAGAGCGGTAATTTTTTTATTGTTGTGGGTATCTGGGAGCCACAGTTTACAGCCATGTTAATGGGCTGAAAAATAAAAACCCATAGCCTGTGAGCTGCACAACAATTCCCGACCGACCTTTAACCGGCCAGCCGGGTTGTTGGTATTGCGATTAGAGTACCAAACGGCGAATATCAGACAGTAAGCCGTTGAGGTAGCTAATAAAGCGCGCGCCCTCGGCACCGTCAATCACACGGTGGTCGTAAGACAGCGATAGCGGCAGCATTAGGCGAGGTTCAAAGTCCTTACCGTTCCATACTGGCTTCATTTCTGACTTAGACACGCCCAAGATAGACACTTCTGGTGCATTAACGATTGGCGTAAACGCCGTACCACCGAGGCCCCCTAGGCTAGAGATGGTAAAGCAACCACCTTGCATGTCAGAGGCCGTTAGCTTACCGCTACGGGCTTTCTTCGATACCACCATCAGCTCTTCAGATAGCTCGTGAATGCCTTTCTTATTCACGTCTTTAAAGACAGGCACGACCAGACCGTTTGGTGTGTCAACCGCGATACCGATGTTGACATACTTCTTCATGATCAGGCTTTCACCATCTTCAGACAGTGACGCGTTGAATGAAGGGAAAGCTTCCAGCGCTTTAGCAGCCGCTTTCATGATGAACACCAATGGGGTGATCTTCATGCCTGACTCTTTCTTCTTCTCGATCGCGTTTTGCTCTTTACGGAACGCTTCAACTTCAGTGATATCGGCGTTATCCCACTGGGTCACGTGCGGGATCATTACCCAGTTACGTGCCAGGTTCGCACCCGAGATCTTCTTGATGCGAGACAGTGGTTTTTCTTCCGTTTCACCGAATTTGCTGAAGTCGACTTTCGGCCAAGGTAGCAGACCCAGTGCACTACCGTCGCCTGAGCCAGATGCTGCGCCAGATTCAAGACGCTTAAGCGCCTCTTTCACGTAGCCTTGCACGTCTTCTTTCAGTACACGTCCTTTACGGCCAGTGCCTTTGACTTTTGCCAAGTTAACACCGAATTCACGCGCAAGACGACGCACAACAGGTGACGCATGGGCGTACTCTTTGTTTTCGACAAACTCGTCTTTACCGGCATCAGCTTTAGCCGCTGCAGGTGCTTCCGCTTTTGGTGCTGGCGCGGATTTTTCCTCTGCAGCAGGTGCCGCGGCAGGCGCTGCCGGTGCGCTACCGGCTACCTCGAACACCATAATATGCGAGCCGGTAGACACTTTATCGCCCGCGGCGATTTTGATTTCTTTAACCGTACCCGCAAACGGTGCCGGCACTTCCATCGACGCTTTGTCGCCTTCAACGGTGATCAGAGACTGTTCTTCTTCAACCGTATCACCTACAGCGACCATGATGTCAGTCACTTCAACTTCATCACCGCCAATGTCAGGAACGTTGACATCTTTTGCTTCTGACGCAGCGGCGGCAGCAGGGGCAGCCTGTGCTGGCGCCTCAGCAGGGGCACTGCTGCCGACTTCAAACATCATGATAAGAGAGCCGGTTGACACTTTGTCACCCGAAGCAATCTTGATCTCTTTGACAGTCCCTGCAAACGGTGCCGGCACTTCCATTGAGGCTTTATCGCCTTCAACGGTGATCAGTGATTGCTCTTCTTCGACGCTATCGCCTACCGCCACCATGATCTCGGTGACTTCGACTTCATCGCCGCCGATATCAGGCACGTGCACTTCTTTGATTTCTGACGCAGCCGCTGGAGCAGCAGGGGCAGCTGGCGCCGCCTCTTGCGCGGGCGCACTTGGCGCGGCGCCTTCTGCTTCAAAGATCATCATCAAAGAGCCGGTGGTCACTTTGTCACCTTCGGCAATTTTAATTTCCTTGACCACACCCGCTTGTGACGCAGGGACTTCCATGGATGCTTTATCACCTTCAACGGTGATTAACGACTGCTCTTCTTCAACCTTGTCACCCACGCTGACAAGGATCTCAGTCACTTCTACTTCATCCGCACCGATGTCAGGTACATTAATCTCGATTGACATTATTTCAGCCTCTTACGCGAACAGCGGGTTTACTTTGTTGGTATCGATGTCGAATTTTTTGATCGCTTCTGCGACCACTTTTTTGTCAACATCGCCACGCTTAGCTAGCTCATTAAGTGCCGCCACAACCACATAGCCTGCGTTCACTTCGAAGTGACGACGGAGGTTTTCGCGGCTGTCAGAACGACCAAAGCCGTCAGTGCCCAGTACTTTGTAAGATTCAGCTGGGATAAACGCACGAACTTGGTCAGCGTAGTTTTTCATGTAGTCAGTCGCAGCAATTGCAGGCTCAGATCCCATTACAGTTTGAATGTAAGGAACTTGTGCCTCTGCATCTGGGTTCAACATGTTGAAACGATCTGCATCTTGGCCGTCACGTGCAAGCTCGTTGAACGAGGTCACGCTGTAAACGTCAGACGCCACACCGTACTCATCGCTAAGCAGCTTCGCCGCTTTACGCACTTCCGTCATGATGGTGCCAGAGCCCATTAGCTGGACTTTCGCTTTGTCGCCCGTGTAGGTTTCTAGCTTGTAGATACCTTTACGGATACCTTCTTCCGCGCCCTCAGGCATGGCTGGCTGATGATAGTTTTCGTTCATCAGCGTCAGGTAGTAGTAGATGTTTTCTTGGTCAGGGCCGTACATGCGACGGATACCGTCTTGCATGATCACCGCCACTTCGTACGCGAAGGTTGGGTCATAAGAGACACAGTTAGGTACCGTGCTTGCCAGAATATGGCTGTGACCGTCTTCGTGCTGTAGACCTTCACCGTTAAGCGTTGTACGCCCTGCGGTCGCGCCCAATAGGAAACCACGTGCTTGTTGGTCACCTGCCATCCACGCCATGTCGCCAACACGTTGGAAGCCGAACATTGAGTAGTAGATGTAGAATGGGATCATGGGCAGATCATTAGTGCTGTAAGAGGTCGCCGCGGCAACCCATGATGACATCGCACCGAGCTCGTTGATCCCTTCTTGCAGTACCTGACCGCCTTGGTCTTCTTTGTAATAAGACACCACACCGCGGTCTTCTGGAGTGTAAGTCTGACCGTGTGGGTTGTAGATACCTACTTGACGGAACAAGCCTTCCATACCAAAGGTACGCGCTTCGTCGGCAATGATTGGCACAATGTTTTTGCCAATGCTTTTGTCTTTCAGCAATACATTCAAAGAGCGTACAAAGGCCATGGTGGTGGAGATATCACGCTTCTGCTCAGACAGCAGGGCTGAGAAATCGTCCAGTTTTGGCAGTGTCAGTTCTTGCGTGAATTTAGGCAGACGCTGTGGGGTATAACCGTGTAGCGCTTTACGACGTGCGTGGAGGTATTCGTGCTCAGCAGAGCCTTCTTCCAACTTCAGGTACGTCAGGTTTTGTACATCGTCGTCAGACAACAAGTCTTGCAGGCCAAGACGATCACGCATCGCGTGAACATGAGTCATGTCCATTTTCTTCACTTGGTGCGCGATGTTTTTCCCTTCAGCCGCTTCACCCATGCCGTAACCTTTAACGGTTTTCGCCAAGATCACGGTTGGACGGTCATTGCACTCTTGTGCTGCTTTGAACGCAGCAAACAATTTAGATGGCTCGTGGCCACCACGCTTAAGCGCAAAGATCTCTTCGTCAGTCATGTCTGCAACCAGGGCTGCCGTTTCTGGGTACTTGCCGAAGAAGTGTTCGCGTACGTAAGCGCCATCTTTCGATTTGAACGTCTGGTAATCACCGTCGATGGTTTCATTCATCAACTGCAGTAATTTACCTGAGGTGTCTTTGGCCAGCAGTTTGTCCCAGCCAGAGCCCCAAACCACTTTGATCACGTTCCAGCCGGCGCCTTTAAAGAGGCCTTCCAGCTCTTGAACGATTTTACCGTTACCCATCACAGGGCCATCAAGGCGCTGCAGGTTACAGTTAATCAAGAAGCAGAGGTTATCCAGTTTTTCACGCGCCGCAAATGACAGCGCACCGCGTGATTCTGGCTCATCCATCTCACCGTCACCGAGGAACGCATAAACACGCTGCTCAGAGGTGTCTTTCAGGCCACGACCGTTGAGGTATTTGAGGAAACGCGCTTGATAGATAGACGCAATGGGACCCAGACCCATAGATACGGTTGGGAACTGCCAGAACTCAGGCATCAGTTTCGGGTGCGGATATGAAGACACCCCTTTGCCATCGACTTCCTGACGGAAGTTGTCGAGCTGCTCTTCGCTCAAGCGGCCTTCAACAAAGGCACGCGCATAGATACCTGGAGAAATATGACCTTGATAGTACACCAGGTCGCCACCGTCTTTCTCGTTAGGCGCACGGAAGAAGTGGTTAAAGCAGGTTTCATAAAATGCCGCCGAAGACTGGAATGATGCCATGTGGCCACCCAGCTCTAAATCTTTCTTGGACGCACGCAACACGATCATGATTGCGTTCCAACGAATGATAGAACGGATACGGCGTTCCAGATTCACATCACCTGGGTAAGCAGGTTCTTGATCAGCAGGAATGGTATTTACATAGTTGGTGGTCACGCCCGTTGGCATGTCAACACCGTCTAAACGTGCTTGCCCTAATACTTGCTCCAGAAGGAACTGGGCACGTTCTACACCTTCTTCACGAACGACTGACTCAAGAGCTTGCAACCACTCTTGTGTTTCAAGTGCGTCCACGTCATGTTTCATGACTTCAGACATGGCGATCTATCCTTTCGTTGATTGACTCGTACAAAACAAACGTTGTCGCAGCTGCAGTGCCCTTCGCGTTTTTATCGGTGCGAATAAGGCTACTCCAACTCGTCCTTGCGTTGTTGAATTCGACGTAGAGACCGTTCGCGACGGCTTTCTTCTCGACCAAGATCCAACAGAGTTTCCTCAATGTAAGCCAAGTGTGCATGCGACGCTTGTCGGGCTTTTTCTGGCTCGCCAGCGGTAATCGCATCCACTATCTCAGCTCGGTGTCGGCTGACGTTTTCCACCGTCTCTTGACGGCGATAAAGTAGCTCAAAATTTTGCAAAATATTCTGTTCCAGTAACGGCGCGAGACTGCGCATGATGTGAAGTAACACCACATTATGCGCCGCTTCCGTTACGGCAACGAGATACTGCATCACAGCCGATGCTTCTGCCTCTAAGTCCCCATTTTGCTGCGCTTGGCGAATGGCGTCATGACAGTCTTCAATGCGAGAGAAATCCTCTTCTGTGCCGCGTAGTGCGGCAAAATAAGAAGAAATCCCCTCTAAAGCATGCCGTGACTCCAATAAGTCAAGCTGGGTTTCTGGATGGTCCGCCAATAACTCTAGCAGTGGCTCAGAGAAGCGTTGCCAAAGACGTTCACTGACAAAGGTGCCGCCACCTTGCTTGCGCGTCAGTAGCTTTTTGACTTCAAGCCGTTGAATCGCTTCGCGCACTGACGGGCGAGACACATCAAATTGCGTCGCTAACTCTCGTTCAGGCGGTAACTTCTGGCCTGGAGACAAGGTCCCTTCCAGAATTAAGCCTTCGAGCTCTTTTTCAATTACATCTGAGAGTTTAGGTTGACGAATTCGCTGATATGCCATTGTATTTATTGACCATCCGCACCCTAAGCTCGGCGCTTAGTTGCAGAAACTGACTGATTGTAAATTGGTAAGACCAATTACTTTATTGATCCCTAAAGTTACCAGACAGCGGGTATTCTGTCCACCTGAACTTTGATTGACATCATGGAAACCTGTGTATTTTTAGCCTGACAGCCACGAATACTCCACCCTTCAAAATTGGTCAGACCATTTAGATCAATCAACGCAATAGGCATTTAAATCAGCGCGTGTAACTTTTTCCAGTCAAACGCCGCTCCAGGATCCGTTTTTCGTCCTGGGGCAATATGTTGGTGTCCTGTGATTCGATCACGGGTAATGGCTGGGTAGTACTGCATCAGCGTCTGCGTGATCGCCGCTAACGATTGGTACTGCTGATCGGTGTATGGATGTGTGTCTGTGCCCTCTAGCTCAATACCGATAGAAAAATCGTTACATTGCTGCCGACCGTCAAAACACGAAGCGCCAGCATGCCATGCACGAGCACTGAATGGTACAAACTGGATCACACTTCCATCTCGTCGGATCAGTAGGTGGGCAGAGACGCGAAGCGATGCGATCTCGGCAAAGTAAGGGTGTTCAGCCGGATCGAGGTGCCCCTGAAAAAACTGTTCAATATAGGGACCGTCAAACTGACCGGGCGGCAGGCTGATATTGTGGATCACCAGCAAGGAGATATCGTTACTATCCGGGCGTTGGTTATGATGAGGAGACAGGCAAGCGCGCGCGCCTACCAACCAATGATTGTCAATCTGTGAAAAAGACATACCCGATCCGCTTGAGCAAAATCGCTACTTTATCTGGTCAGTCGGTAGATTGGAATACAAGCAACAACGCGCTGTCGGATGGGTTTTGGCGTAATACATGGCGGCATCGGCTTGATTCATCATCTGCTGTAGCTCGAGTCCATCCGTTGGGAAGCAACTCACGCCGATACTAATGGCCAGAGACAATGAGGTATCGGCAACCTGTATTGGCGCGTGCATTTCGTCTTGGATACGTGTGATCACTTCATTCAACGCCGATTTGTCCGCTAACAAATCCAGCCAGACAATGAACTCATCACCGCCCAAGCGGCCAACCAAATCAGAGCGGCGCACGGATTGTTTCAAGCGCTGACTGACCACCTTGAGAAGCTCATCTCCCACACCATGTCCATAGGTGTCGTTCACTTGCTTAAAGTTATTCAAATCAATAAACAGTAAGGCAGCGTTCGTTTGGGCGCGATTAGCGCGCATCAACGCCACTTCAACATGCGATTCAAACGCACGCCGATTGAATAAGCCCGTCAACTCGTCGTGTTCGGCAAGGAATTTAAGTTGGTGTTGCTGTTCACGAAGCTGTTGGGTTTGGCGTGCGACTTCTTCGCTCAACTGTTTTTTGTCCACCATGGTATGGCTCAGCGCACGCTTCATCTCATTGACATGATCAGCCAACTCAGTCAGCTCATCTTTGTCAGTCAAGGTTAATTCAGTGGTTAAGTCACCTTGCTTTATTTGTGTAATCGTCGAATGCAATGCTTTTAGGCGGTGTGTTAACCGTCGCCGCAAGCTGGTCACAAACATGGTCACCAACAAGGCTAACACCACCAGTACACCACCATGTACGACTAACAGGGTTTTCTGTTGCTGCCCCGACTGGTGCATGACTTGCTGACGCACCGAAAAAGCGGTTTCACTCATCGCCTGCAGTAACACATTAAAACGTGAAAACAACATCAAACGCCTGTCATCCACAGAGGGATCATCATCTAATTGCTCGGCGGTAATGCCCAATAGGCGAACAATGCTGTTTGCCGCGAGTCGGATCGACTGCGCGGACTGCGGCGGTAACGCCTCTTCATCACTGCTTAACTGCGCCCGCAATGCGTTGGTTGACTGATGGACATCTTGACGTGTTTGCGTGCTGGGGTATTGGCGATACAACCATAGACGGCCTCGCAGACTATCAATCTGCGAATGCACCGCCACAATGCTGTCTAACCGTGCTTGGATTTGATTTTGCTTATAAAAAAGCTCCACCGTAATTAACAGCGTAACGAAGGTGAGCGCCGTACAAGCATACACAACGATACTGAGCTGCTGACCAATCCTCATTCTAATAAACTCACTTTTTGCGTGGCCTCAACCAAGGGGCCTGGGTTGAGTATGTGGCGGAATGACGGCGTGTTCCCTTCAACTAAACCCGCCTCTTGCGCCCATCGCGCTTGGTTTTTTAACCGCAGTAACAATGAGTCATTCAATGAAAGGCGAAATAAGTAATCTTGCCATAGCCAGCTGAGTTTATCGTCTGACATTTCAAGATACGCGGAGACCTGTGCCTTCGCTCGCTCTGGGTGCTGATGAATAAAGCTCACCGCGTCGTCTAAGGCACTGACAACCCGTTGCATGTCCTGGTGTTGCTTATTGACGAGCAAGCGATCACTGACTAACAGAAAAGAGAGGCTGTGCAAGCCTTTACTGTCAAGCGACTGTACCGGCTGGTTAGACTGCTTGAGTAGCTGATAGCCATAGGGCTCCCATATGGCTATCGCATCCACTTTCTCATCGAGGAGCGCGTTGGGCAGTGCTTCGGGGGGATAATCAACTTTTTCCACCTGATCTCTAGGAATGTCGTGCAATTGCAGCAAGGAATCAAAGAAATATTCACTGGCACTCGACGCAACAATGCCCACGCGTGCCTTGTCGAGCGCGTCCACCAGCGAGCCGCTAATCTCACGGCGAATAGACCAGAGTTTTACGTCGTTATCTGACTCGACAAAGCTGGTTAGCACATTAAAATCATCGCGCTCAAAACTGTTAAACATCACCACCGTCTCTGAGGTAGTGGCTAAGTCCACCTCCCCTGACATCAAGGATTGAAAGCTTTTTACGCCACCATGAACCGGCTTTAGCGTCATGTCGATGCCCTGCTTTTTAAACAAACCTTGCTCCTTAGCCACAATAATCGGTGCCGATAAGGGGGTAAGCGAGACGGCGATGGTCAGTGACGATAATGGCTCGGACACCGGAGGTCTGAGTTGCTGCCAAGCACGAAACCCAATGAACGCGATCGCTATCATGGCCACCAGCGCTAACCCTCGCTTCATGGCATCACCTCTTTGACTGTTCCTGCCTAAAGTGTAGACAAGTTAAAAGACAGAATATGATTAAAAAGATAGACGAATACGGGGAAACGAGAGAGAAAAGCTGCATTTCGTTATCACCAGCGTTATCATTCGACCACTTTTTGATGACCGCGGTAAGCCATGATGACATCGACCCCTTTTCATGCTGTCCATGACAGCGAGCGCCGCCTGGCCTATCTCACCTCTCACCTCAGCGCCGACGTGACCCGCGCGGTGACCGACGCACTGCGAGAAGATTTGGGTGGCGAGATCGACGCCAGTAAAGACATAACCGCCAGCCTCATTCCGGCAGACTCAGTATCCACAGCCACATTGATCACCCGAGAAGATGGCGTTTTCTGTGGCCGTGCCTTTGCGGATGAAGTGTTTCATCAGCTCGGTGGCGAAGTCACCTTGACGTGGCATGTCGAGGACGGCGACGCCATCACCGCCAACCAATCGCTGTGTACCTTACAGGGCCCCTCGCGTGTCTTGTTGACCGGTGAACGCAATGCGATGAACTTTATTCAAACCCTCTCTGGGTGTGCGAGTAAGGTCGCCACCTATGTGGCAGCGCTCAACGGCACCCACACCAAATTGCTCGACACGCGTAAGACCATTCCGGGACTGCGCAGTGCCCTCAAATACGCTGTTGCCTGCGGTGGTGGCCATAACCATCGTATTGGTGTGTTTGATGCTTATTTGATCAAAGAGAATCATATTCTCGCCTGTGGCGGGATAGAGAACGCCGTCAAAGCGGCGCGCCGACTTAATCCTGATAAACCGGTCGAAGTAGAAACCGAAACCCTGGATGAGCTGCAACAAGCGATTAACGCAGGCGCCGATATTGTCATGCTGGATAACTTTAGTGTGCCGATGATGCGTGAAGCGGTGGCGTTAAACCAAAATCGCGTTGCGCTGGAAGTCTCGGGCAATGTCACCCTAGAGACGCTGGCAACATACGCCGCCACCGGGGTGGATTATATTTCTGTCGGCGCACTCACCAAGCACGTGACCGCACTCGATTTGTCGATGCGCTTTCAGTGACCACTGACTCACCTTAGTAATGAGGCCGCTCGGATTGAGCGGCCTTTTTTATACCCAGTTTATGACAAAAAATTTGTTGTCCGTCGAATACTACAGTAGAAAAAAACACCATTACATCCGGCTTTTACCCTTCACTCTCAAACTCATATTCGCCCTCTTTTTTGCGTCACATTCACCAGCGTAAAGTCGCTGCACTCGCGGCCACCGCGTTGGCGGCCGACCATCATTAAGAGGAGAGATATAGGATGCAAAAGCAACAAGGGTTTAGCTTGATTGAGTTACTGATCGTCGTCGGCATTATCGCAGCCCTGTCTGCTATCGCTGTCCCCGCTTATGTTAATAAACAGAAAATTGCTGAATTTAACTCAGGGTTAGCATCAGGCCGTGCTCTTCTTACACGGTTAGATCTTTATTTGGATGGAAATAGTGACTCTTCAACGAGTGACTTTAAAAAAGCCTTAGGTGACGCAGCGAATCTCGGAGAGTTGGCAACAGTCAACGTCTCGGGCGCTAGTGGAGAAGGCGAAGATGATAAAGGGACTGAGCTTACAGTCACGTTTAATGGAAAAAGCTCTATTGACGGGACAATAATTACCTTTGAGAAAAACGAGCTTGCTTGGGTATGTAAATACACAACGAAAGAAACTTTCGAAGATGGTGATATTAAAGGATGTAAAAAAGCATAAGCAGCCAATGATCCCAACCGCTCCGTTGTATCAATCTGGTTTGTTGAGTGATGCCCAGCGCCATGCGTTGGGCATTGGCGACAATGTGTCGCTCAGCCTCGCGCATTTACTCGATGCAGGCGTTGACCCCACCGCGCTCGCCCACACCCTCGCGAGTCAGCACCACCTTCCGTTCGTGGAGAGCCATCAGTACCCGTTTAAAGACACCTGTTATGCCCTAGATAGGCGCGATTTGATTCAGCGTCATCAAGTGCTGCCGCTTGCCCAGCAAGGCCAACAGCTACTGCTCGGCGTCAGTGACCCGGATAACCAAGAGGCGGTCGCCGACTTTCGCTTTTCTACTGGGCTCAATGTTCGTTTGGTAGTGCTCAGTCAGCCGGATTTGGATGCCGCGCTGCGTCACTTGTACGGCGAAGATATCGATGGCACCCACGATGGCATGACTATCAGCGATCAGGACTTAGTCGCCCTGACCGTCACCGATAGCCCTCAAGAAGACAGCACCGAGCTACAAAGCGATCAGGCGCCGATCAGTCGCTACATTCAACAGATCTTGGTGGATGCAGTGCGTAAAAACGCCTCCGACGTGCACTTCGAGCCCTTTGAGCAGCACTACCAAATTCGCTTTCGCCAAGACGGTTTATTGCACACCTATGCTCATCCTCCCTCGGGCGTCTCGCGGCGGCTGTCGACTCGACTCAAAATCTTAGCCCAACTCAATATTGCCGAGCGACGCTTACCACAAGACGGGCGCATCAAGCTGACTCTCACCAGTGATCACACCGTCGATATGCGCGTCTCCACCTTACCGACCGTTTGGGGCGAGAAGGTGGTGGTGCGCTTGTTAAATAATGGCCAGCAGCAACTGACGCTGCATGATTTAGGCTTAACCGAGTGGCAGCGCCGGCACTATCAAGAGGCACTGGATAGACCGCAAGGGATGATTTTGTTTACCGGCCCAACCGGAAGCGGCAAAACCGTCTCTTTGTACAGTGGGTTAAAGTATCTCAATCAGCCCGAGCGTAATATTGCCACCGTCGAAGATCCGGTTGAGATCCAGCTAGAAGGCGTCAACCAAGTCAACGTCAACACGGCCATTGGTTTAGACTTTGCCACCGCACTCCGCGCCTTTTTACGCCAAGATCCCGATGTGGTGATGGTAGGAGAAATACGCGATCTCGACACCGCTGAAATCGGGATCAAAGCGGCGCAAACCGGTCATCTGGTGTTATCAACCCTGCATACCAATTCAGCGGCCGAGAGCATCACCCGTTTAGCCCATATGGGCATTGCGCCCTACAATCTTGCTAGCTCTCTGAGCTTGGTAGTGGCCCAGCGTTTAGTACGCCGTTTATGCCCTATTTGCAAACAACCGCATCCGTCTGGTGATCCTCGCCTTCAGTTCTTGGCTAACCTCTATCCGTCTCTAACCCCAAGTACTCTGTACCAGGCTAACCCCCACGGCTGTTATCAGTGCTATCAGGGCTATCAAGGCCGCACAGGGGTATACGAGGTGCTTCCCGTGACCGAAGCCATTGCTGGCGCCATTTACCGCAATGCCAGTGCCATTGAACTAACCCAACTGGCTGCCGAAGAAGGCATGTGGCGGTTGCCCGACTCTGGCGTTGCCAAACTCAACCAAGGGAGCACCAGTATTCAAGAACTTACCCGCGTTATTCAACTTGCCTAAGGAGTCGTCATGGCCAAACCTACCCTGTTTATCTTTCATTGGCGCCAAGCCGCCGCAAGCGGTGAAAAACAAGGGCAAGTGTTCGCCTATACCGAGAGAGATGCACGCCAAGAGCTAGCCAACCAATCTATCGTCCCCAGCCGCCTTATTCGCCGCCGACTATCGAGCTTTCAGCAGCGTCGTCATAAAGCCAAAGCAGCAGATATCACCCAATTTTCCCGCGATCTCACCACCTTGCTTGAGTCTGGCATCCCTATCGTGCAAGCCCTCAACCTCATCGCGCTCAATCAGGTCAAAGCCGAAATGCGCTTACTGGTGCGTCATATCCGCCAGCAACTGGAGGCGGGTACCAATTTGAGTGATGCGTTGGCGCACGCAAGTCCCTTGTTTGATCGCTTTTATTGCGATTTAGTCGCAACGGGCGAGCAAACCGGGCAACTGCCGGAGATCTTTGCTCGCCTGACTCTATACCGTGAAAAGCAGGCGTTGCTTCGCAGTAAAGTCATCAAAGCCATGATCTATCCCAGCATCGTGGTCAGCGTGGCATTAGGCGTCAGTGCCTACCTGCTGGTATTCGTGATCCCGAAGTTTAAACATATTTTTGACTCCTTCGGGGCAGAACTGCCTTGGCTCACCCAACAAGTGCTCGCCTTGTCTGATATCGTCAGTCAGCACGCCTTAACCATGACTGTTGTCGTAGCGGGCCTTGCCGCTGCGCATCAATTACTGCAGCGTAAAAACGCGACCTACCGATATCACTATGACCGCTGGCTGCTCAAATTCCCCGTCATTGGTGAAGTGATTGGCAAAGCCTGCATTGCCAAATTTTCTCGCACCTTAGCCACCACCTTTAGTGCCGGTATTCCGTTACTCTCTGGCTTGCAAGCCGCGACGAAATCCATGACCAACGCGTATTATGTTCACGCGCTTAACGCCGTGCATCAGCACACGGCCACTGGTATTCCGCTTTACCAAGCCTTGCGCGACAGTAATAGCTTCCCTGTGATGGTGACGCAAATGGTAATGATTGGCGAAGAGTCGGGATCGCTCGATGATATGCTCAATCGCATCGCACAAATCTATGAAGCCGAGGTCGACAACACCGTGGACAATCTCGGTAAAATCATCGAGCCCCTGTTAATTTTAGTGCTAGGGCTATTAATTGGCGGCTTAGTGGTGGCCATGTATCTACCCATTTTTAATCTGATGTCTGTTCTTGGCTAGCCAAGATAGAGTCTCTCGCCACAAGGCGCTATGATGCGCACAAGGTTCATGCCCAGAAGGTACCATGTTGATATTCTCATCACCGTTATTCATTTTTTTTGCTGGCTTATTTGGTCTGATTGTCGGTAGCTTTTTAAATGTGGTCATCGCGCGCGTGCCAATCATGATGGCGCGGCGTTGGCGGCAAGAATGCTTGGCCACGTTTCCCGATGCTAATATTGACGCCCCTAACGCGCAGCGCTTTGATTTGTGTCTTCCCGCCTCACACTGCCCAGATTGTCAGCAGCCGATTGCGTGGTACGATAATATTCCTTTGCTCAGTTGGCTGATGTTAAAAGGCCGCTGCCGTCAGTGTGGCACGATGATTAGTCCGCGCTACCCACTGGTCGAGGTCACCAGTGCTATTGTCTGTGTGTTACCGGCATGGCTTATTTCCTCACCGGCGTGGGCCGTCGCGGTGATGGCGGCCAGCCTCACTTTGCTGGCGCTGACCCTCATTGATTGGGAAACCCTGTTGCTGCCCGATCAGCTTACCCTGCCACTCCTTTGGGCTGGGATCGCTCTCGCACTCTTGGGGATCAGCCCTGTCTCACTCACAGACAGTGTCATCGGCGCCATGACAGGCTACCTCAGCCTATGGAGCCTCTTTTGGGCATTCAAGCTCACCACTGGCAAAGAAGGCATGGGCTATGGTGATTTTAAACTGTTTGCTGCACTGGGCGCTTGGGTCGGTTGGCAAGCTTTACCGCTACTGATTTTACTCGCCTCACTGAGTGGCGCCATTGTCGGGGCACTATTACTTCGCCAACAACAAAAAAGTCTGCAACACGCGTTTGCCTTTGGCCCTTTTATTGCCGTCGCAGGCTGGCTAAGTCTGCTTTGGGGCGATAGCCTGTTACACTGGTACCTTTCACAAATTCTAGGAGTGCGCTAATGGCCGTTGTGGTCGGGTTAACCGGAGGGATTGGCAGTGGTAAAAGCACGGTTGCCAACCGTTTTGCCGCCAAGGGCATTGATATTATTGATGCCGATGTGATCGCCCGTGAGGTGGTTGCTCCCGGTAGTGATGGTCTGGCCGCGATTGTCGCGCGTTTTGGCGCGCCGGCATTAACCCCAGATGGCAGCCTAGATCGTGCCTGGCTTCGTGAGCGAGTGTTTAGTCATCCAGACGACAAGCAATGGCTCGATAACCTGCTTCATCCCATGATCCGCCAACGCATGATCCAAGCCTGTGCGCAGGCCAGTTCAGCGTATTGTTTGCTTGTGGTGCCCTTGTTAGTAGAGAATAACCTGACGTCATTGGCGCAACGGGTGTTGGTCGTCGATGTTGACGAGCAAACACAAATCGCGCGCACGCTCGCGCGTGATCACGTGAGCGAACAACAAGTTCACGCGATTTTGGCCGCACAAGCCAGTCGCTCACAACGCCTCGCCGTCGCCGATGATGTGATCGATAATACGCAAACCGAAGCGGAACTTGATCGGCAAGTTGATGCCTTACATCACACGTATTTAACCTTGGCAACCCAGGCAAACGTCGACCCATAGTCGGACAGGACAGCTAAACGCTTATGACCAGCCTCACTTTGTATGAACACCCACTCAATGAACAGGTGCGAATTTACTTGCGCCTGGAGTACCTGCTCTCTCAACTGGACGAAGTGAGCGGGCTTTCTGCGCCCTGCCACCATATTCAATTTTTCCGCAGCCTGTTTGACCTACAGGAGATTTTAGAGCAGGTGCAAGTGAAAGCGGATCTCGCCAAGGATTTGGACAAACTCAAGAAAAAACTCAAAGCCTGGGCTGATGTCCCCCAGGTCGATCAGACACAGCTCAACCAGCTACTCGATCAACTCGCCGCACACCAACGCGCGGTATTGCAAGCCAAACGCTTCGGCCAAGCGTTAAAAGAAGATCGCTTTTTAACCAGCATCAAGCAGCGCTTTTCGATTCCAGGGGGGAGCTGTAGCTTTGATCTCCCCAATTTCCATTACTGGCTCCATCAACCGCTTGCCGCACGGCAAAGTGCGATTCAGGCCTGGATGGAAACCCTGGCACCATTACGCCACGCTTTGGCGTTCTGGCTGCAGCTCACACGTGAAAGCGCACACGGGGGAACCGCCACCGTCCAACAAGGCTTTTACCAGCAAGAGGCGGATGGCGCCTGCTTAATTCGGCTTAAGATATCCCCTGATCTCGGGGTTTACCCGTTAGTGTCTGGGCACAAAAACCGCTTCGCGATCCGCTTTATGCCATTTGACGACGATCACGAGGTCGCCGACAATATGTCTGTTCATATCAGTGTTTGTTAAGGAGATCCACGTGAGTGATGCCCCTACCGTTGTCAAATGCCCAACATGCCAACAGCCTGTGGTTTGGGGAGAGGTCAGCCCACATCGTCCATTTTGCAGTAAACGCTGTCAGTTGATTGATTTGGGAGAATGGGCCAGTGAAGAAAAAGCCATCCCCGGGGCCCCTGACCTTTCTGATGATGATCTCTGGTCAGAAGGGCAGCACGATTAAACGCTCTGCCCCTGTTCACTTTTCTACAACGCCTCTCTCGCGCTCAGAACCGAGCGCGAATTTTTTCTAATACCGCATCGTTGGCCTCGGGAAACGGATAGTTATCCAATTCGGCAATCGGTGCCCAAATACCCTCTTGCCCCTCACAGCCTTGGGGCTCACCCTCAAAGTCACAGACCAAGAAAAAATCCAAACTTAATGCTTTGTCGGGAAAGTCAAAGTCCAACGATATAAAGGGGCTGACCGCTTTTGCTGTAATCCCGACTTCTTCGTTTAATTCACGCAGCAGTGCCCGTTGCGGGGTTTCACTCCCCTCAATTTTTCCGCCAGGAAATTCCCACTTTCCCCCTTGATGCGCGTGAGCATGGCGGCGAGTGATAAAGACTTTATCTTGTGTCGGATTAACAATAATGCCAGCGGCAATACTTATCCGTTTCATGGTCTCTCCTGATAATAAAAAAAGGCCGATAAACGGCCTTTTTGATAATGCATGGTCAGGGCTTAGATTCTACCGTGACATTGCTTAAATTTCTTCCCTGATCCACAAGGACAAGGCTCATTACGACCAACTTTACGTCCATCACGCACCACGGTTTCGTTGCCGCTGCCACTCTGTTCGGCGCTGTCGCTATCATCAAACTGGTTATCAGCTTGCGCATGGTTAACTTGCTGCTTTTGCGCGGCCTGCTCTGCGCGCGCTTTGCGCTCGGCTTCCATACGCTCAACGTCATCCGGCTGCTGAACACGCACTCGGCTAAGCGTTGTCACCACATCGGTTTTCAGCGCTTCTAGCATGCCCTCAAACAGCTCAAACGATTCGCGCTTGTACTCTTGTTTCGGGTTCTTCTGCGCATAGCCACGTAAGTGAATACCTTGACGGAGGTGATCCATCGCCGCGAGATGCTCTTTCCAAAGCGTATCCAAGGTTTGCAGCATCACTGCTTTTTCAAAGTTACGCAGGGTTTCTGCCCCTACCGCCTCTTCTTTGCCTTTATAAACCTCGATCAAGGCCATCAGAATGCGCTCGCGCAACAACTCTTCATACAGCTTGTCGTCTTCATCTAGCCATTGCTGAATCGGCAATTCGAGATCAAAATCCGCTTTAAGGCGCTTTTCAAGGCCAGCAATATCCCACATTTCTTCTAGCGATTGTGGCGGAATGTACTGGTTCACAATGTTATTAACCACATCCTCGCGGTTGTGCTCGATCATTTCGCTGATATCTTCTGACACCAGTAACGCGTCACGCAGCTCGTACACCACTTTGCGCTGATCGTTGGCGACATCATCAAATTCGAGCAGTTGCTTACGGATGTCAAAGTTACGCCCTTCTACTTTTCGTTGTGCGTTTTCAATGGCTTTATTGACCCATGGGTGCTCAATGGCTTCGCCTTCGGCCATCCCTAATCGTTTCATCATGTTAGAGACTTTTTCTGAGGCGAAGATCCGCATCAAAGAATCTTCCATCGACAAATAGAAACGGGTTGAGCCTGGGTCACCTTGACGACCAGCACGACCACGCAGCTGGTTATCGATACGACGTGATTCATGACGCTCAGTACCAATGATATGCAGGCCACCCGCTTCAACGACCTGGTCATGAAGCTGCTGCCATTTTTCTTTCGCCGCTTCTACTTGCGCATCGGTCGGGTTTTCAACATCACCCAGCACTTGTTTCCAGCTACCACCCAACACGATATCGGTACCACGACCGGCCATGTTAGTGGCGATCGTTACCGTGCCTGGGTAACCGGCTTGCTCAACAATATCGGCTTCATGGGCGTGGAATTTGGCGTTGAGCACTTGGTGCTTGATGCCATCTTTTTTCAAGGCATTCGATAACAATTCAGATTTTTCAATCGATACCGTTCCGACCAATACCGGTTGACCGGCTTTGGCACGTGTTTTGATGTCTTCCGCAATAGCGGCAAACTTTTCTTTTTCGGTCATGTAGACCTGATCGGCGTGATCTTTACGCACCATTGGGCGGTTAGTCGGGATAACCACGGTGTCTAGGCCATAGATAGACTGGAATTCGAACGCCTCGGTGTCCGCGGTCCCTGTCATGCCTGAGAGTTTGTCATACAAACGGAAGAAGTTTTGGAAGGTGATCGAGGCCAGCGTTTGGTTCTCGTTTTGAATTTTCACCCCTTCTTTGGCTTCCACCGCCTGGTGTAAGCCTTCTGACCAACGACGTCCCGGCATGGTACGCCCAGTGTGCTCATCCACGATGATGACTTCATCGTCTTTAACGATGTAATCAACGTCGCGCTCAAACAAGACGTGCGCGCGTAATGCGGCATTAATATGATGAATCAGGCTGATATTTGCCGGTGAGTACAGCGTATCGCCGTCTTCCATCAAGCCGTTTTTCTTGAGCAAGTCTTCGACAAACTCTTGACCATTTTCGGTCATGTACACTTGCTTGGCTTTTTCATCGACCGTGAAGTGGCCATCACCTTGATAGTCTTCGGTGTCTTCTTGCTCTTGCTGTTTCAGGCTTGGGATCAAGGCATTGATACGCTGATACATCTCCGAGCTGTCTTCTGCTGGCCCAGAAATAATCAGAGGCGTACGCGCCTCATCAATGAGGATCGAGTCAACCTCATCGACAATCGAGAAATAGCGATCGCGTTGCACACGGTCTTCTGCTCGAAACGCCATGTTGTCACGCAAATAGTCAAAGCCGAACTCGTTATTGGTACCGTAAAGTACATCACACGCATAAGCGGCTTTTTTCGCCTCCGGCGGCATGTTGGGGACATTGACGCCCACCGTCATTCCTAAAAACTCAAACAACGGACGGTTGGTTTCGGCATCACGTTCCGCCAAATAATCATTCACCGTCACAATGTGAACCGCTTTTCCGGTCAGGGCGTTCAAATAAGAAGGTAGCGTCGCGGTCAGGGTTTTACCTTCACCGGTGCGCATTTCCGCAATCTGACCATTGTGGAGTACGATACCGCCGACCATTTGCACGTCAAAGTGGCGCAGGCCAAATACACGCTTAGAGGCTTCTCGTACAGTGGCAAAGGCTTCAGGAAGGAGGTCATCAAGCTCGGCACCTTGATCAAGGCGCTCGCGGAATTCAACGGTTTTCGCTTTCAGCGCATCATCATTCAATGCTTCAAATTGGGGTTCGAGTTTGTTGATTTCATCAACAACTTTTCTCAGCCGACGCAAGGTGCGGTCATTACGGCTTCCGATAACTTTAGTCAGGACTTTCGATAACATGGCGTTGCCGGTACTCTTTTTAATGGTTTTCCCACATGGGCGGCCGCTACACTGCCTCTATGCTGGCGTGTTTCAGTTCAAACGCGGGTTGGCTTAAGCTCATCGATTCAACACAAGATGCCAAAACGCATCTACCTTAAGTGGAGCCAAATCGGACAGAATTCAAGGGCGATGACGCCACTTCACAACGATTTCCACGTGACTGAATGTAAATGTGGTAGATGGCACGGAAAAAATACGCCGCCATCGCCTTACCCATGCGACACTTACCTGTGAATGGTTTTTTCACTCTACGGTGATCACCTCAGGACATACCGATATATCAACCCGGTAGGCTACATGCCGAGGTGGAGCATGTATGATAAGGTAAATTACTTTCACATCCTATGACAAATCCAATACTCAAGGGATCAATTAGCGAAAATTAGACGCTGTGCGCCCGTTCAGGCGCCGAATTGATGACAAAAAAGGCAGTTATTGCGCGATGAGAGACCACCGTCCCCGCTCTACCCTCCATCTGTTGGAGAGCGACCCCAATAATATTGCTCAGCGAGCGGTTGAGCTCGCCAAGCTAAACAAGCTGATCTTAGCCTTGTTACCCGGTGAGACATCAAAAGCTTGCCGCGTCGCCAATTATCGTGATGGCGTATTGGTGGTAGAAGCCGGTAGCGCCGCCTGGGCGATGCGACTGAACTACGAACGACAACATTTATTGTCGGTATTACGTCAAAAAGGGCTGGCAAGCCTAACAACCATTGAAGTGAAAATTAACCCGGCACTCGCCGCCGCCGATCGAGAAGACAAAGAAACCGCGCCGTCCCGCCACCTTAGTCAAGCCTCGGGTGAGTTACTGCGTGCACTAGGTGACAATGCCTCTCCCAAACTAAAAGCACGGTTCGAGGCGTTGGCCAAACTCGCCGAGGATCAAAAAAAGCCAGAGTGAGCTCTGGCTTTTTATCTATCAATCTCTAGGTATTAGCGGTTTATTCTGCCTCAGTATGGTGCATTGCGCTGTTACCGTGCAACCGCCTACCGTATCAGACAGGGCTTAGGCCAAGACCATCCCCGGTTCAGCAAATGCGACCGGTGAGGTGTCGGTTTCTTCAAACGTGACCCACTCCCAAGCTTCTTGATCGGCCAAGACCGCGCGCAACAGTTTGTTGTTCAGTGCATGGCCCGATTTGTACGCGCGCATCTCACCGAGGATACTGTGGCCACACATGTAAAGGTCACCGATAGCGTCCAACACCTTATGCTTGACGAGTTCGTTGTCAAAGCGCAAGCCTTCTTCATTCAAGATACGATAATCGTCCAGCACGATGGCACAGTCAAAGCTGCCGCCCAGACACAAATTTTGTGACTGCAGGTACTCGATGTCACGCATAAAACCGAAGGTACGAGCCCGGCTCAAGTCTTTAATAAAAGACTGGCTTGAAAAGTCTAGTACCAGGTTTTGTTGCTCAGATTCAATCGCGGGGTGGTCGAATTCGATAGCAAAATCAAGACGGAAGCCGTTATACGGCAGCAACTCCGCCCATTTGTCATCGTCTTCAATGCGAACAGGCTTTTTAATGCGAATGAACCGTTTTGGCGCGTTTTGGACGTCGATACCCGCAGACTGCAGCAAAAAGATGAACGGGCTTGAACTGCCATCCATAATTGGAATTTCTGGCGCGTCCACTTCGATAATAATGTTATCGATCCCCATGCCTGCAATTGCTGCACTGAGATGCTCAACGGTTGAGATGCGAACACCCGCGTCATTGACTAAGGCGGTGCACAACATGGTGTCGCGCACATCCTCAGGGTTAGCCGGAAAATCGACCGGTGGCTCCATGTCTGTGCGACGGTAAATCACACCGGTATTGGCAGGAGCCGGACGCAGAGTAAGCGTAACCTTACGCCCAGAGTGGAGACCCACACCAGTCGTTTGGACCATACTTTTCAATGTTCGCTGTCTAATCATCGGCTTATCTCAACTTTTTCTCAAAAAAGTGTGCTCTGCGTCACTCATTACCCTGTCACCTTAGACAAGGGGAGCGTGATGATAGCACATCACTGGCTACAAACCAAGCAATTGCGATTAGTCAGCTTGTTTACGCAAAAACGCAGGAATATCGAGATAATCATGCTCGGTCTGCGATTTTGGTGCTGCATTCGAAGACGATGCAGCAGGCTGCTCTTTCGCCGCAGGGTTTGCACTTGCCGCCTGAGGTTTCTCTTGCAAAGGCTGTGCCTTTTTCGGCTCTGCCTGTGCTTGCCCAGACTGTGAGTTGGTCACCAAGGTGATATCTGGCTTACGCTCATTACCAATTCCGGTGGCCACGACAGTCACACGCAGCTCGTCGCTCATCTCTGGGTCCATCGATGTCCCAATCACCACAGTCGCATTGTCTGATGCAAACGCTTTGACGGTGTTACCCACGGTCTCAAATTCATCAAGACGCATATCAAAGCCCGCGGTAATATTCACCAGCACACCGCGCGCACCGGCTAAATCGATGTCCTCAAGAAGCGGGCTAGAAATGGCCATTTCTGCTGCCTCTTCCGCGCGATCTTCGCCGGTTGCCACGCCGCTGCCCATCATCGCGTGTCCCATCTCTGACATCACAGTGCGGACATCCGCAAAGTCGACGTTGATGTGACCTGGGCGCGTGATTAACTCGGCGATCCCTTGCACGGCGTTGCGTAGCACGTCGTTTGCTTTGGCAAAGGCATCGAGTAATGTAATCCCGCGACCTAGCACTTTAAGCAGTTTTTCGTTCGGGATCGTAATCAGCGAGTCAACATGTTTTGACAGCTCTTCGATACCTTGCTCTGCAAAAGCGAGTCGCTTTTTACCCTCAAAGCTGAATGGTTTAGTGACCACAGCAACGGTCAGGATTCCCATTTCTTTCGCGATTTCCGCAATAATGGGGGCTCCGCCGGTTCCTGTACCACCGCCCATTCCGGCTGCGATAAATACCATATCGGCACCTTCGAGCTCAGCTTTAATCGCATCGCGATCTTCAAGGGCAGAATCTCGACCTACTTGTGGGTTAGCCCCCGCACCTAGGCCTTTAGTGATATCACCACCAATTTGAATGACCGTGCCTACGCTGCTTTTACGTAGTGCTTGGGCATCCGTGTTAATGCTAATAAAGTCAACCCCTTCGATTGACTCACGCACCATATGCTCAACGGCGTTACCACCGCCACCGCCAATGCCGACGACCTTAATCACCGCATCGTCAGACATTTCCATCATCGGTTCAAACATGAGTTCTCTCCGTCCTTCCTGTTCGCATCAGGGTTAAAATTCTTTCTTAAACCAGCTACTCAGCTTGTTTATCCAGCTAGCCACAGCCCGCTTTTGTTCTGGTTCACTCGTTTCTGTCAGCAAGCTTTCTTTGCCGTAGTGTAAAAGCCCAACCGCGGTTGCATAACAAGGCGCTTGCACATAGTCGGTCAATCCGGTGACATTCACAGGTTGCCCCACTCTTACTTGGTTTTGGAATACGCGTTCTGCACATTCCACCAAGCCATGCATTTGTGATGCGCCCCCAGTGAGCACAATTCCCGCTGCCATTTGATGTTTAACACCATCGCTACGCAGCTTTTCTTGGATAGCGACCAGCTTTTGGTTTACCAGTCCCAAAAGCTCTGAGCAACGCGGCTCAATCACCTCTGACAAGGTTTGTCGCTGCAATGTCCTTGATGGGCGTCCTCCCACACTTGGGACATTCACTTTGGCATCCTTGTTCACCAACTCACTCAATGCACAGCCATATTTCACTTTAATGTCTTCTGCATCGGCCAGTGGTGTGCCAAAGGCATAGGCAATATCACTGGTAATCACATTGCCCGCATAGGGGATCACTTCGGCATGGCGGAGGGCACCTCCTGTCCACACGGCAAGATCCATGGTGCCGCCGCCGATATCGACGACACAGACACCTAGCTCTCGCTCATCCGGTGTGATCACGGCATGACTTGCTGAAAGCCCGGAGAAAATCAGTTGATCAACGCTAAGACCACAACGTTCGACTGCTTTCTCAATATTTTTTGCGGTGTCATTGTGACATGTGATGAGGTGCACACTCGCTTCCATCCTCACCCCGGATAACCCGAGCGGATTTTTGATCCCTTCTTGATAATCAATTTTGTATTCTTGTGGGATCACATGCAGCACGCGCTGCTCATCACTGATTTTGACCGACTTCGCGGTATGAATCACATTGTCTATGTCGTCTTGGGTAACATCTTCATCCGATATTGTCCCCATCCCTCTCTCAGTTTGGCAGTGAATATGCTTCCCTGACAAAGAAAGATAGACAGAGCTGATTTGGCAATCTGCCATCATCTCGGCTTCATTCACCGCACGCTGAACAGATTTAACCACAGACTCTAAGTCGTTAACGCCACCTTTATCCATGCCGCGAGAGGGACTACTTCCCACACCCAGCACGTTGATCGTGCCATCTGGCAGCACTTCACTGACCAGGGTAGACACTTTGGACGTCCCTATATCGAGCCCAACTATCAGTGACTTGTCTGTCGTTTTATTCATTCAACCATCTCTTAATTTTGGCGATTCGCGTCGTCTGCCTCTGTTTTCCAGCCTACCGCAGCCCCGGTGTCATAACGTAAATCGACATACGCAATGGCTTTGTCTTGTGCCTTTATCCGCGGATATAAACGGACCAATCGCGCTAGCCTTTCTTGTCGCGCCTTTCGCCCTAACTCAATCCGTACGCCATCTCGTGTCACGATACGCCATGAGCGCCGTTTATTGAGTGATAACGCCTGAATCGATAAGCCAATTCGCTGTAATTTACGTTCGAGCTCTCGACTCGTATGCAATACTTCTTCCGACGTGCCGGTATTGCCGTGTAGCGACACCAGCTTTTTATCGGCGACATCTTGCGGGGCGCCATTGAATACCGTCCCGTCTGGCGTCAGCAACTTTTGCCTATTCCAAATCGCGCTCGCCCGGTATTCAGTAATATGTACCTTTAAGGTGTCGGGCCACTGCTTTCTTACCGCAACCTGTTTCACCCATGGGAGCGCCTCAATGTTCGCTTGGATGCGATTTACATCCTGCAGCATAAAGCTTTTTAGCTCGCCGCCTGACAACACGGCTTGGCGAACTTGATCAACACTGACATGTGTTTGGTCACCTTCCATCACCAGTTGTGACAAGGGGAGCTGCTGCTCATCACTCATCCAATCAATCACACGGACGATCCCTAGCAACATCAGGGTGATCACCCCAACCAGGAACGCGAGTGAGGCGCCTGTTTGCCGATCCAGTTTTATCACTGCTTGTACGCGTGTCAGGGCATTGACCATGCTCATACCTATCTTATCGCCTTGTGTCGATGCGACTTGACACTCACAGCGAAAAAACCGACTGATTATAGCGATCCCGCGTGACGCTCTCCAACCTAGAGATGCACTTTCATCAATAAGCTGGGATCGATTGCGCGTCATTTTCCCACAAAGACGATAAAAACCGATGTTTATTCTCGCAACAACCGATGTTGACCGCTATTTTTATCTCGCCAGCTACTTTTTATTGCGCCATTTTAGCCTTGTCTAGCTGCTTTGCCGCTAAATTTTTTGCTACTTTACCAATATCACCTGCGCCTTGTGTTAAAACCAAGTCATTAGGTTGCAGCACGTTGGCTAACGCCGGGGGTAATGCCTCAGCATTAGGCACAAAAATAGGATCCAGCTTCCCGCGCGCGCGAATGCTACGACACAAGCTTCTACCGTCAGCCCCCGCAATCGGCGTTTCACCCGCTGAGTACACATCCAGCATCAGCAAAACATCCACTTTTTCCAACACATTGGCAAAGTCATCATAAAGATCGCGCGTACGGCTGTAACGGTGTGGCTGAAAAATCATCACTAAACGATGGTCTTGCCAGCCAGCGCGTGCCGCTTTGATGGTCACGTCCACTTCACTGGGGTGATGACCATAATCATCGACCAGCAAGGCGGTGCCATCCTCCACGGCAAACTCACCGAGTTGGTCAAAACGCCGCCCTGTACCCGCAAAATTGGCTAAAGCACGTAAAATAGCCTCATCGTCGACACCATCTTCTGTGGCGACAGCAATCGCCGCTGCCGCGTTGAGCGCATTGTGCTGGCCTGGCGTATTTAAACGAATCGTCAGTGTCTCGCGGTGAGGGCGTGTGACTTTAAACACGCCACACTGCCCATGCTGTTGGTAATCATGTAAACATACATCGGCATCTTGCGAGAACCCGTAAGTGATCACTTGCCGTCCAATCGACGGGATCAGCTCACGAACGACCGGATCATCAATGCACACCACCGCCAATCCGTAAAAAGGCAGATTATGGAGAAAGTCGATAAACGTCTGCTGCAACTTCGCGAAGCTACCACCATAAGTGTCCATGTGGTCCGCTTCTATGTTGGTGACAATGGCGACCATTGGCTGCAAGTGTAAAAAGGAAGCATCACTTTCATCTGCTTCGGCAATCAAATAGCGACTGCTACCTAACCGCGCATTGGTGCCTGCACTTTTTACCAACCCTCCATTGACGAAAGTGGGATCTAACCCTGCCTCAGAGAAAATTTGTGTGACCATCGCGGTGGTGGTGGTTTTGCCGTGTGTACCGGCAACGGCAATTCCGTGCCGGTAGCGCATTAACTCGGCAAGCATTTCCGCCCGACGCACCACAGGAATACGCGCCGCCTTTGCCGCTTCCACCTCTGGGTTATCCGGCTTGATGGCCGTCGATACCACCACGACACTGGCTTGTTCAATATGGCTGGCTTGATGACCGATAAAAATCTGCGCCCCCATGGATGCCAATCGCTCTGTGACGATATTCTGTGCAAGATCCGAGCCGGTTATTTGGTAACCTTCATTAATCAGCACTTCAGCAATACCACACATGCCTGCACCGCCGATCCCCACAAAGTGGATCCGCTTAACCCGGCGCATTTCCGGGATCATGGTGCGAATTTTTTCCAGCTGCTGGTTATCCAATTTACCCATTCTCTATTCTCTATTTGTTGGCGTGCGTGACGATGACGTCCGCGACACGGGCATCTGCATCAATAATGGCCGCCTCTCGCGCTGCCGTCGCCAT
Organism: Salinivibrio sp. KP-1; assembly: GCF_000968645.1. NCBI lineage: Bacteria > Pseudomonadati > Pseudomonadota > Gammaproteobacteria > Vibrionales > Vibrionaceae > Salinivibrio > Salinivibrio sp. KP-1. The sequence continues at coordinate 109,802 of NZ_LAQR01000002.1, read as the reverse complement.
CGCTAACAAGCGCGGACGGTCAAGCTGATTGATTGTCTCAGCCAATGTGCTTGCTGTCAGTGATGGCTGTTCAATCATTAAAGCCGCACCGCGGGCGACTAAATAATCACCGTTGAGTGCTTGTTGCCTATCGGCATGCATAAAGGGGACGAAAATCGCCCCAACGCCAGCCGCCGCCAGCTCAGACACCGTCAATGCCCCGCTGCGGCAAATCACTACATCGGCCCACGCATAGGCCTCGGCAACATCGTCAATAAATTCGCTGACAACCACATCGCTAACACCGGTTTGCTGATAAGCATCCCGTGTCAGGTCGGCGTTATGCTTGCCTGCTTGGTGGCGAACCGTCACCGCTTGCTCGGTGAGCGCGACCGCCTCGGGGACCGTTTGGTTAAGGATACGCGCCCCTTGGCTGCCTCCCATCACCAAAATCCGCAACGGCCCTGCTCGTTCATGCAAACGGTGTTCAGGCGCCGGAATATCACACACGTCTCGGCGCACCGGATTACCCACCACTGTCTTGCCATCGAATGCGCCAGGAAACGCTTGTAACACCTGTTTGGCGACCTTCGCCAACCAGCGGTTAGTTAACCCCGCGACCGCATTTTGTTCATGTAAGATAACGGGCACACCGCTTAACCACGCCGCAATGCCACCTGGACCACTCACATAACCGCCCATGCCTAACACAGCATCCGGTTTAACCCGTTTAATGACTTGTCGCGCTTGCCAAATCGCACTGACAATCATCCAAGGGGCTCGTAGCTTGCGCATCAGCCCTGAACCAATCAAGCCTTTAACGCGAATAAATGCGATCTCGATGCCATATTTAGGCACCAAATCGGCCTCCATACGATCCGCAGTGCCCAACCAACAAACGTCCCAGCCTTGTTTCTCTAAATACTTGGCGACGGCGAGCCCCGGAAAAACATGCCCACCGGTGCCACCTGCCATCACTAATAATCGTTTTTTACGCATTGTTAGGGTCTTTATCTTGATAAGGGTTTCTTTGATGTGCTTGCGATGTGGCTAAGCGATATTCATGATCAATGCGCAATAACAGCGCCACGGCCACCGCCATGATCACCAAGCTGGAGCCCCCGTAACTGATCAACGGCAAGGTCAAGCCTTTAGTCGGAAGCATACCAGCAGCAGCCCCCACATTGACCATGGTTTGGAACGCAAACCAGATCCCAATCCCGAAGGCAAGAAAGCCACCAAATAGTTGGTTTTGCTCGAGGCAACGCTTACCAATAAACAAGGCTTTAAACACCAAGTAAAAAATCAAACACAAAATGACGCTGACGCCCACCAACCCAAGCTCTTCGGCAATCACCGCAAACACGAAATCAGTATGGGCTTCTGGCAGATATTCCAGTTTTTGGATGGAGTTACCGAGTCCTTGTCCAAACCAATCTCCGCGACCAAATGCCATCAAAGACTGGGTTAGCTGATAACCACTGCCAAACGGGTCTTGCCATGGGTCTAAAAAGGCAGTGACACGGCGCACTCGGTAAGGCTCAGCGACAATCAAGCCGCCTACCAAGGTCAACCCGGTGATCAGCAGCGCAATAAACTGCCACAGCTTGGCCCCTGCAATAAACAACATGCCCACAGTGGTGACAAACATCACCACCACCGAGCCTAAATCAGGTTGTGCCAACAGCAAGCTCGCAAACAGCAACAAGACAGCCAACGGTTTGGCAAAGCCGCGGAAATGCTCACGCACCTCACCATGACGACGCACCAGATAACCGGCTAAAAAGACAAACAAGGATAACTTGGCGATCTCCGCAGGCTGAATATTGATCCCAGCCACAGAGATCCAGCGCGCGGCACCATTGACAGACCGACCCACAGCAAGCACCGCCAGTAACAATAGCGACGAGAGCAATAACATGTAGCCGCTATAGCGCTGCCACCAATGCACGGGAATGTACATCACTACCACTGCGGCGACGATGGCGACGGTCAGATAAAAAGCATGACGCTTGGCAAACAAAAAAGGCGCATCCGCCAGCCTAAGCCCCACAGGCAAAGACGCCGACGTCACCATGACTAACCCGATGACCATCAACAGCAACGACGTCCACACTAACTGGCGGTCGTATAACACGCCAGGAGACGGTGTCCGAAGCCACTGCCAGCAGTATTGAGGAAGTCTGCGCACGGTCATGTCTGCCTCGCAATCATCGATTCTACGCCCGCGATAAAAGCGTCACCACGGGCAGCAAAATTAGCAAATTGATCCAGACTCGAGCAGGCGGGCGATAACAACACCATATCACCGGCTGTCACTTGATTAGCAGCGGCCGTCATCGCTTGTTGCAGAGTATCGACACAGTGCGCCTGCTTATCGAGCTGTGCTAACTGGGCTTTATCCTTGCCAAAGCAATAAAGCGATACCGAGAGTTTCGCCAACGCCGGTTGTAAAGCGCGAAAGTCGGCGCCTTTACCATCGCCACCCACCAAAAGGTGTAACCGCCCGTCGAGATCCAAACCATCGAGCGCCGCCAGGGTACTGGCCACATTGGTGGCTTTTGAATCATTGACCCATAGCACGCCCTGATGCTCGGCGACTTTTTGACAACGGTGCGGGAGGCCAGCGTACGTACTGAGTGCTGCTTTTTGCCCTTGCTGACTAATGCCGACACTGTCAGCCAGCGCCATGGCCGCCAGCCCATTCGCCACGTTATGACGGCCCACCAGTCCCAGTGAAGAGACGGGAAGCAGTGGCTGGCCGTGTGCCGCTAACCAAGCTTCACCTTGGTGGCTGATAAGGCAATAATCGCCTTGGTGGAAACCAAACAGACGCATGGAGGAGGCGCTGTTCGTTTGCAGCGCATGGCGCGTTTGCAGATCATCGTGTGTTTGCGGATCATCGGCATTGGCAATCAGGGTAGTCGCATGGGTGAAAATACGGCACTTGGCGGCACGATAATCGGCCAAGCTGTCGTATCTATCCATGTGATCTTCTGAGAAATTCAAAAAGGCCGCGCCATCTAGAACCAGCGACTCGGTGGTTTCGAGTTGAAAGCTCGACAACTCCAACACATACAGCGCGTGACCGCGGTCGAGCAAGTCTAACGCCGCCACACCAATATTGCCGCCGACGCCAACATTCATACCTGCCGCTCGAGCCATTTCGCCCACTAGTGCCGTGACAGTACTTTTGCCGTTGGAGCCGGTGATCGCCACCACGGGCTGGTCGCAATACCAAGCAAACAACTCAATATCCCCTACAACAGGGGTGCCCGCTGCATGGACTGGCAGCAAGGCGGGTGTCTGCAGCGATATCCCAGGGTTAGTGACGACCAAGTCGGCGTCCGCTAACCACGTGGGTTGCCAGCTGCCTGTGTGCAACTCGACGTTATCCGGCAGTTGGTCTTGCCCCGGAGGCTGCGTGCGAGAGTCCATCACGCGAATGCATGCCTTGGGATGATGGCGGGCAATAAAGCGCACCACTGACAATCCGGTCACGCCCAAGCCCATCACCACGATATGATGAAACTCGGTTAATGAACGCTGGCTCGCGGCTGGCATGATTAGCGTACCTTAAGTGTGGCCAGTGCAATGAGCACTAGCATCAACGAAATGATCCAAAAGCGCACGATTACCCGCGGCTCCGGCCAGCCTTTTAGCTCATAATGATGATGAATCGGTGCCATACGGAAAATACGTTGGCCGCGCAATTTATAGGAGCCAACCTGCAAGATCACCGACACCGTCTCCATCACGAACACCCCGCCCATGATGATCAGCAACAGCTCTTGACGCACCAGTACCGCAATCGTGCCTAGCGCACCGCCTAATGCCAGCGAGCCCACATCCCCCATAAACACTTGAGCTGGGTAAGTGTTGAACCACAAAAAGCCAAGGCCAGCCCCAACAATCGCGGCGCAAACAACCACCAGCTCACTGCTGTATTGGATATACGGAATATGCAGGTAGCTGGCAAAGTTCACATTCCCTGTCGCCCAAGCAATAAAGGCAAACCCACCGGCGACCATCACGGTGGGCAAAATCGCTAACCCATCGAGGCCATCCGTCAGGTTCACCGCATTGCTGGTCCCCACAATCACAAAGTAGGTAAAGACCACATAGAACAGGCCAAGTTGCGGCATCACATCTTTGAAAAACGGTACCACCAACTGAGTGGCTGCGGTGTCCTTGCCGTGCGCATAGAGGGCAAACGCCACGCCTAACGCAATGGCGGATTGCCAGAAATACTTCCAGCGCGCGACCAGCCCATCCGTATTCTTGCGTACCACTTTGCGGTAATCATCAACAAATCCCACCGCGCCATAGCCAAGCAGGACAACCATCACCGCCCATACATATGGGTTGGCCAAGTCCGCCCACAAAAAGACCGTCAGACTGATGGCCGCGACGATCAGTACCCCGCCCATGGTCGGTGTACCGCGCTTGCTAAAATGAGATTCAGGGCCTTCTTCACGGACCACTTGGCCAATTTGCATCGATTGCAGGCGTTTAATCAAACGCGGCCCGGCCCATAGCGAGAACAATAGTGCGGTTAATGCACTCACAATCGCTCGGAACGTCAGGTATTCAAACAACCGCATCGAGGGTAAAAGGTTTTGTAGCGCTTCCGCTAACCATAAAAGCATTAGCAAGCCTCCTTGATGGCGGCAACAACGGCTTCCATCGCCATCCCGCGAGCGCCTTTAATAAGAATGGTGTTAGGTGTCTGTGTATTTATCATGGCTACGACATGCGCAATGAGCGCCTCTTTACTATCAAAATGGTTACCGCCACAGCATTCGCTGATCACACGGCTATCGTTTCCAGTCGTGAAAACTTGGTGTAACTGCGCTTGCGCGGCATGCTCTCCCACTTCACGATGCATTTGTTCACTGTATTGCCCAAGCTCAGCCATATCGCCCACAATGAGCCACTTTTCGCCTGGGTAGCTGGCCAGCACATCAATCGCGGATTTCATTGCCGGCACACTGGCGTTGTAGGTGTCATCAATCAACCTCAAGCCTGGTCGAGGCTCAGTGACCTGGGTACGTCCCGCAGCATTTTCCATCGCCGCTAAGCCACTCACCACATCGTCCAACGCCACGCCTGGTAATTGCATGGCCGCACAGCCTGCCATCAGCGCATTGGTAATATTGTGCAATCCGGGCAGAGGCAAGGTCACGGTTCTTTGTATCTGGCCGTCACTCAAGGTCATGTGATAACAGCCCGAATCAGTGAGCGTGCTATCTAGCAACCTCAGTGGTGCCGCCTCAGTGTCAGTGACGGGGATCACCTGCTTGTCAGCCAAGACCGCTTGCCACTTTTCGTCGCCGTGGCTGTGCTGATTGACCAGAGCAATGCCACCTTCTGGTAAGCCTTGGTAGATCTCTCCTTTGGCAATCGCCACCCCTTCCAATGAGCCAAATCCCTCAAGATGTGCTGCGGCCAAGTTAGTCACCATGGCAATATCGGGTTTAACCAACGCGGTGGTATAAGCGATTTCGCCAATATGATTCGCGCCCAGCTCAATCACCGCATACTGGTGCTCTGGCGTCAGTCGAAACAGGGTCAGCGGCACACCGATATCATTATTGAAATTACCCGCAGTGGCTAACGTGGGTCCTTTTTGCGCGAGGATCGCCGCCAACATCTGCTTCACGGTGGTTTTACCGCAGCTGCCGGTAATGGCAATGGTGGACACCTGACACTGGCTTTTCACCCACGCCCCGAGTTGGCCAAGGGCAATACGCGTGTCCTCCACCAGCAATTGAGGGATCGCTACATCCAGCGGACGATCGACCACTATCGCCGCCGCACCGGCCTCTTTGGCTTGAGCCGCAAAGTCATGGCCATCAAAGCGCTCCCCTTTCAGGGCAACAAACATCGCCCCTTCGCCAAGCTCGCGGGTATCCGTGGTAATGGCATCAACTTGCGGGCTCGCCGGTATCAACTCACGTTGTAAAATCGTCGCGTTCACCGCGTGCGCGAGGGTATCGAGTGAGGTCCGAATCATGATAACTCCTTGAGTTGCGCCGCCACCGTCTCTCGGTCGGAATAGTGCACCTTGCCGTGCGCCAACACTTGATAATCTTCATGGCCCTTGCCTGCGACCAAAACAATGTCCTCGGCTTTCGCTTGGCGAATAACCTGGCTCACCGCGTCGGCGCGATCATGTTTTACCCATGCGCGCTCTGGCGCCTCCATGCCCGCAAGCATGTCTTGAGTAATGGCTTCAGGCGCTTCGCTGCGAGGGTTATCATTGGTTAACACCGTATGATCGGCATGCTGTTCGGCGAGGCGGGCCATTAACGGCCGCTTGCGTGTATCACGGTCTCCGCCACAGCCAAATATGCACCACAGCGCGCCTTTACAATGACGTCGCAACGCAAGCAGCGCTTTCTCCAGCGCATCGGGCGTGTGAGCATAATCAACCACGACTGTCGGTTTGTCAGCGGCGAGAAAAACCTCCATCCGCCCTGTGACAGCTTGCAGCTGCGGGCTCACGGCCAATAACGGCGCTAACGGATAGCCCAGCCCCAATAAGGTGGCCAAGCTCACCAGCAAATTGCTGACATTAAAATCTCCCACTAATGCCGCTTGGATTTCGCCTTGCCCCCACGATGAGTCGACCTGTACCCGCACACCGTCACTGGCATAGGCGACCGAGGTTGCGCGTACAAACGGGCCTGCATGTCCATCTAATGAGGAGGAGGTCATGGCGACAGCGATAGCGTCTGGCCATTGCTTGAGCCAAGTGCGACCCACCGTATCATCCGCATTGATGACTTTAAGTGGCGAGCCTAACTCAAACAGTTGCTTTTTCGCCTCGGCGTAGGCGTCGAGGGTGCCGTGATAATCAAGGTGATCATGACTTAAATTTGTAAACACCGCGGCATCAAAGGCAAGGCTGGCCACGCGCCCTTGCACCAAGCCGTGCGATGACACTTCCATCGCCACATGCCGGGCACCTTGCTCAACGAAATCGGCTAATTGGGCTTGAATGCTAATCGCGTCCCCTGTGGTGTTGTCAGCGGCTTTAAGCGCGCCAATAAAGCCGTTTCCCGTGGTGCCCATCACGGCTGTGCGTTGATCTAAAGCGTCTAGCCATTGGGCAATCAGTTGCGACACCGTGGTTTTGCCGTTGGTTCCGGTGACACCAATCAACCCGAGGTGTTGCTGAGGATCCTGATAAAAGCGCGCCGCCATCGCCGAGAGGGCATGAGGTAACGCGCGCAAGCTGATCACTGGCACCTGATCGCGCCAGGCTATCTGGTCGTTTTCACCTTGTTGCACCACGGCCGCCGCGCCTGCCTCAATCGCTGCTTGAATAAACTGGCGACCGTCAACCTGGTGACCTTGAACCGCCACAAATACATCACCGGCACCGACTTGGCGACTGTCTAATGTCATTTGCTGGACCGAGAGGCTGGGCACATCCGCCAGCCACGGGCTCAGCCATTGGTTTAAATCATTCATTCCGGTTCACTTCACTTGCATATTTTGCCACTTGCAGCCCGGGGCCTGTGCCCGCGTCCGGCGCAATGTTTAAGATCTGGAGCGCACTTTTCATCACATCCGAAAACACCGGCGCCGCCACTTGGCCACCGTAATACTTGTCACCTTGTGGCTCGTTGATCACCACCACCATCGCCAGCCTTGGGTTGCTGATCGGCGCAAGGCCCGCGGTATAGCCGATATACTCATCGCCATAACCGCCCGCTACTGCCACTTTGGCCGTACCGGTTTTCGCCCCGACTCGGTAACCGTCCACCGCAGCACGGCGCGCACTTCCGCCCTCTTGCGTCACGCCTTCTAACATTTGCAGCACTTTATAAACGTTCTCACGCGACGCAACCTGCTTGCCTTCGGTCACCCCTTCACGCTTTAAAATACTCAGCGGTCGATTGATACCCAAGGCGCCGAGGGTAGCGTAAGCGCGTGCAAGCTGCGTCGGGGTCACCGACAGGCCATAACCAAAGGCCAAGGTGGCTCGTTCAAAATCGGACCAACGACGACGAGAAGGAAAATGGCCCACCGACTCACCCACAAGCTCGACACCGGTACTGGCTCCCAAGCCAAAGCTGCCGTACTCGCCCAACAGGGTCTCCACTGGCATCGCTAAGGACAGCTTACTCACACCAATGTTGCTCGACTTTTTGAGGATCCGCGCGAGATTGGCTTTACCCACTTTGGACACATCCCGCACGCGGCTTCCGCCGATTTGCATGATGCCATTGCCGGTATCAATTACGGTGTCCATATCCGCGACACCGTTTTCCAACGCGGTAAGCACCACAAAGGGCTTCATGGTTGATCCAGGCTCAAACACGTCAGTGATCGCGCGGTTGCGCATATTAAAACTTTTCAGCGAGCTACGATTATTAGGGTTATAAGAGGGGGCGTTAACCATCGCCATCACTTCGCCGGTTTTCACATCCACCATCACCAACGAGCCAGACGTGGCGCGATAGTCGGCCACCGCTTGCTTAATCGCCCGGTAGGCAATGGCTTGCAAACGCTGGTCGATACTGAGCGTGAGTGATTGGCCTTCTTTTTTGTCTTCAGTGGCAATATGTTCAACCACACGACCAAATCTGTCTTTACGCACGGTACGTTTGCCATGCTCACCGGCCAACCAGTCGTCAAACCGGCGTTCAATGCCTTCCAGGCCATGGCCATCAATCCCCGTCATTCCCACTAAGTGGGCACTCACCTCCGCACTAGGATAAAAACGGCGAGACTCGGCTTTCAGTCCCACTCCGGGCAAGTCGAGCTTGTTTACATACGCGGCCATTGCTGGACGCACTTGACGCTGTAAATAAATAAAACGCCGCTTGCGGTTCGCTTGAATCTTGTCAATCAACGCCTGGCGGTCTAGACCCAGCACGTCGGCCAGCGCATACCAGCGCTCAACGTTGTTCAGCCCTTGGTGTTTAAACACAGTCACCGGATCGGCCCACACCGCTTGCACGGGGACACTGACCGCCAACGGCTCACCTTGGCGGTCTTCAATCATCCCACGCGCGGAATGCACCTGCTCCACGCGCACTGAGCGTAAATCCCCTTCATGACGCAGCCTGTCTGGCTCAATCACTTGGATATACGCCGCACGCGCCACCAACGCCACTAAGGCAAACGCAATAAACACGCAAATAAGGCCAAAGCGCCACTGGATGAGCACAGGTGGCGCTTTTGGCGTACGGCGATTGGCTGGCTTACTAGAACGTTTTTTCACCGGCTATTACTCAAAGACCGTTTTACGATCACTTCGTTATCACTGGTTGGTCGAATCATGCCAAAATCCTCACGCGCGACCGACTCAACATGGCTGTGCTCAGACAACGCATTTTCTTCCAGCAACTGATTTCGCCACTCCACTTCAAGCGTTTCGCGCTGCTCAAGCAGTGCATCTTGTTTGGCAATCAAACTGCGCGTCGATTGCGTCATTGACACCACAGCGATCGCTGATATCAGCACCGCGACCAACAAACCCAACGGCAACTTACCGATGGCCAGCACGTCCTGACGAATTTGTTTGGCGAGGCTGGGGCGCGGCTCCATGATTTACCCTAATTTCTCCGCCACGCGTAACACCGAGCTACGCGCACGCGCATTGTGTTCAACCTCTTTCGCAGAGGGCTTAACCGCCTTACCAATCGGTTTCATCGCGGCTGAGCCCATCTCGGCAATTTGTGCTTCGGTTAAAGGCACCCCTTTAGGCACGTCTGGACCTTTGCTTTGTTTGCGAATAAAGCGCTTCACCATCCGATCTTCTAACGAGTGAAAGCTGATCACAGACAAACGGCCACCGGGGGCGAGGCTTGCCAACGCGCCTTGCAGCGCTTGCTCAATCTCATCGAGCTCGCTGTTGATATAAATGCGGATCGCTTGGAAACTGCGCGTCGCCGGGTGTTTTTTCTTTTCTCGAAACGGCACCGCATTATCAATCAACTTGGCCAGTTGGTTGGTCGTAGACAGCGCTGGCGCCTCCTCGTCCTCGCGATGGCGGACAATCGCATTGGCAATCCGGCGAGCAAAGCGCTCTTCGCCAAACACTTTTAACACCCAAGCAATGTCATCTGGGCTGGCAGTTTCTAACCACTGCGCCGCTGACTGACCAGAACTCGGATCCATGCGCATATCCAAAGGGCCGTCATGCATAAAGCTGAATCCGCGGCTAGGATCATCCAACTGCGGAGACGACACGCCAAGATCGAGCAAGATCCCATCGACTTTTTCACTCAAGCCACGTTCACTTAAGTAAGTTTCAATGTCAGAAAACGGCCCATGGATAATATGAAAGCGGGGATCGTCGATGGTGTTGGCTTCTTCAATCGCACGAGGGTCGCGATCAATGGCGTATAAGCGCCCGTTCTCACCCAGTTGAGACAAAATATGACGGGAGTGACCGCCGCGACCAAAGGTACCATCGACATAAATGCCGTCTGGCTTTATCGCAAGGCCGTCTACCGATTCGTTCAATAGGACGGAAACATGGGTATATTGTTCTGACATAAGTTCACTTCATTATTTACAGAGAGAGGTCTGCTAACCGCTCACTGATCATCGGGGTTGATTCCGCCTGTGTGTCCATATCCTGGCGAATTTGTGCCTGCCATGTTTGCTCATCCCAAATCTCAAACTTGTTGAGTTGGCCCACCAGCATCGCTTTGCCCTCAAGCCCCGCATATTGACGCAACGCCGCGGACAGCAAGAGTCGCCCTTGGCTATCCATCTCACAATCAAACGCATGACCGAGTAGCAACCGCTGTAAACGCCGTTCTGCTGGCTGAAAGCTCGATAGCTGTGCAAGCTTATCTTCTATCACTTCCCACTCCGGGACGGGATACAAGGCCAAACAAGGGAGCTGGTGATCGATCGTGCACACAAACTGGCCGTCACAATGGTTAATTAAGCCATCGCGATAGCGAGTGGGTAGGGCAAGCCGCCCTTTCTTGTCGACCGATATGGCACTGACGCCGCGTAGCATGGCGCTATTTTCCCTTTTTCACCAAGATTATCCACTTTACACCACATTTTCCCACCCAGAAGTGTACGTAGCAGGTAAAAAGAAAGTCAAGCAAGCCATGACAGTGACAAGGATCACACTTAGGGAGATTAAAGAGATATTTCAGCGGGTTAATCCTTGAGTTAGCCAATCTGCTACATGAGGTTATAACCAAATCGTCTGACTCAAACGCTGAAAAAGAGAGGGCGAGCCCAAAAGGCTCGCCCGATAATGAGGTGAGTTGGCCTGTAAGCCGGGTTCTGTACCGTAAAAACGGTGGTAACCATTCGTCTAGGCCTGCAATTGCTCACAGGCTCCAGCAACCTACCCGTCCCCAAACGCGGGCCGCGCCAATAGGGACCTATTTGGTCTTGCTCCGGGTGGAGTTTACCGTGCCACGAACTGTTGCCAGTCGCGCGGTGCGCTCTTACCGCACCCTTTCACCCTTACCTGTGCTCCGAAAAGCCATCGGCGGTCTACTCTCTGCTGCACTGGTCGTAGGCTCGCGCCTCCCAGGCGTTACCTGGCACCCTGCCCTGCGGAGCCCGGACTTTCCTCCCCTTCATCAGTCTCCCGTGGGACATCAATAAAGCAGCGGTTACCCGGCCAACTCGAGCGGGGGAGTATATAGAAGAATACCCACGCAAGCCAGGGTAAATCACGCTCAGCTACAAATTCTCTAGGCCCCATTTATAGAGTGCGTTCTTTTTAACCGAATACAATTCCGCCACCAATGCCGCGGCTTTTTTGAGTGGTAACTCAGCTGCTAACAAACTCAGCGCGTGACAAGCTGCTGACGGCAAGGCGTTTTTATCGGCGCGGTGGCCCGCGACCAGTAACACCATTTCACCGCGAAGCCGATTGGCATCTTCGTTTAACCACTCAATCAGTTCGCCCAATGGCGCCCCATGAATGGTCTCAAAGGTTTTGGTCAACTCACGTGCCAATACCACGCGGCGCGCCTCACCCAGCACTTCACGCATATCCGCCAAACTATCGCGAATCCGGTGCGGCGATTCATAGAAAATCAAGGTCCGAGGGTCATCGGCCAACGCGCGGAACGTATCTTGACGTGCTTTTGTTTTCGGGGGCAGGAACCCTTCAAAACTAAAGCGGTCTGAAGGCAAACCAGAGGCACTTAATGCGGTGACCACCGCGCAAGCGCCAGGTAAAGGCACCACTCTCACGCCAGCTTCACGGCACTGCGTGACAAGGTGGTAGCCTGGGTCGCTAATCAGTGGTGTCCCCGCGTCCGAGACTAATGCGACCGACTGACCTTGTTGTAAACGCGCTAATAACGCTGCCGCTTTTTGCTGTTCATTATGCTCATGTAAGGCAAACGTTTTGGCATTAATAGAAAAATGCGAAAGCAATCGTGCGGTATGCCGTGTATCTTCGGCGGCAACCAGATCCACGCTGGCTAATACATCGAGAGCACGCTGGGTAATATCCGCCAAGTTGCCTATCGGTGTCGGCACAATATACAGCGTGGGGTGAGCATGGTCGGATAGATTTGCATCAGTCATTTGTTTAACAACCCTTCGGCGATTAAGATAGGGGCAACGTTGTCACGGTTGAAACATGTTCATGGTTAAACTTACCCAGAAGCGTCAAAGTGTAACACGACTTATCACCCCTGTAGCCCTAGCGTTAGCGCTGGCTGCATGTAGTGCGCCGTCCACCACGCCAACCGCGCGTGATGTCATCAGTCAGCCAGCAACAGAGAACTCGACATTTTACCTGTTGCAAGCGGAAACCAGCCAAGGCGAGAAGCAAAACGACTGGTATCTACTGGCGATCAAAGCGCTGATTAACGAGCAGCAGTTTAACCAAGCGGACGTGCTATTGCAGCGCTTGTCAGAACGCCAACTCAATACCGAGCAGCGTATTGAGTGGACACTGGCTCGGGCGCGCTTTTACGCACAAACCGGCCAACTTGCCGACGCCAATCAGGTGCTGGCGCTTTCACCTGACTGGCAACTTAACGACAATCAGTATGTCCGCTTTTACCAGCAAAAGGCCAAGATTGCCCGCCAGCAAGATCAGACGCTCGACGCGGTAAAAAACCAGTACCAATTAGCGAATTATGCCAACGCCGATGACGCGCAGCAGGCATGGAATACCTTGTGGCAAGATTTACAGCTACTGAGTCAAAGTGAAATCAAACAGTTGCAAAGCAGCGACGATGACATTCTCGCCGGCTGGGTTGATTTACTTGATATCGCTCGCCGTTACACCGGCGATGTGGCTGAGATGCAAAACCAACTGGATGCGTATTTAGCATCGCATCCTGCGCATCCAGCAAACCAATATCTCCCTGATAACTTGGCCGATATCCAAGCGTTGACCATCACCCAACCCACCCATGTTGGTGTGATGCTGCCATTGACCGACAAATTCTCCGAGCAAGGGGATGCGATTCGCGATGGTTTTGTCGAAGCCATGCTAGATGCTGATAGCGAGCAACGCCCTGAAGTCCGTTTTTACGACACCAACGCCCTAGACGTTAAAACGCTCACCCAACGCATTACCCATGACGGCGTTGATTTTGTGGTTGGGCCGCTGCAAAAACATAAAGTCGCCGCCGTCAGCAACGCCATTGCTGGGCAAGTGCCTTTGTTAGCATTGAATGAACCCACGGATGACAACTATCAGCAAGGGGTATGCTATTTTACCTTGTCGCCCGAACAAGAAGCGGCGCAAGCGGCTGATCGCTTGAACCAGCAAGGGTATCAATTCCCACTGGTGCTCTATCCTGATTCTGCCTTTGGTCAGCGGATGCGTGATGCGTTCTCCGCGCGCTGGCAATCATTGACGGATACAGACGTAGAGCGCGCACCGCTGGGTGATCGTGATAAGATGCAAGCACGCATCCGTGATATTTTCGGCTTAGACGCGAGCCAGCGCCGAATCGCCCAAATGAAACAGCTCACCGACTTGCCTTTGCAATCGCAAGCGCGCAGTCGGCGTGACATTGATGCGGTTTATATGGTCGCCGGCGCCGCTGAGCTCACCTTGCTCAAGCCATTTATCGAAGTCGCAATCAACCCAGATGTCCAGCCACCCAAGCTGTACGCGAGCTCGCGCAGCAACAACCGTGCAGACGGCATGGGACAACTAGCCGAACTACAAGGCATAGAGTTTAGTGATATTCCGCTGCTTATTAGCCCGCAAAGCGCAGCGTACCAGCGTTACCAACAGCGCCACCCATCGCCGAGCAATAACACCACACGTTTACACGCGCTTGGGATGGACGCATACGGCTTACTAAAAGGGTTGCCACAGATGCAGGCACAGCCCGGTTATCAGTTTAGCGGCCAGACCGGTCAGCTCTCACTCGCTGAGCACTGTGTTATTCATCGACAACTAGACTGGGCGCGCTTTGGTAAAACAGACATCGAGCCGGTTAACCACCAAACGAGACAGGACGGGCAGTGACAGGTTCGCCGACTAGGGCAACAGGGCAGGCTTACGAAGCACAAGCTTGCCAATACCTCGCTCGTCATGGGCTCCGTGTTTTAGATAAAAACGCGCACAGTCGCCGCGGGGAAATCGATCTGGTGATGCAAGACGGCACCTGCTTGGTGTTTGTTGAGGTTCGTTTTCGCCGCGGACGTGGTTTTGGTGGCGCAGCGGCCAGTATTACCGCAGCTAAGCAAAAGCGTTTAATTCTCGCGGCAGAGCGCTGGATGCAGTGCCACGGGGTGAAAAGTACACAAACAGAATTTCGCTTTGACGCCGTCACCTTTGATGGCAGTGTTGAGGCGGTTAACTGGATTAAAAACATTGTTCAAGGGTAAGTCATGCTAGAGAGCATCAAAGAGAGCTTTACCGAAAGTATTCAAACCCAGATTGCTGCTGCCGAAGCGATCCCTGAGTATCTGTCACAATCGGCACAGGTGATGGTACAAAGCCTGCTTAACGGCAACAAAATTCTTTGCTGTGGCAATGGCGGATCCGCGGCCAACGCGCAACATTTTGCCTCTTGCCTGCTTAATCGCTTTGAAACCGAGCGTCCGAGTTTGCCAGCGTTAGCACTGACCACAGACACCACCACCTTAACGGCGGTGGCCAACGATTACAGTCATGATGAAGTGTTTTCTAAGCAAGTTCGTGCGTTGGGACAAGCTGGCGATATCTTGCTGGCGATTTCTACCAGTGGTAACAGTAAAGACATCATCAAAGCCATGGAAGCGGCCGTTACCCGTGATATGACGATTATTGCAATGACCGGCAAAGACGGGGGAGAGATGGCCGGTTTGCTCGGACAACGCGATGTAGAAATCCGTATCCCATCACAACGCACGGCACGGATCCAGGAAGGGCACTTACTCACTGTGCATTGCTTGTGCGATCTCATCGATCAGGTGCTCTTCCCCTCTCACGGAGAATAAATCATGCGCCTGATAGTCACCTTGATGTTTGCGCTTGCCTTGCAAGCGTGTTCCACCGTGTATTCTTCCGATCCACGCACCACTGGCGAGGAGTGGCAGGACACGCAAATTGGCCTAAACACCGCTGGGATTGTCAACAAGCCACCGTTTAGGAACAAAATCCGAGCAAAAGCGGCCGCTTTTCAAGGGCAAGCGCTGTTAGTGGGGCAAAGCACCGATCCGGCACTCACCGAGCAACTGGTTGAGCGCATTCGCGCGTTAGATAATGTCGACGTGGTCTATAACGAAGTGCGCGACGCACCGATGATTGGCCTTGCCGATATCAGCACCGATGGCTGGCTCACAACCCGCGTCAAAGCAGCATTCGTGGCTGATGATCAGTTGCGTTCGGTCAACATCAAGGTGATCACTGAAGCCAGAGAAGTGTTTTTAATGGGGGCAGTGACCCAAGCGCAAGCGGACAAAGCGGTGGATATCGCCCGCAATGTGCGTGGCGTTGAGCGCGTGATCAAAGCTTTCCAATATGTGGGTGACGACAACTCGCCATAAGGCGTGCCTCACACTCACGATAAACGGTCTATCTATCAGCCGGCCTCTTGTTGCCGGCTTTTTTACGCCGGGACGTTTTCTACTGCTGCGTCACTCGCACTCCCCCACTCGTTATCTTGTTTGTCGTCAACCGCGTTGCTTTCTCTTTACTCTTTACTCTTTTCTTTCTTTTTTATCTTCAAGAAAAAACATCAGCGCTACATCTCTTCCCTAATCACATACAAAAAAGTTACAAAAACTAATGATAATGGTTGTTATTAGAATTTTTGATAGTGAATCCTATTTGCGCCTGATATAGTCCCGCCACAAACAAATGAGAACTATTTGCATAGGAGTATGACATGCATTTACGTTTAAACCCGCTTACCCTTGCTCTCATCACGGCAGGCACGCTAAGCCTCCCCACACACGCCCAAGACGCACAGCCCGTGGAAACGGTGACGGTCACCGCCGATAGCCTACAGGGCAAGATGGCGGTCAGTGCTGAAGAGCTAGAAGCCCGTCAGGCACAAGATCTGGAAGACATGTTTCGCGACAACGCCAGCATCAACGTCGGTGGTGGCGTAGGTGCCGGACAGAAGGTCTATCTACGGGGTGTTGAAGACACTAACCTCAACATCACCGTCGATGGTGCCGCACAAGGGGGTTACTTATTCCACCACCAAGGACGTTTAAGTATTGAGCCCGAGCTTCTCAAGCGAGTCGGGGTCGAGTCAGGTCCAGCGAGTGCCGACAGTGGCCCCGGCGCGCTGGGCGGCAGTGTACGTTTTGAAACCAAAGACGCACAAGATATGCTGCGCGCCGGCCAAACTATCGGTGCCCGACTTTCAGGTGGTCTTGAAAGTGCAGCTAATGCCACCTCTGGCAGCTCTGCCGTCTATGGTCGCTTGGGAGAGTCGCTCGGTATTCTTGCCTACATAAAAGGCCGTAATAGTGATGACTATCGCCACGGCGGCGGCGATCTGCAGCCGGCAACGGCGAGCCAACAACGTAGCTACCTAGTTAAGTTATCACTGTTAAATCACGGCGATCACGATGTCCGTGTCAGTGCCGAGCGTCGCACCGATCAGGGCGATTACTTTGTCCGTGCTCATATGCCCTACTTCAGCCGCCAGTCTCGCAGCTATCAAGAGACCGAGCGCGAAACCCTCTCTTTTCAACATCGCTGGGCACCGGATTCTGACTGGATCGAATTGACCACCAAGTTGTATCAAAACACCTTAGATCTGGATCGGATTGAAAGCGAAACCTTTAGCCGGGCCCGTCAAATCGGCGGCGATATTCGTAACCAAATGCGCTTTGATACCGGCGCGGTACAACATGCGCTCACCGCGGGTATCGATATGTTCGAGCAAAAAACCGAAAACCTCGATTACGATGAAGCCAGCGGCGCTAATAACCAAGATAAAGCGCGCAATATCGGCCTGTTTTTACAAGATAGAATGACAGTCGGCGATCTTGGCATTGCATGGGGCGCACGCTTTGACGACTACCACACCGATTATGGCCAAGCGGGTGAAGTCGATGGCAGTGAGGTTTCACCCAACGTGCAACTGAGCTATCAAGCGACGGACAACCTACGCCTCCATGCTGGCTACGGTGAAGCGGTGCGCGGTGCCAAAACGCGGGAAGTGTTGCTGATTGGCGGTGCCGTTGAAGTAGATAAAGATTTACAGCCCGAGCACGCTAAACAAGCTGAAATCGGTGTTGAGTGGCAAGGCTATGGCATGTTGACCAAGCAAGACACCCTGAATCTGGCGGTCACCGGCTTTAATACCCGCATAGAAAACTTCCAGGCGTATGATCGCCGCAGCGACCCGAATTACCTTTACAACCTCGAGGATGAGGTCACGAGCCAAGGTATCGAGGCGCGCGTGGGCTGGGCACTCAATCAGTTCGATACACAGCTCAGTTATAGCCATGTCAACATGGAAGATGAAAACGGCGATCCTCTAGGCGACGAAATGGCAGTCGGCGCATCAGTCGGTAATACTTGGGTGTGGGATACGCAATATCAATTGGTCGATACGGATGTCAGCTTAGGTTATACCCTGACTGGCGTTGAGCGCTTGACCGATGTGCAAGACGGCGATCACGAGAAGCCCGGCTATGTAGTACATGACGTGCGCGCGCAGTGGCAACCGGCGGCCTACCAAGGGCTCACGGTTTCATTGGCGGTCAACAACCTGCTCGACAAGGAATACAGCGAGCACAGCTCGTTCACCTTAAGCAGTGGCAGTAGCATGCCTGAGCCAGGACGAGACCTACGTTTAGGCATGAGCTACAGCTTCTAAGCATTGACTCTCCTATCCGTGATACACAAAGGGCCGACAGCATGTCGGCCCTTTTTAGATCCTTTTCGATGGCTCACTGCCAAGCGACAATTTGCACCTGACCAGTTACAGTTTACGCCGGAGCAGCAGTAAGGTGATCACTAAGAAAATCACACTTGGGGTAATGGCACCAATCGCTGGCGGTAATTTGTATACCAAGCTCATTGGCCCAAAGACCTCATTGGCAATATAAAAGCCAAAGCCAAAGATCACCCCAGAGAGCACACGTGCCCCCATGGTAACGCTCCGCAGTGGGCCAAACACAAAGCTGAGCGCCAGCAACATCATGACCGCAATCGACAAGGGTTGGACGGCTTTTCGCCATAAGGCGAGCTCATAGCGCGAGGCATCTTGCTGAGAAGCTCGTAAGTAAGTCACATAACTGTACAAGCCTGATAAGGATAACTCCTCGGGTTTTACCGTCACGACCGCCAGCTTGTCTGGCGTGAGGGTGGTTTTCCACACCAGTTGATCTTGCTGCACGTTAGAAATCGCTTCGCGCTTTTGCATCCGAGTAATGGTGACGTCTTTGAGCATCCAGCTATCTTGGTTGAGATAATCGGCACTTTCAGCAAACACCACATTGGTCATGTTTTGCTGATCGTCAAACTTCCAGATGCTCACACCCGTGAGATTATCTTGCTCATCGGCACGAGCGATATAAATAAAGTCATTGCCGTCTTTCGCCCATACGCCGCGCCGTACCGACATCACATTGCCGCCTGATTTAGCGATGGCACGTAACTCACGCGCGGCTTTTTGCGCATCGGGCGCGCCCCATTGGCCCAGCACCATCACGATTAGCATCAAGGGAATCGCCGTTTTGAGCACCGACATGCCAATCTGCAGTTTAGAGATCCCCGCTGCCTGCATCACCACCAGCTCGGAGCTGGATGCCAGCATCCCCAAGCCAATCAAGGCGCCCAGCAATACGGCCATCGGGAAGAACATTTCAATATCACGCGGCATGCTCAATGCCACGTATAAAATCGCCTTGCCCATGGTGTAAGTACCATCTCCCACCGAGCGCAGCTGCTCAACAAATTTAATGATGGCTGATAATCCCACCAGTGTCGCCAAGCACAAGGAGGAGGTGCCAATCAGGGTGCGACCAATATACCAATCAAGAATGCGAAACATCAGGCAGATCCTTTTACGCTAGCTTTGAGTTTTCGCACCGGTAGCGAGTCCCAACCGGCAAGCACGACGGCCAATAACAAGGCGGCGACATTAACACTCCAAAGCCCAATTTGTGCCGGGAGATCGCCGTCTTCGACCGCTGATTTAGCCGCACTGATCGACAAAAAGTACGCCAAGTAAATCAAAATAGCGGGGAAGAGCTTGGCAAATCGTCCCTGACGCGGATTCACCGCCGACAATGGCACCACAATCATGGTCATCAATGGAATACACAGTACCAAGGAAATACGCCACTGTAGCTCAGCGCGTGCTTTCAAGCTCGACTCACCAAACAGCTGCAAGGTAGGCACCGCGTCCCAATCGCGGCTTTTCTCGCGCACCTCGCGTTGACCAATTAAGACCTGATAGTTCTCGTAGGTGGTCACGCCATAGTTAAGCTGGGTCGGCAGCCCCTCAGTACGGGTGCCATCGACCAAGTCCAGTACTTGGCGGCCATCGTCGAGCTCAGAAACATAGCCTTTATCCGCCACCACCACGTTGGGCAACAAGGAGTCACGCGGCACGGGCTGGGCAACAAATACCTGATTCAGGGTTTGGCCATCATCTTCAATATTATCAACAAAAATCACCGCCTCGCCCGAGGGGGCGCTTTGAAACTGTCCTTGCACCAGCAACTCAAGCCCTGATTTAGCTTCCAGCTGCTCCATGACTTCTAACTCTTGGTTATTGGCCCACGGTGTTAGCCAGAGTGCGTTAAAAGCGGCCACCGAGCCGGTAATGATGGCCAAGTAAAGCGCCGCGCGGATCAGAAACTCATTGCCGATCCCGGTGGCATTCATCACGGTGATCTCACTCTCAGCATACAGACGACCAAAAGTGATCAAGATCCCGATATACAAACTAAGCGGCAACATCAACATTGCCATGGACGGCATGTACAAACCCACTAAGGTAATAATTTGATCACTGGGGATCGATCCTTCTGTGGCATTGGCCAGCACACGGATGAACTTTTGGCTGAAAAAGACCAGAAATAACACAAATAAGACTGCAACTTGCGTCTTAACCGTCTCCCGGATCAAATATCGAACAATTATCAAAGCGAAGGCACCTATGGAAAACTTGTTTTTTTACTCGAATAACTATAGTTTCTGGTTTAATTAGTTGTTTTCTAATCTTTCGGCCATTTGTTGACCGCCGGCTAATCCGGGCGCATCTAGAGCGTTCAACAACATAGAGGCGGCATTATCCAACATTTGGTCTCAATTGTCTTTAGGATCTAGGAGTACAAATGGAGTTCAGTGTAAAGAGCGGTAGCCCCGAAAAGCAACGCAGTGCCTGTATTGTCGTCGGTGTGTTTGAGCCTCGCCGCCTCTCCCCAGTGGCCGAGCAGCTTGATAAAATCAGCGACGGCTACATCAGTGCCCTGCTGCGCCGCGGTGATCTGGAAGGTAAACCCGGCCAGGTGCTCCTGCTGCACCATGTCCCGAATGTCCTATCAGAGCGCGTATTGTTGGTCGGCTGCGGCAAAGAGCGTGAGCTCGGTGAACGTCAGTATAAAGAAATCATCAAGAAAACCATCAGCACCCTCAATGAAACCGGTTCAATGGAAGCGGTCTGCTTCTTAACCGAGCTGCATGTTAAAGGCCGTGACACTTATTGGAAGGTGCGCCAAGCGGTTGAAAGCACCAGAGACAGCCTGTACACCTTTAACCAATTCAAAAGCGTTAAGCCAGAAATTCGCCGCCCACTGCGCAAAATGGTGTTCAATGTGCCAACGCGTCGTGAGCTGAACCTGGGTGAGCGCGCCATCGCGCACGGTTTGGCGGTTGCCTCTGGTGTTAACGCCTGTAAAGACTTGGGTAACATGCCACCGAACGTGGCCAACCCGGCATACCTTGCCTCGCAAGCGCGTCGCCTTGCCGACGATTATGAAACGGTCACAACCCGTATCATCGGCGAGCAAGAAATGGAAAAACTGGGCATGCATTCGTACTTGGCGGTTGGCCGAGGCTCAAAAAATGAGTCGATGATGTCGATCATGGAGTACAAAAATAACCCTGACCCAGACGCCAAACCGATTGTATTGGTGGGTAAAGGCCTAACCTTTGACTCGGGCGGCATTTCCATCAAGCCTGGCGCCAACATGGACGAAATGAAGTACGACATGGGTGGCGCTGCCTCCGTGTTTGGGGTAATGCGCGCGCTGGCCGAGCTCAACCTACCGATTAACGTTGTTGGGGTGCTGGCAGGCTGCGAAAACATGCCAGACGGTCAAGCGTATCGTCCAGGTGATATCCTCACTACTATGTCAGACCAAACCGTGGAAGTGCTCAACACCGACGCTGAAGGCCGCTTGGTACTGTGTGACGCCCTGACCTATGTTGAACGTTATGAGCCAGAATGTGTGATTGATGTCGCGACCTTAACCGGGGCGTGCATCATGGCCTTGAGCCACCACATCAGCGCCTTGATTGCCAACCAAAACCCATTGGCGCACGATATTATTAACGCCTCAGAGCAAGCCGGTGACCGAGCGTGGCGTCTGCCAATGACTGACGAGTTCCAAGAGCAGCTCGACAGCCCGTTTGCCGATATGGCCAATATTGGCGGTAAAGGTGGCGGCACCATCACCGCCGGGTGCTTCTTGTCACGCTTTGCCAAGAAATACAACTGGGCGCACCTGGATATCGCGGGTACCGCATGGAAAAGCGGCGGTAAAGAAAAAGGCTCAACCGGCCGCCCCGTGCCATTGTTGGTGCAATTCCTACTTAACCGCTCTGGCCTAGAAGTGGAAGAGTAACGAACACAAGGAGGCCAACCGGCCTCCTTTTTTTGTTCACGCTTTATTCAATACTGGTGTCAGTGCGCACAATCGGCTATGTTGTTGGGCTCGCGCTACCCGGACACCCTGCTTTTGGGACGGAGGCCGTTTCTCATATTTAGGAGCGTATATGCCCACCGCCACCTTTTATTTGCTATCGCCGACTGATTCAGCCGACGATACCGAACGCCCGGGGCTAACACCCGAACAGCAAGCGCGTGAAAGCAAAGACAGTGACACGCAACAACGTGACATACAAATCATAGTAGCAACCGCTATCGAACTGGCTTTTTACTACTATCAACAAGGGCAACGCATTTACCTGGCCGCGCACGACCAAGCCCAAGCGCATCAACTCGATGATCTACTGTGGCAACGTGACCCGGATGTATTTTTGCCCCATAACTTGGTCGGTGAAGGGCCGCGAGGCGGCGCACCGGTGGAAATCGGCTGGCCTGGCGTACGTCATACGGGTCATCGCAGCGTGCTTATCAATTTGGCGACAGAGCCATCAAATTTTGCGCCTTCGTTTGCACAAGTGGTAGACTTCGTCCCTTGCGATGAGACGCTCAAACAGCACGCGCGTCACCGATATAAAGCATACCGACTGGCAGGCCTGCAACTTCATACCCTGGCCATCGACCAATCGCCCAAACCTTGACGATCTTTCAAGAGCGCTATGGAAAAGACATATAATCCACAATCAATCGAAAAAGCGCTGTATCAGCGCTGGGAAGAGGAAGGCTATTTCCGACCTCATGGTGATACCAGCAAAGATGCATTCAGCATCATGATCCCGCCTCCAAACGTGACCGGTAGCCTGCATATGGGCCACGCGTTCCAGGATACCATTATGGATACCCTGACCCGTGCCGCACGGATGAAGGGCAAAAATACCCTATGGCAAGTGGGAACGGACCACGCCGGTATCGCGACGCAGATGGTCGTGGAGCGCAAGATCGCCGCCGAAGAAGGCAAAACCAAACACGATTACGGTCGTGAGGCCTTTGTTGACAAAATTTGGCAATGGAAAGGCGAATCTGGTGGCACCATTACTCAACAATTGCGCCGCTTAGGAGCCTCTGTCGACTGGGATCGCGAACGCTTCACCATGGATGAAGGCTTTTCCAATGCCGTCAAAGAGGTGTTTGTTCGCCTGCACCAGGAAGACTTGATTTACCGCGGTAAACGCCTGGTGAATTGGGATCCTAAGCTGCACACGGCCATTTCTGACTTGGAAGTGGAAAACAAAGATAAGAAAGGCCACATGTGGCATTTCCGTTATCCACTTGCTGATGGCGCCCAAACCGCAGAAGGCAAAGATTACATCGTGGTGGCCACCACCCGTCCAGAAACCATGCTGGGCGATACCGGTGTTGCGGTCAACCCAGAAGATCCGCGCTATAAAGACCTGATTGGCAAGCACGTATTGCTGCCTGTGGTCAATCGTCGCATCCCAATTGTGGGCGATGAGCACGCCGACATGGAAAAAGGCACCGGCTGTGTGAAGATCACCCCTGCGCACGACTTTAACGACTACGAAGTCGGCCAGCGCCACCAGCTACCGATGATCAACATCCTGACCTTGAACGCCGACATTCGCGATCAGGCTGAAGTGTTTGACCATAAAGGCCAGCCAAGTGATGCTTTCGATAGTGCCCTGCCAGAAAACTACCAAGGCCTGGAGCGTTTTGCCGCACGTAAAGCGATCGTGGCCGAATTTGATGCGCTGGGCTTATTGGATGAAATTAAAGATCACGATCTGACCGTGCCGTATGGCGATCGCGGCGGCGTAGTGATTGAGCCAATGCTGACCGACCAGTGGTATGTGCGCACCGCGCCATTAGCAGAGCCGGCGGTAAAAGCTGTTGAAGACGGCGATATCCAATTTGTGCCTAAGCAGTACGAGAACATGTACTTCGCGTGGATGCGTGATGTGCAAGATTGGTGTATTTCACGTCAGCTTTGGTGGGGTCACCGCATTCCTGCGTGGTACGACGAACAAGGCAATGTCTATGTGGGCCGTGACGAAGACGAAGTGCGTCGCGATAACCAGATTGGCGACGACGTCGCGCTGCGCCAAGACGAAGACGTGTTGGATACTTGGTTCTCCTCCGCGCTTTGGACGTTCGGTACGCTAGGCTGGCCAGAAAACACCGATGCACTGAAAACCTTCCACCCCACCGATGTGTTGGTATCAGGCTTTGATATCATTTTCTTCTGGGTGGCGCGCATGATCATGATGACCATGCACTTCATCAAAGATGAAAACGGCAAGCCACAAGTGCCGTTTAAGACCATTTACATGACCGGTCTTATCCGCGATGAAAGTGGCGCCAAGATGTCAAAATCCAAGGGTAACGTACTCGACCCGCTCGATATGATTGACGGCATCAGTGTTGATGACTTGGTTGCCAAGCGCACCGGCAACATGATGCAGCCGAAGCTGGCAGAAAAGATTGAAAAGGCGACCCGTAAAACCTTCGAGAATGGCATCGAGGCCCACGGCACCGACGCACTGCGCTTTACCCTCGCGGCATTGGCCTCAACCGGCCGTGACATCAACTGGGATATGAAGCGCCTTGAAGGGTATCGCAACTTCTGTAACAAGCTGTGGAACGCCAGCCGTTACGTGCTGATGAACACCGAAGAGCAAGATTGCGGCATGAGCGGCGGCGAGATGCAATTCTCATTGGCCGATCAGTGGATCGAGTCTCAGTTCCAGCAAGCGGCGAAAGACTTCAATACTCACCTCGACAACTATCGTCTCGATATGGCGGCCGGTGTCTTGTATGAGTTTATCTGGCACCAGTTCTGTGACTGGTACTTAGAGCTCACCAAGCCCGTACTGTGGAAAGGTGACGACGCACAGCAACGTGCGACCCGTTACACCCTGATCACCGTCTTGGAAAAAACCTTGCGTCTAGCGCACCCTGTGATCCCATACATCACGGAAGCGATTTGGCAGAGCGTCAAACCACTGGTTGACGGTGTCGACGGCGACACCATTATGAACCAGCCGTTGCCGCAATTTGATGCCAGCCGTGTTAACGCGCAAGCCTCAGAAGACATTGAGTGGGTGAAGCAGTTTATCGTCAGCATTCGTAACCTGCGCGCAGAGTACGACATTGCGCCAAGCCAGCCGCTTGAAGTGATGCTAAAAGCCGCGGATAGCCGTGATGCTGAGCGTGCCACCCGCAACCGCACCACCTTGAATGCCTTGGCAAAACTCGGCAACTTCACCGTGCTTGACGGTAGCGAAACCTTGCCTGCGTGTGCCTCTGCGTTGGTCGGCAGCTCGGAGATCTTGATCCCGATGGCGGGCTTGATTGATAAAGACGCCGAGTTAGCACGTCTGGATAAAGAAATCGCCAGAGTCGAAGGTGAAATCAAGCGTGTTGAAGGCAAGCTTGGCAACGAAAGCTTTGTCGCCAAAGCACCTGAAGCCGTGGTGGCGAAAGAGCGTGAAAAGCTCGATGGCTACCGTGAGAGCCTCACCAAGCTTGGTGAGCAAAAAGCGACCATCGCCGCGCTATAATCCTCGGCTCACTCAGCTTATCAAGCCACACCGCTCGGTGTGGCTTTTTTTATTCCCCCACCTCCGCGAAAAATTGGCTGGGTCAGTTTCTAAACGCTTGTTATCCCGAGCACTGATCGCCGTTGATAGCTCGCCTCTATGTAAAAGATAGTGAGAACCGTTTTTATTTATCGACAGTCTCTGTGCATACTGTCAGTGTTGATTAAACGCGTGTTGCTAATAAGGAGCTACACCATGAAGAAGACACTCAGTTTTGCTGCTATCCACTTTTCTATCGCCTTTACCGTGGCCTATGTGCTAACCGGCGATATCATCATTGGCAGCCTGATTGCGATGACCGAGCCCACTGTCAATACTGGCGCGTTTTATCTTCATGAAAAACTCTGGCAGCTTAGCCGCCAAGCGCGCCCCGCGGTCAAAACGGCCAGCTTTGCGGTCGTGCACTTTAACGTCGCCTTTTTGGTGGGCTATTTAATCAGTGGCGATTGGCTAGTCGGTGGCGCACTGGCGCTGGTTGAGCCAAGCATCAACACCTTGGCGTACTTCTTCCATGAAAAGGTGTGGCAACGTCGCCATGCGGTAAAACCCGCACCGCTTCACTTGGGGCATCATCATTAAAAAAACCATCGGTTTAATCACGGTATAACTAACACCAAGGGGAGCACTGTCAGTGGTTAAAAGGCAGTATCTCCTTGTTTCACCAAAAAGACATTTACGACGACGCTGTCAATATTGTATCCCCCCTGTCAGTTTTTCCTTCAACATTCGTGCTGCGTTGTGAAAGCCAACCTGGTGAGATAGATTACTGATACATGTATTATTTGGAGTGTCTTGATGGCCAAGGATAGTCCCCAATATTTACGCGAGCCAAGCTCACACGCACCTTTACGCGTGCGCTTAATAACGCCAAACGATAACCCTGCGATTGCCGATGTGATTCGTCGCGTTTCTGCCGAGCACGGCCTCAGTGCCGATGCCGGGTTTAGCGTCGCTGATCCCACTCTTGACTGCCTCAGCGAACAATATACCCACCCGCATGCCGCGTATTGGGTGATTGAAGCCGATGGACAGCTCCTCGGCGGTGGCGGTGTTGCCCCTTTGCCGGGCCACGATAGCGTGTGCGAGCTGCAAAAAATGTATTTTCTGCCCGCACTGCGAGGCAAAGGGATGGCGAAACAGTTAGCGATTCAGGCGATGGAAACAGCCCGCGCCTGGGGTTATCAGCACTGTTATCTTGAAACCACCGCCAACCTCACCGCCGCCATTGCCTTGTATCAGTCACTCGGCTTTACCCCGTGTGCGCGCATGGGCAACACCGGTCACGATAGCTGTGAAGTCACCATGATAAAGACGCTCTAACCCCGCTAGGCACAAAAAAGCCACGTTTTCGTGGCTTTATACTCAGTCGTTCAACCGGATCCCGCGTTACTCGCCCTCTGGGCCTTCTTCTTCATCCGACTCGAAGTAAGTGCCCCAGCCGTCGTAATCAATGTTGTGCTTATCGGCTAACGCCACCAGCTTTTCGACTTGCTCATCAATGCGTTCAGCATTCAAAGCCGTTTCCATCACAGCATCAAAGCAAACGATAGTGCCGCCCTCTTCCAGCTCAAGCTCTTCAGCCTCGGCCACTTCAAAGCCCATTTTAAAGGCTTCTACCGCCGCATCTTCTAGCGCTTCAAAAGTATCGGCACACAGGTGGTGCTCAATGGTATACAGCGCATCAGGATCACTGCCATCGGCGAGAAGCTCCTCGATGATCATCCGCGTTTCTTGGTGTTGTTGTTCGATAAGTTCAGCCTGTGACATAGACGCGACTCCAGAAAATGAATACGGGCGCAATATGGCACGGTTTAGCAAAAAATGCCACGTTCCATCATAGTGTCACTGATGAGAAAACCGCCAAGTTAATGAAATTTCTGTGACCTTGCTAGTCCGGCGAGATTGTTAGTGATTTGTAACATTGACCTCCCCCGAGAAGGTTGTCATTATTCGAGCATCCAAGGAGGAGATGAGACACGCCCACCCTGTGCAAACGGCCTGCATTCCCACCTAACCGGTGAGCACACCGCCCGTGTGTGCAACACGCTGTTTGTCTCATTACCTGGCCCGTATTAAGGAAAAAGAGGACCTACCATGAGTGAGTTTTACGTTGGATCTGAAGTTGGGCAACTGAAGCGTGTACTGCTTCACCGCCCTGAACGAGCGTTGAACCACCTGACGCCATCTAACTGCCATGAACTGTTGTTTGATGATGTGCTGGCTGTTGAGCGCGCGGGGGAAGAGCATGACATGTTTGCCCGCACCCTGACCGACCAAGGCGTCGACGTGTATCTGCTCCACGATTTACTGGTCGAAACCCTCGCGGTGCCAGAAGCCAAGCAATGGCTGCTCGACACCCAACTCAATCAATATCGTCTCGGTTATCAGTTCGCCAGTGATGTACGCGCTTATATGGCGGACATTGACCACAACACCCTAGCTGACATTCTACTTGGCGGTTTAAGCTATATCGACTTGCCCGTGCAATCATCCTCGATGATGCAGGCCATGCATGATAAGACCGACTTTGTGATTGAGCCGCTGCCTAACCACCTATTTACCCGCGACACCTCGTGCTGGGTATATGGCGGCGTATCACTCAACCCTATGGCCAAGTCGGCGCGCCAACGTGAAACCAACCACCTACGTGCCATTTACCGCTGGCACCCTGAATTTGCCGATAGCCCGTTTATTAATTACCTCGGCGATGAAGTACGTGACTACGACAACGCCATGATTGAAGGCGGCGATGTGCTAGTTATTGGCCGCGGCGCGGTGTTAATTGGTATGTCCGAGCGCACCACCCCACAAGGGGTTGAGCAGCTGGCACGCAGCCTGCTGTTTAGTGGCCAAGCCAAAGAAGTGATTGCCGTGCAACTGCCGAAAAACCGCTCGTGCATGCATCTAGATACGGTGATGACCCACATGGACGTGCACACCTTCTCGGTTTACCCCACTGTGATGCGCCCCGACTTGCCATGCTGGCGCCTAACTCGCAAAGGCGAAGACAGCCTTAACGTGGAAGCGCAGTCTTGCTACCTCACCGCAATTGAAAAAGCACTCGACGTCGGCCCGCTGAACATCATTACCACCGGCGGTGACAGCTATGCTGCTGAGCGCGAACAATGGAACGATGCCAACAACGTGCTCACGGTCAAACCTGGGGTGGTGATTGGTTATGAAGGCAACACCTACACCAACGAGAAATACGACAAAGCCGGAATCAAGGTGCTCTCGATCCCGGGTGACCAACTAGGTCGTGGCCGCGGTGGCGCGCGTTGTATGAGCTGCCCGCTTGAACGCGACGGCATTTAACCTCACGCCTTTTCGCTTTAACGCCCGGCCACTTGGCCGGGCGTTTTTTTGCCACTCGCACACTTTGGTACCAAAAGTGACTAATTTCATGCCGCAGTTGCGCCTTTTTTATGAACTCGGCTCACATCACATTATTTTCTAAATAGCATTATTTCTCATTTACGTCGCATGATGGCCTTAGTCAGCATCCGCTGGCGTCAGTTGGAAACACAACAAAAAGGAAACGCGATGAAGAAAAATACGCTCATTGCCCTATTATTGGCTGGCATCACCCAAGCTTTGACTCCCGCTTTTGCGACCAATGCCGATAATTCAGTGGTTGATATTAAACGCGACACCGCCAAACAACTGAGTCAAGATTATGCGCTATTAGCGCCTGTGCTCCACCGTAGCATTAATGCCTATGGCCTGAATGCGTCACTACAAAGTCTCACCCAAACGCGCGCACATCAGCTTAATGATCAACTGCGCGCGGCCGACCGCGCCTTGCGAGAGGCACAAGGGGTCGAAGAGGTCGCCGAACAGTTGCTTGAAGTGCGTCTGGCAGACCCCAGCATGCTCGCACGCTGGCAAGCTGGCCAAGCGCCACTGTTTGCCTTTGAGCCAGCAGGCGATGATAAAACCTGGACCCAAATTGAAGCCTACGACACCAACGGCAAGGTGCACTGGCTAGACGTTCATCAGTTGCCTGACCGCCCTATTTTGGTAGTGGATGCCAATGGTGAAGCCTCACTTAAAGCTGGCCTAGAAGTGATGCGCCGCACCCTGGCCGAGCAAGCCCCAGCGCCCCGTATGCGTCGTCACGCGCCAATGATGGCACAAGGGCCGGCCGAGCCCATTGACACCACAGTGCTCAAATCAATCCGCCTTGAAGACGACCAAGAGCCTTGGATCTCCGGCGCAGCCGAGGTATACGCGATTGTCACCGGCGTGAACCCCAGCCGTGACGAGCCCACGCTCGATATTGTCGATATGCCCTATTTGGATTACGACCAAACCAACTATCACCCTAATCAGGTGATGATCCACTGGGAGCGTTATCGCTGGGGCGCGGCGGACGTGATCTTGATGGAGCAAGACGACGGCACCAACTACAAAGAATTGGCCTTGAAGTTAAACGAGGTGGCGAGCGACATCATTGCCGCCATTCCAGATTTAGAGGTGCAAGCCTATGGCGTGATCACCAAGATCACCGGCAAAATCATTGAAGCCATCCCCGACGGCTGGCTCACCAACGATGATGACTTTGTGGACGTGTACTACACCCTACTCAAAGACCGCGAATACCGCGACCACCCCAGCGCCGGCGGCAACACCATCGCCACCTGGCAACCACTGACCATCGAACCGACAGAATAATGATGGACTGGAGATAGAAAGCCAAAACGCAGCCATAGGGCTGCGTTGCTTGTCTCTGTTTTTTTATTTTACTCGTTCCCACGCTCTGGCGTGGGAATGGATACGGGATTTGAACCATGAACTGAAATCGTTACAAAACTATCGATCCGTACTTGTTGAATTTGGTTGCTCTGATTCTGCTGAACGGATCCTCTGTGCTCATACGCTCTAACATTGTAGCCAATGTTAGTTGGCTACTACACGGCCTTCCTCACCATTACTTGCCCGTCTAATATCGTGAAATACATCTCAAAAAACATCGACGGTGATCATCTCGATGCTGGTATCTACGGTGAAGACCCGAAATGTGCAGCAGCGCGCGTCGATGCATGGGCGGCATGCTGGAGCATTCGCCAATTTCAACAACTGGGAGGGTGTTCGGTGACGGTTTGGCGTGAATTACGCCGCTTAAAGGCAATGATGGCAGAAAGTCAGCTAGTGCAGGACATTCACGATGCAGCCGACAAAGGAAACTGGAAAAGCTTTACAGATTTAATGGGTGGCGTATTCTGCAAGCGCACAGAGCAGGCTATAGCCCCTCATTATGAGCTGGCTTTTGATAGTGATACAGGCGTGGTGAAAACGTCCATGTATAGCGAAGACGAGCTTTTAAAGGTGCTTAAAGGTATCTCAGCAGGCGGAAAGGCCATCATCACCCGCACCAACGAATGGCATCTGTCATGAAGACAGATGCGCTTTTACTTGGAGTTCTGTGAATAACTGTATTTTAGCGGAAATTTGATATGACCAACGCCGAACAAACCCTAAGGCCTCGTACAGGCGAAAATACCTCGGAGCTACTTTCGCTGCCTAATAGCCCTGTTAAGGTGTGAGCAGCGCAATACAAATGCCTCCGCACACCACCTTGTTCACGAAAATCAACGCACAACAAAAATTCGCGCGTTGCGAATGATGTTGATCAACTTTAACGGACACGTCTTTCGTTAAGTATATTGTTTTTCAAACTCTTTAGACAACTTTCGCCATATATTCGATAAGTTGTCCCAGCCCATCACGTCGTTTGAGACCTGAAACTGAATCACACTTGAACTAGACACTTTATCAAACAACAAGTCACTACCCTGCTTCCAGTGTTGCTCCAAATACTCTTTTTGCTTCGGCACAGGATATCTTCCGCTCCATACCACGCACTCTGTTAAATACTTAAAGATCTCGATTTCACTTTCAGACAATTTAACTTCAGCTGTATTTGCAAGGTTGTTTAGGTTGTGACTTGCTGGTGCAGGCTTTTTCTTAGCAACGCATATTGCTTTCAGCAAAGCTTCAAATGACATACCAAAAAGCATTTCATAGACGGGATTACATGCCACCGACATGCAAAATCCTGAAGGAAAACCTAGATCTGTAGCTACATTTTGCTCAGCAAAGATAGTCGAGTGTAATGCGCCTGCTGAGGCAAACAGATCGGAAGCTTTGTTGTGCCACCATAATGGAGACCGCTTTCTTGTTTCAAATTCCATCGCATATAAGTCATTCAATTTCTAATACTCAAAATTACACATAACGCCCGCAGCACGCATGGCTTTGCAGTGAAGGCGATGCCGCAACGAAAAAGATATCACTGTGGCAGTAGCTGCGTTTGTTATGTGCTGGTTTAAAATGGGATGTCATCCCACTCCTTCTCCTGTTCTACTTTCCCGATTACTATCTTCTGAACATTAAACTTGGTAAGCATCGAATTAAGGCTATCTAGGAACTCTTGAGACTCAACAAGTCGAGAATTATCGGAGACTTGTTGCTTAAGATTTTCCAAAATATCCGAAGGCACCCCCTCTAGAGACTTGAAAATAGCAACTTTTTCTATAGCCTCCTCAATTGTGGTTGCATTTGAAAGAGCGCCAGAAAGTGAAATCAATATTTTATTTCTGGTTTTTGGGGATTTGACCAAGGTTTCAAAGATCTTCTCGGCAACATCACCTATCGTTTTTCCTTGAGCTTGGATTCCTTGATACTTACCAATAAATCCGTAAGGGTCTAGCCCTTTGCGGATTGGGATGATTAAAACGTCACGGCCAACAGCCACTCCAACTTCTTGATCGCACCACTTACTTTCTTGAAATCCGGGCATAAGAATCGCTGCCAGCGCATCCATAGTTTTTAAGCCTGCTTCTATCTCACTTTGCCACTCTTGTGTTGGCTCAATATCTTCATGAGCGACAAAACTGGATATAGCATATTTTCTAAGCGCAGTTTGCAGGTGTGAAGTTTGAACTTTGAAGGAAGCTAAATGACTCAAAAACAACCTAAAATGCCCTGCCTTCCAGAAACCAACCTCTCTCACCACCTCAGCACCATTTGGAACGTCAACAAGCCCCAGCTCGCCTGCGATTTTGAAAAGCAACTCTTCATCGACTTTGGCAAGCATGTCCTTTGAGTACGATCTTTTACTATTATGGGGGTAGTTATCCTGCGTTGGAACGCCATGCCCACGAAAGTAGGCATCTATATCCGAGAATGTCATTCTAGACTGTAGCTCTGAACCGATATCGTCTAAGAATTTAATTTTTTCCAATCCATTCATAATTGTCTGAATTTACTCCTAGAGCACATAATGCTTCAAGCAGGGGCGCAGCTTTGCTGCGTCCCTTGGCTTGATTTGTTAGCTATTTCTCGCCTTTTGACCCGCTGTCAGCACTTGTCTTACCGCCATCAGTATTGCCCTTAAAGATCACATTTTGTGGACCTGTTGGCTTAGGGGCTGCTGAAGGCGTCTGCGAAGGTTCTGCACTCGGAGTTGTTTGCTGTCCTTGATTACTGCCACCTGAATCATTATCGGCCATATTTTTCTCCTCTTTTTTGGACATATTGTCAATTATATTTACTTGGTAAACCTTATCTTCTGAAGTTACTCGCTCATAAATATAGAAAGGCGATGCACAGAATAGAAAGACAAAGGCAACAACTACGAATAAAGTTGCATCGTGTAAGTAGTTACCTCTTTTTATATTATTTTCGCTGTTATGCTCTGCGGCTTCCGATAATCTTTCGTCAAAGTACTCATCAAAATCAATAGCTGCCTTATCGTCGCTTGAGCCATTTGTATTGTGCCAACATTTCAGATTTTCTAGATATTCCCTTAACTGTTTCGCTGGCGGTATTTTTTGATATGAATAGCCTAAAAATGTCCGAACTAGCTTATAAACAGAAATTAACATGCTGCCGATAGCAAGAAGAGAAAACAACAAAAATAAATATGTAGCCGGTTCGTTAGAGTATTTGAACCCAGTAATTACAGCAGCAAGCGCTCCACCGAGTATTGTCAATGCAACAATAGGTGTATTTGTCGCCGAAGCTATACCGTTTCTCTGCTCGAGCTCAAAATCGTATTGTTTTTGAAAAACTTCTCGGTTCAAATCTATCCCCCGATAGAGCTGACGCCCAATTAAGGTGTTAAGCACGCGACCACGACACTTAACTTGACCACTGTAATCACTGAACTTAACCCAAACCAATAATGCCAAGCGTTATGAATTACTCTTAAATAGTTTGTTAAATTACATTTTACAGCGCCTGAATAGCCAAGCTAAAACCCTCGACTTTTAGATCAATCATTGAGAATAACAACGTCAACCAGACTGCAGCCAAGGTAAGTCCAACGTAAATTGGTATTCTACTTACAGAAAACCGTTTCATTACTAACCATGAGGATGGTGACATAAAGCTGCCTTTCCCTCGATTGAGTCGAGATTGAACGATTTTCTCATATACTTCGGTATCGTCATGAAATAGCTCGATTAGAAAACTTCGTTGAGCTTTAGGTCCACACAATAAAAACAGAAGTCTATTTTCTACTGCTTTAAGGACCTCCTCCCAATATTCTTGCCAAAATTTGGCACCACTAGCCATACCAACTTGATATAACGAGACGAAAAAACCAACTAAACAAACCATAAAACTAACCAGTGGCTTTGTATGTGATGACTGCATCACACCGGCAAAGATGACACCCTGAAATATCATGAAAAAGTTGTTTCTCTGTACCAGTTGTGTAATTTCAAAATCTCTTGTCGATAAAGCTATACGAAATAAACTCTTTAATGCCTCAGTGTCATTCTGAATTTCTATAGCACGCAACATATCTTTTTTATCGTCGTGGTCTGTTTCAATCGAACCATCTTCTACTTTTTCGTTTGTCAATTTTGTCTCCTGTAATTTAACGCTTGCCTAACCGGCGAGAAATAGCAGGCTAAAATTAGCGACGAAGGAGCGCAAGCCTGCTGTTTTGCGTCCTTTGGTTTAGGCACTTTTTAAAAGTCAGTCGTTCGATTCAGTATTTTAGCGAGCTTTTTATTGGCGATAGCTAGTTCATCAGTTTTGTTCTCTAAATGTATTAGAAACTGTCTAGATGCCTCAATTAATCCAACATGCAAATCCCCAACATTAACATAGACTTGTTCATTAGAATTTCTTGCGGTCACGTCAATTTGGCCACCATAATAGAAAACATAACGAGCTTTACCACTTTTTACGTCTCTTGCTTCTGCTGTTCCTGTATGTAATAAAGCACAGCGTGATGCCCAAAGATCATTTGCATTACATGGTAATGTTTGACCTTCAACAAAAAGATAAGTATTCAGCCAACGTTTAAAATCTTGACCAGTAGAGTGTTCATTTTCGATAGACAACCATGCCAATCTATCAACCCATGAAAACAATAAAATTAGAGCTGATTCGTGATGCTGGTTTCGGAATAAAACTTCCATAGCTTTGTTTGACTTAACCATATGTTCAGCCAAACACTTTGCACTTTGTTCCAAGAGTCCTCCTGACTTTTAACGCCGCATTAAGGTGTGAGCGACGCTTGGCTATACTTGAGCGAAGCGAAACTGCCAAGCGTTGCGAATCACTCTTAAATGCTTTGTTAGCCTACTCGTAATCAATTTCACGCTCAGCTTTATGGTGCTGCTTATGAGGTTCATCATTAACTACTTCGATGTTGTCCAAGTCTAACGCTAAATCTGGATCATCAGCTCTACGCTCTATATGATGTGCATTAGCATCAGGCTCCAACGGTTTTCCTGACTTTTGGCATGCATCTATGCCATCACGTTCAATTTTCTGCTTTTTTAAATGGCGCTGTTCTTTTCTTATTTTGCTCTCTTGTAACGCTCTGCGGGTTCTAGACTCTGAATTATCTCTAAGTGCAGTAAGGCAACGCTCATTCTCTTTCATCTGCTCAACTTTTTGAGCATCATAGGGTTTTTCAATTCGCTCATCGAGTTCTCGCTTTAAAGCAGGAGTCCGAACATACCGCTCCTTACCTACTTTAAATTT
Source organism: Salinivibrio sp. KP-1 (assembly GCF_000968645.1). NCBI lineage: Bacteria > Pseudomonadati > Pseudomonadota > Gammaproteobacteria > Vibrionales > Vibrionaceae > Salinivibrio > Salinivibrio sp. KP-1. The sequence goes on along the minus strand of NZ_LAQR01000002.1, from coordinate 73,987 downwards.
ATCCTTTTCTGGGAGTCGATTATAGAATTTTTTAGCACCCACAGAGTCAGTACATAAAGTATGTTGCAGACCTTTGGTATTTAAAGCTGTTTTACCATTATCTTCTCTAACACCATTTTTTTGAATTACTTCTCTAGTTTTCTTTGCATACTCTTCTTCAACATACTCAGATGGCTCAGGGAAATTTAAAGGTGTCGATTCTAATGAATGTACAACTATATCTTGGTTCTTCTTGTTATTATCAGCCATGATCATCACCAAACGCATCATCATCAATTAGATCAGAATAGATTTCTTGTAACTTTTGAAATGCTAACTTTGCTTCTTCACTGTCGTTGAGGTCCGCTCGAATTATGTGCGAAATTTTCTTATACCACCGTTTAGCTACTTTTTCATCACTGTACGTTTCATCATTTATACCTAGCAGATGCTCTCTTTTTTCACCATCACACTCCAACAGAAAGTAAATATATTGTTTTCTTTCTGTCAAAAAGTAACCGGATTTGAATGGAACCCAGTTTTCACGTAATTTCTGTAAAGAAAGAAAAAGATCTTGATAAGAATCAGCCACTATCTGAAGTGGCGATATTTCTTTATTAACTTTTTGAATTATCTCGCTAATTTCACCAAGCTCTTTCAGTTCTTCAACCGATGAAGCTTTAAGGACTAATTTCATACATTTTCTCCTAAAATTTACCTTCTCAAGGCACAGGATAAAGCTGGAACTGTGTAGGCTAACATTGTATTAGCGCGTATGCGCGATTTCCCCAAAACCGTTATACGCACTATTTTCTACCTAACTATCTGTTATTAATTGAGTTTCTCACCTCTAATAGATACTGCTTTTCCGCGAAAGTGTGCATGCCGCCTATCTCTACTCAGGAATTCACACTATCCCCAAGCGTCAAGCTGTAACCGCATGACTTATAGGATCTTTTTGTCAACCGTTCTGGGATAGTGTGAATCGGTCACGGATAAGCGTGCACGCTTTTGGCTGTCTCTAGCCGATAAGCTGGTTAGGTACCCAGTGTTTAGCAATGCTACCGCCGATCAGTTGTCGGCACCTAACACGCCATCGTATTGGCAAATTTGTAGATGAGTGTATCAAGCCGTGTGTGGGTTTTCGTGCGCTGTTATCCAAAATGTTAGATTGAGCATGTTTTGTGATATGGGTACAAAAGGCGGTTTATTCGAAAGCTGTGCTTAAGCAAGCTGTCACTAATATCGAACGTGAGATGAGTATTGCGGGTAGGGAGTGCGAATCAAAAGGACGTTTACGAGTGATTAATTTGCTACATATATGCTACACAGCAAAATAAAAAGCAAAAGGCCTGAGTAGTTACTAACCTCTCAGGCCTTTCTATGACTGGTGGCCCCTCCCAGACTTGAACTGGGGACCAATCGATTATGAGTCGACTGCTCTAACCACTGAGCTAAGGGGCCGAATGGAATGGGATTATAGGGGAAGGCTCACAGGGTGTCTAGCTGTAAGGGGGGCGAATTCAGTATGCTTTTTGAGCACTTAGCGTGTTGCGGGATAAACAAGCGCCGCCAATGTGGCGGCACTCACGCTTTGCTTGCTTAGGAGGTTACCGCCTTATTGCATGGCGGGGTCTTGGCTGTCTTCTGCCGGCCAGGTGCTGTTGTCATCTTCTGGCATTGGCTGCGTGTCGCAATCCGTGCCGCCGTCTGGGCAGGTTACCACGGGTTGGTCGCCTTGTGGTTGGCTGGCTTCGTTGGCCATCGCGGGGCCGGCGAGGCCAACCATCATCATGAGTGCGCTAAGAGTCAGTGCTTTGTTTTGTGTTTTCATCATGTTCTCCTTCCTAGTATTGTCGTTTGCCCTTGAGGACATAAACACTATCTCGTACTCATCGCGCGGCCCTGTCATTCTCTCGCTATAAGGCGGTAAAAGGATTGTCTAGTTTGTCGCCAACTTATCAGCATTGTCAGCGCTTGATTAAATCCCTCCTTCGCGGTCAGAAAACCATCAAAACGGTGTGTTATTGGTCAATTCATGGCCTTTACGCTCGGTTTTGTCGCTTGCATCTTGCTGGCACGCGCTTTACCATCAAAGAATAATTAAACACAAATATCGATTTAATATTCAATTTAGCGCGTTATTTAGGGATAGATATGAAAAGCGACCTCTACCAGCAATCACTGCTCACCTTACTCGACTTGTCACCTCAGCAAATCCACGATCTGGTTGATGATGCCGCTGCACTAAAAGCGGCAAAAGCCTGTGGTGAGGAAACCCCACAGCTCACGGGCAAAAACATTGCGCTGATTTTTGAGAAAACGTCGACCCGTACCCGCTGTGCCTTTGAGGTGGCAGCGTTTGACCAAGGCGCACAGGTCAGCTACCTCGGCCCTAGCGGCAGCCAGATTGGCCATAAAGAAACCATGAAAGACACCGCGCGGGTGTTAGGGAGAATGTACGATGGCATTCAATACCGTGGCTTTGGCCAAGAGGTGGTCGAGACGCTCGCCGCACATGCCGGGGTGCCGGTGTGGAATGGCTTAACGGATGATTTTCATCCCACCCAAGTGTTGGCCGATCTGCTCACCATGCAAGAGCACAGCGACAAGCCGCTTAATCAAATCGCGTTTGCGTATGTGGGGGATGCGCGCAACAACATGGGTAATTCGCTATTGGTCGGCGCGGCGAAAATGGGGATGGATCTGCGCCTGATTGGCCCCAAAGCCTACTGGCCTGAGGCCGATTTGATTGCCGCATGCCAAGATATCGCCGCCAATACGGGCGCGACGCTCACCTTAACCGAAGACACCGCAGCGGTGAACGGTTGTGATTTTGTGTATACCGATATCTGGGTGTCGATGGGTGAACCCGAATCGGCCTGGGCGCAGCGTGTGGCTGATCTCACCCCTTATCAGGTGAATCCAAGCTTGATGGCCGCCACCGCGAATCCACACGCTAAGTTTATGCACTGTTTGCCTGCCTTTCATAACGATGAGACCGGTGTGGGTAAACAAATTGCCGATCAATACGGGCTCAATGGGCTGGAGGTGACCGACGCGGTGTTCGAATCTGAGCAGTCGATCGTCTTTGATCAGGCAGAGAACCGACTGCATACCATCAAGGCTGTGATGGTTGCCACACTCGTCAACGCAAGCACGTAAACGATTGCACTTTTGCTTGCACGACATAAATAGGGGCGTATAATTCGGCCAGATTTCACTACACGGCCAGAAGTTATGTTGGTTATTCCACCCACAAACAGCGATTTATCCGCCCCATTGCGGGACGGTATCCGCATTGGTCGTGATCGTAAAAACCTCCGTTTCGGAGGTTTTTTTTTGCCTGTAGCACACTGCAAAGAAAGGGACTCGCGTTATGGCCAATACGCTTTATAACAAACATATTATTTCCATTCCCGAGCTCAGCCGCGACGAGCTGGAGTTAATCGTCGCCACGGCGGGCGAGCTTAAAGCGCGCCCTAACCCGACGCTGTTGAAGAATAAAGTGATTGCCAGCTGCTTTTTTGAGGCGTCGACACGTACGCGCTTGTCGTTTGAAACCGCGATTCAACGTCTTGGCGGCTCGGTGATCGGCTTTCCCGACGGTGGCAATACCTCGTCAGGCAAAAAAGGCGAAACGTTGGCCGACTCGGTACGGGTGATTTCCTCGTATGTCGATGGCTTTGTGATGCGCCACCCAAAAGAAGGTGCCGCGCGGTTAGCCTCGGAGTTCTCTGAAGGTGTGCCGGTGGTGAACGGCGGTGATGGCGCTAACCAGCACCCAACCCAAACCCTGCTCGACCTGTTCTCGATTTACGAAACCCAAGGTCGGCTCGATAACCTCAATATTGCCATGGTAGGCGATCTGAAGTATGGCCGTACCGTGCATTCGCTGACGCAAGCCTTGTCAAAGTTCGAGGGGAACCGCTTTTTCTATATCGCCCCAGATGCGCTGGCGATGCCAGAGTACTTGCTCGATGAACTGACTGCCGCGGGCCACCCGTATAGCCTGCACAGCAGCATCACCGATGTGGTGCCTGAATTGGATGTGTTGTATATGACGCGGGTGCAAAAAGAGCGCTTTGATGAATCAGAATACGCGCACATTAAAGCGGCGTTCATTTTAAATGCGGCCATGTTGCGTGATGCCAAACCCAACATGAAGGTGATGCATCCCCTGCCCCGTGTGGATGAAATTACTGTGGATGTCGATAAAACCCCGCACGCCTATTACTTTGAGCAAGCCGAGAACGGCGTCTATGCCCGAGAGGCCCTGCTGGCACTGGTGTTAAACGAACAGGTTGAAGGAGTTGCAAAATGAGCACGGATAACAAACTACAAGTTGAAGCCATCTGTCACGGCACGGTGATCGATCATATCCCGGCGCATATTGGCTTTAAGATCTTAAACCTGTTTCAAATGCACGGCAGCGATCAGCGGATCACCATTGGCCTGAATCTGCCCTCATCGGCGTTGGGCAGCAAAGATCTGATCAAAATCGAGAACGTGGTGATCAGCGAAGATCAGGCCAGTCAACTCGCGCTGTATGCGCCACAGGCAACCGTCAATCAAATCGAAGACTATCAAGTGGTGGCCAAGCTGCCATTGACCTTGCCGGTAGTGATTCAAGGCATATTCCGCTGCCCTAATTCGAATTGTATTACCCACGGTGAGCCGGCGGTGGATAGCTCGTTCCGCGTGCTGAGTGAAGCAGATGATGTGAAGCTACGCTGCAAATACTGTGAGAAGGTATTCTCACGCGAGATCATGACGGAGCGTCACTGATACCCCGCAGCGGATACAGGCGCCGGGAGGCGCCTTAGTTTCGCACCTGTGCGGCGAGCACAAGGTCTAGGCGTAAAGCCTAGGCATAAAAAAACCAGCACTTGGGTGCTGGTTTTTTGTGTCTCACTTTCAAGGAGAACTTGCGACGCGGTTATTTCACCACGGTCAGCGTCGGCTTGCCTTTTTTGCTTGGCGTAGCCGGCGTGTCGTCTTCGTCATCAGCTTGCGGCAACGCGTCTGGATCGTCAACGCTGTCAACCGACACCAAAGGCGGCTCTTCGTCGTCTTCTACCTCGCTGGATGAGGGAGATTGTTCAAACATTTCCTCATCATCAGCGTGGGCGTACGCTGGCTCCATATCAAACATGGTTCCGGCACCATTTTCACGCGCATAGATGGCGAGCACTGCGGCCATAGGCACCAGCACTTGTTGAGGCTTGCCACCAAAGCGGGCATTAAAGCACACATGGTCGTTGCTAAGCTCTAAGTTTCCCACCGCACGCGGGGCAATGTTGAGAACAATTTGTCCGTCTTTGACGTAGTCAAACGGGACTTGTACCCCAGGTAACGTCGCGTCCACCACCATATGTGGGGTGAGATCGTTATCCAGTAACCAATCATAGAACGCGCGAACCAAATAGGGGCGGCGTGGTGTCATCGCAAATTCTGATGTAGACATTATTGACCTGTTAGTCGCATTTCACGTTCAGCTTCTGTCAGTGAGGCGAGAAACGAATCACGCTCAAACAGACGCGTCATGTAGTCTTTTACTTGCTTCGCGCCTGGGCCAGTTAGCTCAATACCCAGTGCCGGCAAACGCCACAGCAGCGGGGCTAAATAGCAATCTACCAGGCTAAACTCTTCGCTTAGGAAGTAGGGATCTTCGGCAAATACCGGTGCCAGCGCCAGAAGCTCTTCACGCAGCTGCTTACGCGCTTTGTCGGCGTCGTCAGCACTGCCTTCCATAATTTGGTCAACCAAGGTATACCAGTTGCGCTTGATGCGATACATCATCAAACGACTTTGTGCACGGGCAACAGGGTATACCGGCATCAATGGCGGGTGAGGGAAACGCTCATCCAAGTATTCCATGATGATATCCGCGTTGTACAACGCTAACTCACGGTCTACCAAGGTTGGAACAGAGTTATAAGGATTTAAGTCAACCAGATCTTCTGGCAGATTATTCGGATCCACCAGCTCGATTTCTACACTGACACCTTTCTCTGCGAGGACGATGCGTACCTGATGACTATAGAGATCAGATGCGTCAGAGAATAACGTCATCACCGAGCGTTTATTGGCAGCAACAGCCATCAACCCCTCCAGGATGTTCAATAACAATAGAAAGCAATGGGGACCTAAAGTCCCCATTGCGGATTAGCAACACTCTAGATTAACCGATCAGTGCACATCGCGCCAATATTCTTTCTTGAGGAAGTACGCCAAAATCAAGAATACCACGAAGAAACCAATCACCCACCAGCCCAGTTGCTGGCGCTCTAGCTTCACAGGTTCCCCTGAATATTCAAGGAAGTTAACCAGATCGCGCACCGCATTATCGTACTCGCTAGCACTGAGTTCGCCGTTGCCGTCAGACTTGAGACCCACAAACTCTTCTACCGGCTCACCGTCCACCATACGTGTTTCGTACACTTTACGGGGTGTCCCTTGCAGCTCTTCAAGCACGTGTGGCATACCCACGTTCGGGAACACGGTATTGTTCACGCCAAATGGGCGAGATGGGTCGACGTAGAACGAACGTAAATAGGTATAGAGCCAGTCCACGCCACGCACACGTGCCACCAAGGTGAGATCGGGAGCGGGTGCACCGAAGTACTGCGCGCCCGCCTCTTGTGTCATGGCGTTTTTCATCAACTCGCCGTAATCGGCATTCTTATCGACAATCAGGTTGTCTTCCATCAAGTCTTTAGGAATATTGAGATCTTCGGCCACACGCTGATAACGCTGATACTGCGTAGCATGGCAACCAAAACAGTAGTTCATGAACAGTTTGGCGCCACGTTGCAATGAGGCTTTGTCCGTCAAATCATTGTTGGCTTCGTCCAAGTGGACATTGCCACCGGCGGCCATCGCCAAAGAGGGCAACAGCGCGCACAAGATTACAATCCATTTTCTCATTTGAATGTCACCCTCTCTGGTAGCGGTTTTGTTGCCTCATTTTTGCTGTAGAAGAACAACAGCACGAAGAACATGAAGTAACAGAAGCTGAAGATCTGCGCCAGCAAGGTGTACGTTGGGGTTGCTGGCAACGCGCCCAGAATACCCAGAGCAATAAAGGCAATCACAAATTGGACGATGTTCGCCAAGTGCAGCTTGCTGCGGTAGCGGTATGAGCGCACACGGCAGCGGTCAAGCCACGGCAGGATGAACAGCATCACAATCGACGCGCCCATGGCAATAACACCAATTAGCTTGTCTGGGATCGCACGCAAAATCGCGTAGAACGGCGTGAAGTACCAAACAGGGGCAATGTGCTCAGGGGTCTTCAGCGGGTTAGCCGCTTCAAAGTTGGGTGGCTCAAGGAAATAACCGCCCATTTCGGGATTAAAGAAAATCACGTAGGCGAACAAGATGCCGAACACACCCACACCAATCAAGTCTTTCACTGTCCCGTAAGGGTGGAAAGGAATCGAATCAATGATCTTATATTTCTTGGTGTAATCCGGGTGGAACTTGAACTGTGACTGCTGGCCATCGTCATCTGCCTCACCTTTCGGTAATTTAGTGTCGATACCATCTGGGTTGTTTGAGCCCACTTCGTGCAGTGCAAGCACGTGCAATGCCACCAACAGCAAGAGCACAATCGGTAGTGCAATTACGTGGAGGGCAAAGAAACGGTTCAAGGTTGCGCCAGAGACAACGTAGTCACCACGAATCCACAGTGTCAGATCATCACCAATAACCGGGATGGCCCCGAACAAGGAGATGATAACCTGTGCGCCCCAGTACGACATTTGTCCCCATGGTAGCAGATAGCCCATGAAGGCCTCAGCCATCAGTACCAGGAAGATCAGCATACCAAATAGCCATAACAGCTCACGTGGCTTTTGGTAGGAGCCGTAAATCAGGCCGCGGAACATATGCAGGTAGACCACCACGAAGAAGGCCGAGGCCCCGGTGGAGTGCATATACCTCAAGAGCCAGCCGTACTCCACATCACGCATGATGTATTCAACAGACGCAAATGCGCCTTCCGCTGAAGGTACGTAGTTCATGGTTAGCCAAATCCCAGTAAGAATTTGGTTAACCAGAACCAGCATTGCGAGCACACCAAACATATACCAGAAGTTGAAGTTCTTCGGCATGGGGTACTCAGTCATGTGTTTGCGATACGCATTCATCGCTGGAATGCGTTTCTCAACCCAGTTCAGCAAGTTTTCCATTACGCAGTCCCCTCATCTTGTCCCACGAGTACCCGTTTGTCGTCCAAGTACATATAAGGTGGAACGACCAGGTTCAGTGGTGCAGGTACGCCTTGGAATACGCGTCCTGCCATGTCAAATTTGGAACCATGACACGGGCAGAAGAACCCGGCTTTCACCCCACTCACTTGCTCACTGAAGCTGTCAGGCAAATAGGTTGGCGAGCAACCTAGGTGGGTACAGATACCAACCGCGACAAAAATTTCAGGTTTAATAGAGCGGGTCTGGTTGGCTGCGTATTCTGGCTGTTGCGGCTGTGCCGAACCGGGATCACGAAGCTGGTCCTCGAAGCTAGACAGCTCTTCGACGACCGCGTCACTACGACGCACGATCCATACAGGTTTTCCTCGCCACTCAACACGGATCATTTGTCCGTCTTGTAGCTTGCTGATATCGACTTCGACAGGCGCGCCCGCCGCTTTGGCTTTCGCGCTTGGGTTCCAAGACTTAATAAAAGGTACGGCAACTGCTACGGCCCCTAAACCGCCAACAACTGACGTCGTCGCAGTCAGGAAACGGCGTCGGCCGGTATTCACTGGCGCATTGCTCATCCAACATTCTCCCATGTGCTCCCGCTTGGATTTTTATTGTGTCCTTTGCGTCCATGGAGCGTACGGCTTACTTAAAAACGAATATGTAATAACGGCTGACTGGGATCAGTTCGATTAAATCTTAGCTGCTATTACGTCGGCTAGATGATAGAGAAAACCCTACTTTTTGACAAGATAAAGCTACCTTTTTGTAACAAATGTGAGCGGTGTGCACAGAATTGAGGAAAGGGTAATAAAAATGTTGGAAACTGAGTGCTTATACACTGTTTTGAAAGGAAATAAATGAGTATTGCACGCAAGAATGCTGGCTGAATTGATGGATAAAAAAAGCCTGGCGTTGCCACCAGGCTTTTTGCAGCAAATCTGACTGGAACGTCGATTAACGCTTCGAGAACTGCGGGCTGCGACGTGCTTTGCGTAGACCCACTTTTTTACGCTCAACGCGACGAGCGTCACGCGTAACAAAGCCAGCTGCACGTAGCGCAGGACGTAGTGACTCGTCATACTCCATCAGAGCACGAGTGATGCCGTGACGGATTGCGCCAGCTTGACCAGAGATACCACCACCAGAAACGGTGATGTACAGGTCTAGCTTCTCGGTCATTTCTACCAGCTCAAGCGGCTGACGAACGACCATGCGAGCGGTTTCGCGACCGAAGTAAGTTTCGAGAGAACGCTTGTTGATCTCGATGTTACCGCTGCCCGGCTTGATGAAGACACGCGCTGCGGAGCTTTTGCGACGGCCGGTGCCGTAGTATTGTTCTGCCATTGCTTTATTCCTCTTAGATGTCTAGTACTTGCGGTTGTTGTGCCGCGTGCTTGTGCTCAGAACCTGCGTAAACTTTCAGTTTACGGTACATAGCACGACCTAGAGGACCGCGTGGCAACATACCTTTAACGGCTTTTTCAATAACCAGTTCAGGTTTTTCCGCGATCAGTTTTTCAAAGCTGATTGACTTGATGCCACCAATGTAGCCAGTGTGGCTGTAGTACATCTTGTCAGACTTTTTGCGGCCAGTAACAGCCACTTTCTCAGCGTTGATAACAACGATGTAGTCACCGGTGTCAACGTGAGGAGTGTATTCTGGCTTGTGCTTGCCACGCAGACGCGTTGCAATTTCAGTGGCCAGACGGCCCAACGTTTTGCCTTCAGCGTCTACAACGAACCAGTCGCGTTTTACAGTTTCTGGTTTAGCAACGAAAGTTTTCATGCTAATGATTACCCGATTAATAAGTTTCACTTCAGGAGCCTAAGCTCCCACTGTTAAGCGCCCATACATCACCCCTTCGAGTGGTGGTACACTCGGCCTAAGCCTTTCAACAGTAACGGTGGGTCGCGAGATTATAGGGAAGAGTGGAGAAAAAATCACCTCCTTTTGGTAAAAAAATTCGGTGGATTTTCATCAGTTGGTTATTGTTTGGCTACCGCCTACCCTTACCTCGCAGGGCGCGCGCCATCAGAACGCTTGCGCCCCGAATGCCATCCTATTTTAGGGCAAGTGTGGCAAGGCAAGGTAGTCATGGCTTTGCATTTCAATCAAGCGTGATTGGCAGCGCTTAAATTCAAACGCCAGCCGCTCGCCTTGATAGAGGCTATCCATGGGCACCGCCGCCGAGATGATTAGCTTCACGCTGCGCTCGTAAAACTCATCCACCAAGGCAATAAAGCGCCGCGCGGCATCGTCTTGCGCACCGGTCAGCTGAGGCATATCAGCCAGCAACACCGTGTGGTAAAAGCGTGCTAGCTCCATATAATCGCTCTGGCTACGTGCGGATTGGCAAAGCTCAGCAAAGCTAAAATGCACCACCCCATCGCCGTTTTCGATGGTTTGCAGCGGCCGATGATTGACCTCAATCACATCCTGTTTCACCCCACCCTCGCCATTGAGCTTTTTAAAATAAGCGTGCATTTGCGCCGTCGCGGCGTCATCTAAAGGGTGGTGAAAGATCTCCGCTTGCTCTAGCGTGCGTAAGCGGTAATCGACCCCTGAGTCGACATTGACCACCTCACAATGCTGATTAATCAAGGCGATCGCAGGTAAAAAACGCGCACGTTGCAATCCATTCCAATAAAGCTCATCCGGCACGATGTTGGAGGTGGCCACCAGAGTAATACCACGCGCAAATAGGGCTTCCATTAACGTCCCCAAAATCATCGCATCGGTGATGTCAGAGACAAAGAACTCATCAAAGCACAATACTCGGGTTTCTTGAGCAAACTTATCAGCGATTTGTGGCAGAGGGTCAACCTCGCCATCCAAGGTTTTGAGCTCTTGGTGAACGCGATGCATAAAGCGGTGAAAGTGCATCCGCATCTTGTTTTCAAACGGCAAAGCGTGGAAAAACGTATCCATTAGGTAGGTTTTGCCGCGCCCCACCCCACCCCAGAAATATAAGCCTTTTACTGGGGTCACTGGCGCGGGTTCGCGCTTACGCCAAGGCAGCCAGCTGCGCTTTTCGGGCATAGTGGGGACAATGGGATTGGCGACCAAGCGATGGTAGAGCTCATCGAGTTTCTCCACTGCCATACGCTGCGCGGGGTCTTCAATAAAATCGTTGTGGGTCAGATCGTTATTATAATGTTCGAGTGGCGTCATTCCGTGAAAGCCTCATTGATTATCGCCTCCACGCATAGTAACACGCCCTATAAAAAACGTAACATATCGACAAAAACGCGGGGCGGTCGCACTCCAACACACAATCCGCCCGCTGCCAGTACCGCCAATAAGCATCGACGTGTATAGTGAGCTAAATCTTCCCTTGCTGAGTAAATGGGGAATGTACGATATTATTAGGTAGGCAAGTGATTTTACTTGTCGTGACTGACCTGTCAGTGGTATCTGTGGGCGGTCAACTTGTGACTACAAGGAGCAGTTATGGCCTGGATTAACAGCCTGATCTTTCTCGTCATCGGTATCGCGGTAGGCTTCTTCATTGCCCGCATGACGACACGCGATCTCAAACAACAAAAAAACATGAAAAGGGAGCTAGAAAAGTCACGTTACGAGCTGGAGCAATATCGCCAAGAGCTGGTTGATCATTTTGCCCAAAGCGCGGAGCTGCTCGATACGCTTTCCAAAGATTACAACAAGCTCTATCAACACATGGCAAAGACCTCGACCGATTTGATGCCAAACTTGCCCGATCAGGACAACCCGTTTGCCAAGCGATTGGGTAAAATCACCGAAGTGAAAGTCGATACAACCAGTGAGCCGCCGAGAGACTACTCCGGCAGTGCCTCTGGACTACTCAAAAGCGGTGAAGGGTCACGCGCGACGAGTTGATGGAGGATTGAACTTTTTCAGATAGCCCCCACTCTCACTTCATACCTGACAATCGGAGTGTGAGTCTATGATGAAGAAGTCTTTACTAGCGATGAGTATCGCCGCGCTGACTCTTGGCGCGGCCTTTTCCCCTCTCCCAAGCCACGCTGCCCTACCGCAAACCGTTAACGGCGAAGCCATGCCGAGTTTGGCGCCGATGTTGGAGAAGGTCTCTCCGGCCGTCGTCAGTATTGCCGTTGAAGGCAATAAAGTCGCCAAGCAGCGTATTCCAGAAGCTTTTCGTTTTTTCTTTGGCCCGAACATACCGCCCGAGCAAGCCCAAGAGCGTCCATTTCGTGGGCTCGGCTCAGGGGTCATTGTTGATGCGGACAAAGGCTATATTGTCACCAACCACCATGTGATTGATGATGCAGACCAAATCCGAGTACAACTAAAAGATGGTCGCGAGTACGATGCAACCTTGATTGGCAGTGACGAGATGTCTGACATTGCCCTCCTCCAGTTGGATGAAGATGCCGATAACCTTACCCAAATTCCGCTCGCGAACTCTGACGAACTGCGCGTGGGCGATTTTGCGGTGGCGATTGGTAACCCATTCGGGCTGGGGCAAACCGTCACGTCGGGGATCATCTCAGCACTGGGACGCAGTGGTTTGAATTTGGAAAACTTTGAGAACTTTATTCAAACCGATGCGGCGATCAACAGTGGTAACTCGGGGGGCGCCCTGGTGAACCTTAATGGTGAGTTGATGGGGATCAACACCGCCATTTTAGGCCCCAATGGCGGTAACGTCGGGATTGGCTTTGCGATTCCGGTGAATATGGCGAAAAGCCTTGTTGATCAAATTATCGAGTATGGCTCGGTGCGCCGTGGCATGCTGGGTGTCACCGGGCGCGAGCTAACATCGGAGCTCGCCGATGCCTTTGGTCTTGCCACTCAGCACGGCGCCTTTGTTAGCCAAGTGATGCCAGAGTCTGCGGCAGAAGAAGCAGGCTTAGAGGCCGGTGACATCATCGTCTCGGTCAACGGCAAAAGCATTCGCAGCTTTGGTGAATTACGCGCCAAAATTGCCACCTTGGGCGCGGGCAAGCCTGTCACCTTGGGGGTTATCCGTGACGGTGAAAACCTAGAAATGGACACCACCCTCAAAGAAGCGAGCCAGACGCAAACCAAGGCCGACAACTTACACAAAGCCCTCACCGGTGCCGAGCTGAAAAATCACGACACCGAGCCGGCTGGGGTAGAAGTGACGGCCATTGAAGAAGGTTCACTCGCCGCGCGCTACGGGCTGCGTGAGGGGGATGTAATTGTCGGCCTCAACCGCCACAAGATTGAGAACCTCGGCGATTTGCGCAAGTTGCTTGAAGACAAGCCCAGCGTGTTAGCGCTCAATATCATCCGCGACAACAGTTCCTTGTATCTGGTGATCCGCTAGTCCGCGCACGCGCGCCTGGCGCACACCGATTGATGCCTGCCTCCTCGGCAGGCATTTTTTTGCCCAGACAGCGGTGATGATTTCCCCAACCCTCACTGACAATGCTATTCTCTAGCTCCGCGTTAAGTTGCTTGAGGATGGCATTATTTATGCTGGCGTTATTGATTCGCTCTGTGATTATTGGCTTGGTGACAGCTGCCCTGTTATTAGTGGCGGTGCCAGACTTACGTTCTGGCCTGTTATCCGACTTTTCTTTTGCCGACAATGACGACGAAAAGCCAGTTGAATTGGTGTCATTTAATTATGCGGTTAAACGCGCATCACCCGCGGTGGTCAACATCTACACTCGCAATTACACCGGCAACGACAGGCTAGCGCTTAACACCCAGGGATTAGGCTCAGGGGTGATCATGAGTGCCAAAGGCTATATTGTCACCAACTATCATGTGGTGGCGGAAGCCGACCAAGTGATTGTAGCCCTGCAGGATGGTCGTATTTTCACCGCGCAAATGGTCGGCAAAGACCAGCGCACCGACTTAGCGGTGCTTAAGGTGCAAGCCGATAACTTGCCCGTGATCCCGGTCAACGATCGCTACCAACCTGCGGTGGGGGATACGGTGCTCGCGATTGGCAACCCCTATAATCTCGGACAAACCACCACTTATGGCATTATTTCCGCCACTGGGCGTACCGGGATGAGCTTTTATGGCCGCCAAGACTTTTTACAAACCGATGCCGCGATTAACCGAGGGAACTCTGGGGGAGCCTTGGTCAACAGTCGGGGCGAGTTAGTAGGCATTAACACCGCCTCGTTCCAGCAAGCCACCGATTTGGAAACCTACGGCATCTCGTTTGCGATCCCCTACGGGTTGACCGAAAAAATCATGAACAAATTGATTGCCGATGGCCGAGTGATCCGAGGCTATATCGGGATTGATGGTCGCGATGTGAATCCGGTGATGGCACGCCTGCTCGATGCCGAACAACAACGAGGGGTAATGGTGTCTGGGGTCGACCAAGGGGGACCGGCGGATAAAGCGGGGATCCAACCGCAAGATTTAATTATTAAGATTGATGGGCAAGCGGTACGTGGCGCACGCAGTGCCATGGATATGGTCACCGATACTCGCCCAGGCTCAACGCTAGATGTGACCTTGATTCGTGATGGTGAGACCCTGACACTGCCGGTCAAAGTGGGCGATGAAAGGCAGCGCCGCTAGGGCTATCCGCCGCTCTCTGCACTTATCGGCTCACGCCATCAAAAACGCCAGCTCAATGCTGGCGTTTTTGTCTCGAGTGTGAGGCGAGGTTACTCCGCGTCAATCCGCTCAATTTTCGCACCTAACGCTTGAAGTTTATCTTCGATGCGCTCGTAGCCTCTATCGATATGATAAATGCGATCGACAATGGTCTCGCCCTTAGCGATACAACCAGCAATCACTAAACTCGCCGAGGCGCGCAAATCCGTAGCCATCACTTGCGCACCGCTTAAGCTATCGGTGTCACCACAGATCACGGTGTTGCCCTCAATTTCTGCATGGGCACCCATGCGCTGCAGTTCAGGGACGTGCATAAAGCGGTTTTCAAAGATGGTTTCGGTAATAATGCCCGTGCCCTTGGCCACCAAGTTAAGCAAGCTAAATTGCGCTTGCATGTCGGTCGGAAAGCCTGGGTGTGGCGCTGTGCGTACATTCACCGCTTTTAGCTCACGGTCAGTCATATCGAGCTCAATAAAGTCATCACCGGTGACCACTTTAGCCCCCGCCTCTTCGAGCTTGTGCAATACCGCTTCGAGTAACTCGGGCGAGGTATGGCGACAAATAATATGCCCACCAGACACGGCCGCAGCCACCAAGAAGGTGCCGGTTTCAATCCGATCAGCCACCACCGAGTGCTTACCGCCGCCGAGGCGCTCTACCCCTTCAATTTCAATCCGATCCGTGCCTGCACCTGACACCTTGGCACCCAGCATATTGAGGAACTTGGCGGTATCAACAATTTCTGGCTCACGGGCGGCATTTTCGATCACTGTGGTACCGTCAGCCAAGGTGGCTGCGCTCATGATGGTAACCGTCGCGCCAACGCTGACTTTGTCCATCACAATATGCGCCCCTTGCAAGCGGCCATCCACGGTCGCGCGCACATAGCCCTCATCCAAGGTGATGGTGGCACCGAGTTGCTCTAGACCATTGATGTGCAAGTCGACCGGGCGGGCACCGATGGCACAGCCACCAGGCAATGACACTTCGCCTTTACCAAAACGCGCCACTAAGGGCCCTAACGCCCAAATAGACGCGCGCATGGTTTTGACCAAATCATAAGGGGCACACAGCTCAGTAATGTCACTGGCATCGACATGCACAGAGCCGTTGCGATTAACCTTGGCACCTAAGCGAGATAACAGTGCCATAGTGGTATCAATGTCACGCAGCTTAGGGACATTCGCCACTTCGACCGGCTCTTCGGCCAGTAGTGAAGCAAATAAAATCGGGAGGGCGGCATTTTTCGCGCCGGAAATGGCCACATCACCTTTTAGCGGGCCATTGCCCGTCACTCGAAACTTTTGCATCAGACCCTCTTACAACTGCATCAGCTTTTTATCGCGCGCCCATTCAGCTGGGGTCATCGCTTTAATACTGACAGCATGGATATCATTGCGTGCAATATGCGCCATCAGCGGTGCATAAATCTTTTGTTGCTTTTTCACACGTGACATCCCGTCAAACATCTCTGCCACGGCAATCACTTCAAAGTGGCTGCCATCGCCTTTCACGTGCAGCTCGTCCACTGACAAAGCTGCCTCTAAAATGGCTTTAACTTCGCTTGCTTCCACGTTTAAACCCCTTTTTGATGCTCAGCATCGTCCAAAAATGTCTCTACATTGCTCAGCGATAAGAGCAACTTAAGTTGCTCTGGCACCCCTTGATAACGCACCTGTTGCCCTTTCTCACGCAGTTGCTTATCCAGGTGTAGCAACATCGCCATGCCGGCGGAATCTACACGTGATAGCGCGCTTAAATCCAGGCTCAAGGCAGTGTCAGTGGGGAGCCACTGGTCACGCTGGCGCCAAAAGTCAGGCACTGTGTCACGATCTAGCCGCCCTGACAAGTGATACTGTTGCCCGTCGCCGGCGGTGAAGCTCACGCTCATGAGGCGTCCTGCTTTTGTTTGTCTTCGCGACGGATGGGGCGTTCAGCCAAGGTTTTTAATTGCTCGATGACCGAATCAATACCATCGCGACGTAGCGGTGCTTTCCATTCCGACTGCTTAGACTGGATCATACTCACGCCCTCGGCGGTGACGTCATAGGCTTGCCAATTTCCTGTCCGAGTATTTTTACGTAAGCTAAAGTCGAGGCGAATCGGTGGCCGTGACGGATCGGTAATATCGACCCGCACTTTGACAATCTTATCGTCAGGGGCAATCGGCTGATCTTTTTGTACCTCGACATCTTGGTCATCGTACTCAAGCAAGATCTGCGCGTAAGAGGCAATCATGTATTCAGTGAATGCCTCGGTAAAGGCGTCACGCTGCGCGGGCGTGGCTTTGCGATAGTACTGCGCGCCCAACACCAGTGATGCGGCATACCGAGTATGAATGTAAGGCAGTAACTCATCTTTGACCACATCACGCAGCAAGTCAGGATCAGCGCGGAATAAGGTGCGGTCTTTACGCAGGCGGGTAAAGGTGTTGTCCGCCACTTGCTCGATGAGCTGATAAGGGTTGGATTGATCAACCGGCTCGCTCGCCTGTGCCACAGTGCCAAGGCTTGAAACCAGCAGGCAAACGGCGCTGCTCAGTGCGATCCATGTCTTTTTCATGCTGTTTACTCCTTGTCACCAACGCTATAGAGGAACTGACCAATCAAATCTTCGAGTACCAGTGCCGATTTGGTGTCCTGAATCTTGTCGCCGGCGTCTAAATAGCCAATACCCAGCGCTTCATCCACGAAGCCTGGGGTGATACCAATGTACTGTTCACCCAATAAACCTGCGGTATAAATCGATGCCGAGCTTGATTCCGGAAAACGTCCGGCGTCAGCATTGATTTGCAGGGTGACTTGGGGGACATAAGTCTCGGCGTCCAACGCAATGTCGGTCACTTGGCCAACGGTCACGCCACCCACTTTGACCGGTGAGCGCACTTTTAAGCCACCAATATTGTCGAACTCAGCGGTTAGCGTGTAAGTATCCGCCCGTCCCCAACGCTGGACATCGGCCACTTGAAACGCCAAGACCAATAACGCTGCAATGCCAGCAATGACAAAACAACCTACCCAAAATTCTGTTTTACGACTCTGTTGCATGATTAATTCCCAAACATGAGTGCAGTAAGGACAAAGTCTAGGCCGAGCACGGCCAACGATGAATGTACCACAGTACGCGTGGTGGCGCGGCTGATCCCTTCCGATGTCGGCGTGGCATCATAGCCGTTAAAAAGCGCAATCCAGGTCACAGCCACCGCAAACACCACACTTTTTATCAGTGCGTTGCCCACGTCATAGCCCAGATCGACCGACGCTTGCATCACCGACCAGAAACTGCCGTGGTCAATGCCTTTCCAGTCGACCCCGACCAGCTCGCCGCCCCAAATGCCCACCAGCATAAAAATCACTGCCAGCAGTGGCATGGCAATCACACCCGCCCAAAAGCGCGGTGCTATCACTCGGCGTAGCGGGTCAACCGCCATCATCTCTAGGCTTGATAACTGCTCGGTGGCTTTCATTAAGCCAATTTCTGCGGTCAGTGCTGACCCAGCTCGGCCAGCAAACAGCAAGGCGGTCACCACAGGGCCAAGCTCACGTAGCAGCGACAAGGCCACCATTTGTCCAAGGCTGGTTTCCGCGCCAAAGTCTGACAACACCAGATACCCTTGCAAGCTCAGCACCATACCAATAAACAGGCCAGAGACCATGATGATCGCCAGTGAGCGAACGCCTACCGAATAGAGCTGCTTGACCAATAGCGGGAAGGTTTTGCTCGGTTGCGGACGGCCAATCAGTGCGCCTGTCATCACAAAGGTTGCGCGGCCCATGGATTCGGCCACGCGCATGGCCCGGCGGCCCACGTCTTCGATGTGTGTTCTGATCACCGGAAAATCTCCTGGGTTAACTCGCCAGCGGGATAGCGAAAAGGTACCGGCCCATCAGCATGCCCTTCTAAAAACTGTTTTACCCACGGGTCAGGATTGTCACGCAGCGATTGGGGCGAACCACTGGCAATAATGCGGCTATCGGCGAGCAAATATACCTGATCGGCAATACTCATGACCTCTGGCACATCGTGCGAAACCACCACACAGGTCAATCCCAGTGCTTGGTTAAGCTGACGAATCAAGGTCACCAGCACCCCCATGGTGATCGGATCTTGGCCGACAAAGGGCTCATCAAACAAAATCAATTCAGGGTCAAGCGCAATCGAGCGTGCAAGAGCTGCTCGACGTGCCATCCCGCCCGATAAATCACTGGGCATTAATCCTTGCGCGCCACGTAAGCCCACCGCTTCTAGCTTGAGCATCACGATGGTGTGAATAAGCGACTCGTCCAAGTCGGTATGTTCGCGCAGCGGGAAAGCGACATTATCAAACACCGACATATCGGTGAATAACGCCCCTGATTGGAACAGCATGCTCATACGCTGACGGACTTCAAACAACTTGCGTCGTCCTAGGGAAGGAATAGCGTGGCCATCAAACACAATCTCGCCCGCATCGGGTTTAAGCTGACCGGCAATCAAACGCAGCAAGGTGGTTTTGCCTATCCCTGATGGCCCCATGATCGCGGTTACTTGGCCACGTGGCACTTGCAAATCAATATTGTCAAAAATGCATCGATTGCCCCGTGAGAAGGTCATCCCACTGATATCTATCAGGCTCTGTGCTGCCATGGCCGCATCTCATGGTTAGAAAGGAACAAAATTAAGTGGCTGATAATAAGGCGTCACCCACCCTAACACAAGCCACGCCGCACCTCAGCGCCCACAGGACGTGACTTATCCCTGATAATAGCAGCTTATCTTCGCTTTTCTTGTCAGACATAGGTCAGCTTACGTCCGACTAATGTAACGCTGCCATTCATAGCGACTGTTTCACGATGACTGTTTCATGGCGACCGTTTCACGGCGACCATTTCATGGCGACAACCCTCATGTTGATGAATGAAATCACCGATTTCATCGCTAAAGCACGGGCTTTTCGCTTCACATTTACCCCGTTAGCCGTCAGAATTGCACCTCATTTGTACCCAATCAAAAAACGCAAAGGATAGGTGTCATGGTCATAGCGGTTGCCATACTCATTGTTGGACTCATCGTGCTAGTGTGGAGTGCCGACCGATTAGTGTTCGGCGCGGCAGCAATCGCGAAAAACTACGGGGTCTCTCCGCTGGTGATCGGGATGACTATTTTGGCCATGGGCTCCTCTGCCCCAGAGATGATGGTCTCGGCCAACGCCGCCTTAGCGGATAAAACCGACACCGCCGTGGGTAATGTGTTGGGCTCCAACATCGCTAATATTGCGCTGATCCTCGGTTTCACCGCACTGATCAAGCCCCTTTCTATTGGCTCGACTATTATTCGTCGCGAGCTGCCTCTGATGCTAGGGGTCACCGTATTGGCTGGGGTGCTGCTTTGGAACAACCACCTGGGCTTTTTTGAAGGCGTGGGGCTGTTCACCCTGTTTGTGATTTTCATCCTAATGATGCTAAAAATCGGCAAAGACTCGGGTGGCACCGATCCAATACTGGCCGACCAACAATCGGATATTCCTAATGATGTCAGTAACCTGAAAGCGGTGCTGTGGATCATCATTGGTTTGCCATTGCTGCTGGTCTCTTCCGATCAAGTGGTTGACTCGGCAGTGACCATCGCGCAGTACTTTGGCATGAGCGATTTGGTGATCGGCTTGACCATCATCGCCATTGGCACCAGCTTGCCTGAGCTCGCCGCGTCGATAGCAGGGGTAATGAAAGGGGAAGATGATTTGGCCGTCGGCAATATTATCGGCTCAAACGTGTTCAATATTCTCGCGGTGATGGGGATCCCAGGATTACTCAACCCCTCAGCGATCAGTGAGTATGCCATGAGCCGCGATTATTATATTATGTTGGTGCTTTCCATCATGTTACTGATTTTTGCGCTCGGTAAATCACGTAGCATCAACCGCATTGAAGGCGCTGTTTTTCTCCTTTGTTATATCGGCTATCAAGGCTACCTGTTTGTTAACGCAGCAGCCTAAACGGACACAAGTATGAGTGATTACAGTTTTGATTTTCGCCGCGCAGGGCTTGATGTGCTCAACATTGAGCAAGACGCGATTGCGCAGCTAAAAACGGCGATCGATGACCACTTCGCGGCCGCTTGCCAACTCATCTTACATGCCACGGGGAAAGTGGTGGTGATGGGCATGGGTAAATCCGGCCATATTGGTAAAAAAATCGCCGCGACATTGGCCAGCACGGGGACGCCCGCGTTTTTTGTCCATCCAGGGGAAGCCAGCCACGGCGATCTGGGAATGATAAACCAAGGTGATGTGGTACTGGCCATTTCCAACTCGGGGGAAGCCGGTGAAATCTTAACCCTGCTGCCCGTGATTAAACGCCTCGGGATCCCCTTGGTCTGTATGACCGGCAACCCTAATTCCAGCATGGGTCAGCTCGCGAAAGTGAATCTCAATATTCATGTCCCGCAAGAAGCCTGCCCATTGGCCTTGGCCCCCACCTCCAGCACCACCGCCACCCTAGTGATGGGCGATGCCCTCGCGATGGCGTTGATGCAAGCCAGAGGCTTTACCGCGAACGACTTTGCCCTCTCCCACCCCGGCGGCGCACTGGGGCGTAAGCTATTATTACGTATCAGTGATTTAATGCACCAAGACGAGCGCTTACCAGTGGTTGAGGACTCCGCCACCGTCCGTGATGCGCTTTTAGAGGTGTCAGAAAAAGGCCTAGGCATGACAGCGATTGTCGATAGTCACGGGCAACTGACGGGCGTGTTTACCGATGGCGATTTGCGCCGCTTGCTGGATATGCGCATTGACCTGCATACCACCACCATTGGCTCAGTGATGTCGACAAACCCGGTGACCATTGAACCGGAACTGCTCGCGGCAGAAGGACTCAAACTCATGGAAGAGCGTAAAATTAACGGACTGCTGGTTGCTAAAAACGGCCAGCTGCTCGGCGCCCTTAACATGCATGACCTTTTAAAAGCCGGAGTTATCTAATGGCCTCCACTGTGATTGACACCCTCTATGGCCCTGTGGCTGCCGACGTTTTTCAACGTGCGGCGGCGATAAAACTGCTGATTTGCGATATTGACGGCGTCTTCTCCGATGGCCGCGTATACATGGGCAATCAGGGTGAAGAGCTCAAAGCATTTCATACCCGTGATGGGTATGGCATCAAGTCGATCATGAATGCCGGCATCGAGGTCGCAGTGATCACAGGCCGCCAATCGCAGATTGTCGCGAACCGAATGCGCGCCCTCGGTGTCCAACATGTTTATCAAGGACAAAGTGACAAACTCACCGCGTATCAAGACTTGTGCCGCCATGTTGATGTTTTACCCGCACACACGGCCTACATTGGCGATGACTTAATTGATTGGCCGGTGATGGAGAAAGTCGGGCTTGCCTGCTGTGTGGCCGATGGTCACCCACTCCTTAAGCGTCGCGCGCACTTTGTCACGCAAACAGGCGGTGGCTTTGGTGCCGTGCGTGAAGTGTGTGATCTGATGTTAGAGGCGCGTGGCGAACTCGACCAACACAAGGGCTTGAGTTTATGATCCGGCGGCTTGGCCTGCTTCTATTGGTCGTGCTTTGTGCGGTAACCGGTTACTATTTATTGGTTCAGCATGGCTGGCAGCGGGTACAGCAGGTCACGCCTGATGCCGAAAAACCGCTGTTTACTGGCGAAGCGATTCAAACCGTGCAATATGATGCGGACGGCGTGCGCAGCTACACGGTGCACGCCAAACATCTTGAGCATTATGCCAAGATTGATGAAACCCACTTTAACGAGCCCGTTCTGTGGACGTACAAAGCAGGCAAAGAGGAAGAATGGCGCGTGAGTGCAGACTACGCGATATTGTCCGATGACCACCTGTTGACCATGACGGGCAACGTGCGCATTTTTAACCTACTACCGAATGCGCAAATTGATTCGGTAGCCACTGATTCGGTGACCCTGAATCTCACCACACGAGATTTTTGGTCAGAGAGTCCGACGACGATCACCGGCACCCGTTTTCAAACCAAAGGTAAACGGGTGAAAGGAAATTTCGGTAACCACCAGATGGAATTGTTAGACGATGTTAGAGGCCGATATGAAACGACCCCTCGTTAAAGCGCTGGCAGGTGCCATGTTGCTGCTGTCGCATTACTCACTGGCTCTGAGCAGTGATACTGAGCAACCTATTTATATAGAGTCAGAAAGCCAACACCTGGATATGGCGACCAACACGGTAACCTTTACCCAAAACGTGGTCCTGACCCAAGGCAGCATTAAAATCTTGGCCGATAAACTGATCGTGATTCGCCCAGAAGGCCAAGAAGGTGATGAAACCATCGAGGCGTATGGCAAGCCGGCGACGTTTGAGCAAACCATGGACGATGGCAAAGAGATTCATGGCGAAGCCAATAAACTGCGCTACGAAGTGGGCAATGAATTTCTTAAAATGTCGACCAATGCGATGCTTGAGCAAAGTGGCAATCAGGTGGAAGGCAACGTGATCACCTATGAAATCGACAAGCAACAACTTGTAGCAGAAAGTGATAGTACCAAACGCGTCACCACGATTTTGCAGCCGAGCACCAAATCGTCATCCTCTCAGGATGCATCCACGTCAGACGAGCAATAAGAGGCGACATGGCAACACTCACAGCAGCCAATTTGGCCAAAAGTTATAAAGGGCGAAAGGTGGTCGCCGATGTCAGCTTGGAAGTGAAATCCGGTGAAATTGTTGGTCTTTTAGGCCCTAACGGTGCGGGTAAAACCACGTCATTTTACATGATTGTCGGCTTGGTCGCTCGTGACGAAGGGGCCATCTATATCGATGACAAAGACATTAGCATTCAGCCGATGCATAACCGCTCACGCCTGGGGATTGGCTACTTGCCACAAGAGGCCTCGATATTTCGCAAGCTGAGCGTCTACGATAACCTAATGGCGGTGCTACAAACCCGTAAGTCGTTAAGCAAAGAAGAGCGCCAAGACAAGGCAGAAGATCTGTTGGATGAGTTTAATATTCAGCATATCCGTGACAGCCTAGGGATGGCCTTATCCGGTGGTGAGCGCCGTCGGGTAGAGATCGCGCGTGCATTGGCCGCCAACCCAAAATTTATTTTGCTGGATGAGCCGTTTGCAGGGGTCGACCCGATATCGGTGATCGATATTAAGAAAATCATCGAGCACTTACGTGATCGTGGCTTGGGCGTGCTGATTA
The DNA here is from genome assembly GCF_000968645.1 of Salinivibrio sp. KP-1. Lineage (NCBI taxonomy): Bacteria > Pseudomonadati > Pseudomonadota > Gammaproteobacteria > Vibrionales > Vibrionaceae > Salinivibrio > Salinivibrio sp. KP-1. The sequence continues at coordinate 50,065 of NZ_LAQR01000002.1, read as the reverse complement.
CCGACCACAATGTGCGCGAAACACTCAGTGTCTGTGAACATGCTTACATTGTCAGCCAAGGACACTTGATTGCACACGGTACCCCTGATGAAGTGCTTAATGATGAGCATGTCAAACGGGTCTATTTGGGTGATCAGTTCAAACTCTAATGCACCTGATTACGCCAACTCGGTGAGCGTGTTCGGATAAAATATAGTGGACTGGCTCACGCTACAAACTGCCAATCAAGGCTATAGTTAATAAAGAGCGCTTGCCCTGTTAGCCAGAGCAAGCGTTTTTAACCTCTTCGGTCGTTGAAATAAGGAAAGGTGTACCGCCTCTATGAAACCCACGCTTCAGCTTAAGCTTGGACAACAGCTCGCAATGACACCGCAATTGCAGCAGGCTATCCGTCTGCTGCAATTGTCGACGCTGGACTTGCAACAGGAGATCCAAGAAGCGTTGGAAACCAACCCGCTGTTGGAACATGACGAAGGCCAAGAGCAGGAGGCCAGTCAGCACGAGCAATCCCATGATCAAGATACCGCTGAGCAAGAAACAGCGACCGCAAGCGCGGACACCATGGAAACCTCGGACGCGTTTGAAAAGAACGAAATGCCGGACGATCTCCCGGTCGATACGACTTGGGATCATCTCTACTCTGCCGGTACCGGCAACACAGGCGCAGGGGCCAGCGGATACGACGACCAACCCGTTTACCAAGGGGAAACCACCCAAACGCTCTACGACTATTTAAAATGGCAGCTCGAACTGACGCCCTTTTCGGAAAACGATCAGGTGATCGCCATGGCGATCATTGATGCGGTGGACGATCAAGGTTACTTGTCGGTCAGCACCGAAGAGATCCTCGACAGCTTAGGAAGCGAAGAGATTGAGCTTGACGAAGTCGAAGCGGTGCTCAAACGCGTGCAACATTTTGATCCGTTGGGTGTGGCGTCTCGCTCACTGCAAGAGTGTTTGATGCTGCAACTGGCAACCTACGACGCCGATACCCCTTGGCTTAACGAGGCTCGTAAAGTGCTCACTGAACACATGGACTTACTCGCCAACCGTGATTATCGCCAGTTGATGCGTGAAACCCGGCTAAAAGAGCCTGAGCTTAAGTCAGTGATGCAATTGATTCATAGCCTCGAGCCACGCCCAGGTAACTTGATTGTGACCAACGAGGCCGAATATGTGGTGCCTGATGTCTCCGTGTTTAAGCATCAAGGGCAGTGGGTGGTCCAAATCAACCCAGATAGCGTGCCCAAACTGAAAGTGAACGAGCAATACGCTGCCTATGGCCGTAATGGTTGTAGCCCCTCTGATAGCCAGTTTATTCGCTCACACCTACAAGAAGCCAAGTGGCTGATCAAAAGCCTGGAAAGCCGTAATGACACCTTGCTGAAGGTGGCACGCTGTATTGTCGAACATCAACACGACTTCTTTGAGTACGGGGAAGAGGCCATGAAGCCGATGGTGCTTAACGACATCGCCTTGGATGTCGATATGCATGAGTCAACCATTTCCCGTGTCACGACACAAAAGTTCATGCATACGCCGCGCGGTATTTTCGAGCTGAAGTACTTTTTCTCTAGTCACGTCAGTACCGACAATGGCGGCGAGTGCTCATCCACAGCAATTCGCGCACTGATCAAAAAATTGGTCGCTGACGAGCCGGCTAATAAGCCGCTTAGCGACAGTAAGATTGCCACATTGCTGGCCGAGCAAGGCATTAAAGTTGCACGACGGACCATTGCTAAGTACCGAGAGTCACTGGGTATTGCGCCGTCAAACCAGCGTAAGCGTCTGCTATAGGCGCCTCAACAGAAGGAAAGTGTGTATGCAAATCAATCTGACCGGACAGTCTGTCGACGTCACGCCACCACTACGCGAGTATGTGGAGACCAAGTTTGCTAAACTCGAGCGCTTTTTCGAGCACATTAATAATGTCCATGTTGTACTGAATGTCCAAAAGCTCGACCAGATTGCAGAAGCAACGCTCCACGTGAACAACGGGGAGATCCATGCAAAAGCACAATCGCATGATATGTATGCGGCCATCGATGGGCTGACCGATAAGCTGGTCAAGCAACTGAGTAAACACAAAGAAAAGCTCAAACAGCACTAAGCTATGGAACTGAAAGAAGTACTGTCAGTGGACTGCACCCGCAGTGCCGTCCACTGCTCTAGCAAGAAACGCGCCCTGGAAATCATCAGCCAGGTTGCTGCGGACAAGCTGGGCACCAACGCACAAACCTTGTTTGAATGCATGCTAAGCCGCGAAAAGCTGGGGACGACCGGCATTGGGGCGGGCATTGCCATTCCCCATGGTCGCACGCTCGACAGCCAACATGCCGTGGGTGTGCTGCTACAATGCGCCGAGCCCATAGAGTTTGATGCGGTGGACAAACGGCCTGTCGATCTGCTGTTTGCGCTGCTAGTGCCCGATGAACAGTGCAAGGTACACCTGCAAACCCTGTCTGCGATTGCCGAGAAGTTGAATGACAAAAAGCTGTGTCGTCAGCTGCGCAATGCCAATTCAGACCAAGAGCTGTACAATATCATTACCCAATAATGGGCAACGCTGACGGGAGCGAACTATGATGCTAAAAATTGTCAGTGGCCGTTCCGGCTCAGGAAAGTCAGTAGCATTGCGGGTACTGGAGGATCTTGGTTATTACTGCGTGGATAACCTGCCCGTCAACTTACTGCGTGACTTTGTTGTCTCGCAAGACGATGCGGACGCAAAAATTGCCGTCAGTCTCGATATTCGCAATCTCCCCAACGCCAAAGAGCCGGTTGCCGACACCTTGGCTGCACTGCGCGAAATCTGCGATGTCACTGTGTACTATTTAGACGCCGACGATAAAGATCTGATTAAACGCTTCAGTGAAACCCGTCGTCTGCATCCCCTTTCTCGACACAACCTCTCATTAGAGCAGGCCATCCAAGCTGAAAAGCAGCAAATGGCGCCAATTAAAGAGCACGCGGATCGGGTAATTAACACCACGGGCTTGTCGATTCACGACTTGAGTGAGTCCGTACGTTCACTGGTACTGGGTCGCACCAGCAGCGATTTGGTGATGGTGTTTGAATCCTTTGGCTTTAAGCATGGTTTGCCCGCCGATGCCGATTATGTCTTTGATGTCCGCTTTCTCCCCAATCCACACTGGGAGCCCGCGCTTCGCCCTCATACTGGGCTCGAGAAGCCTGTGCGTATGTTTCTCGCCGCCCAACCTGACGTGGCCATGTTAGTGGCGCAAATAAAAGGTTTCCTCGAGTCGTGGCTACCTGCACTTAAAAACAATAACCGTAGCTATGTGACCGTGGCGATTGGCTGTACCGGGGGCAAACACCGCTCGGTGTATGTCGCGCAATACTTGTCGGATTATTTTCAGGAGCTGGGCGAGCAAGTGCAAACGCGTCACCGTACCTTGGAGCAAAAACAGTGACCTCGGTATCGACTCAAGTATGTATTCGTAACCGTTTAGGCTTGCATGCACGCGCCGCCATCAAGCTGGTTGAACTGGTGCAAGAGTATGATGCCGATGTGGTGCTGCAAAGCACAGATAAATCCGCCACTGCTGACAGTGTAATGGCCATGCTGATGCTGGAATCAGCGCAAGGCGAAACCATTACGGTATCGGCCAGCGGCCCGCAGGCAACAACAGCGCTTGATGCGGTGAAAGCATTATTTGAGGCGGGCTTCGACGAAGACAGCTAATGGTCCCGCCTCCTCAACCACTGCGCTGACCAGCGCGGTGAATGGCGCTAAATCCCCTCTATCACCGATTTGTCATGCGACAGACTCCCCTGATTAGGTTAGAATTTTAGTCATTGCATTTGGGGGAGTGGCCGATGGCAGACACATTAGAACAAGAACAAAGTAACCTAACCCACCAACGGCTCCAAGAAGTCACTCAATTGCTTGAGCAAGGCATGTTTGTGCGCGTACGCCGTATGCTCGAGGACATGGAGCCAGAAGACACTGCTCACCTTTTAGAGGCCTCTCCGCCGAAAGGACGTCTGGTACTTTGGCAGCTCACCGACCCGGAAGATCAAGGTGAGATCCTTGATGAGCTCTCAGAAGATGTGAAAGACGGCATCATGGTTCGCATGGCCCCTGATCAGCTCGCGGCAGCGACGGAAGGGATGGAAACCGATGATGTCGCTTACTTGCTCCGTAGCCTACCGCAAGACGTTTCCCAAGACGTGCTGGCGGAAATGGATGCCCAAGACCGGACGCGCGTACAGCAAGCCCTCTCCTACCCCGAGGAGTCCGCGGGCGGGATCATGAATACTGACGTCATCACCATTCGTGATGATGTGACCGTGGATGTGGTATTACGCTATTTGCGGATGCGCGGTGAGTTACCCGACACCACAGATACCCTGTATGTAATCGACCCAAACGGCCGCTTAATTGGTAATTTGCCGATCAGTGCCCTGTTGGTTAACCAACCGGATACCGATATCGCTGACATCATGGATGCACCGGATGAGGCGATCAGTGTCACCATGGACGACGGTGATGTCGCCAGCCTGTTTGAACGCCGTAATTGGGTCTCAGCCCCCGTGGTGGATGAGCACAACCACTTGGTCGGTCGAATCACCATTGATGATGTGGTGGACATTATTCGTGAAGACGCTGAGCACTCGATGATGAGCATGGCAGGCCTTGATGACGAAGAAGACACCTTTGCCCCCGCGTTTAAAAGTGCGCGTCGTCGTAGCATCTGGCTGGGGATCAATGTATTGGCGGCCTTAACCGCGGCATCGGTCTCCAACATGTTTGAAGGCACGCTCGATAAAATGGCCGCTATTGCGGTATTGATGACCATTGTTCCTTCCATGGGCGGCGTGGCCGGCAACCAGACCGTCGCCTTGGTGATTCGCGGCCTGGCAGTTGGCCATATTGGCGACTCCAATACCCGCTGGCTGCTGGCCAAAGAAGCCACCGTCGGCATGATTAACGGCCTTGTCTGGTCGCTGATCATTGGTGGTGTGGTGGTGTTATGGAAAGGCAGTCTTGAGCTGGGGTTGATCATTTCAGGCGCGATGATGGTCAACTTGTTTGTCGCAGGTATTGCTGGGGTAGCGATCCCCACGTTGCTGAAAAAGTACAATATCGATCCGGCATTGGCCGGTGGGATGGCCCTGACCACCGTCACCGATGTGGTTGGCCTGCTCGCGTTTTTGGGGCTGGCCACCTTATTTATTACCTAGCCTCTATTAACTAGCCTCGGTAGGATAAAAAAAGGCGAGCCATCTGGCTCGCCTTTCTTGTCAGGTCGCTTGAAACCGCGTCATTACTCGTCCAAGAAGCTACGCAATGTCTCAGAGCGGCTTGGATGACGTAACTTACGCAGCGCTTTCGCCTCAATCTGGCGAATACGTTCACGGGTCACATCAAACTGCTTACCCACTTCTTCCAGCGTATGGTCGGTATTCATTTCAATACCAAAGCGCATACGCAGTACTTTCGCTTCACGCGGTGTCAGGCCAGCTAGCACGTCATTGGTTGCCATTTTGAGGTTGTTCGACGTTGCCGAATCCATCGGTAGCTCCAACGTCGTGTCCTCGATAAAGTCACCCAGGTGTGAATCTTCATCATCACCAATTGGGGTTTCCATCGAGATCGGTTCTTTGGCGATCTTCAGTACCTTGCGAATTTTATCTTCCGGCATCAACATCCGCTCAGCCAGCTCTTCAGGCAGCGGCTCACGCCCCATTTCCTGAAGCATCTGACGCGAAATACGGTTGAGCTTGTTGATAGTCTCAATCATGTGTACCGGAATACGGATGGTTCGCGCTTGGTCCGCAATCGAACGCGTGATTGCCTGACGGATCCACCAGGTCGCATAAGTTGAGAACTTATAGCCACGGCGATATTCAAACTTATCGACCGCTTTCATCAAGCCAATGTTACCTTCCTGGATAAGGTCCAAGAACTGCAGGCCACGGTTGGTGTATTTCTTAGCAATCGAAATAACCAGACGTAGGTTGGCCTCAACCATTTCTTTTTTCGCACGGCGTGCTTTCGCTTCACCGATAGACATACGACGGCTGATGTCTTTGATCCGCTCGACCGACAAGCCCGTCTCTTCCTCGATGATCTTCAGCTTCTGCACACAGCGGCGAAGATCTTCTTCGTAACGCGCCACACGCTCTGCGTAAGGCTTGCCAGAGTTCAGTGCTTCGTCAATCCATGCATCCGATGACTCATTGCCCGCAAACAATTGAACGAAGGTTTTCTTCGGCATTTTGGCCTGATCGACACAAAGACGCATCACCAAACGCTCTTGGGTGCGCACCTTGTCCATGGTTTGACGCATGTCATTAACCAGACGATCAAACTGTTTGGGGATCAGACGGAACTGCTTAAACGTTTCAGACAGCGCATCGATCGACTCTTTCGTACGCTCATCATAACGGCCGTACTGTTGGATCGCCGTTTCCATCGCCGCATAGGTGCGACGAAGCTCGCTGAACTTCTCACGCGCCAGTTCAGGATCGATACCAACATCTTCATCACTCTCATCGTCTTCGTCGGTATCGTCTTTGTCTTCGTCTTCATCATCTTCGTCATCAAGCTCTTTTTCGCTGAGCTCGGAGCCGATATGGGTCGCCGTAGGTGCGACGTCATCCTGGTCTGGATCGATAAAACCAGAAATAATGTCGGTTAAGCGAAGCTCTTCTGCTTCCACTTTATCGAACTGATCGAGCAGTGAGGCAATCGAGGCCGGATATTCTGCCACCGAACACTGCACCTGGTTGATGCCGTCTTCGATACGCTTGGCGATATCGATCTCACCCTCACGGGTCAACAGCTCAACCGTGCCCATTTCTCGCATATACATGCGAACAGGATCCGTGGTGCGACCGATTTCACTCTCCACGCTAGAAAGTGCTGCCGCCGCTGCTTCGGCTGCGTCTTCGTCGGCCACGGTTTCTGACATCATTAGCTCATCGGCATCAGGGGCGGCTTCCACCACTTGAATGCCCATGTCGTTAATCATCTGAATGATGTCTTCTATTTGGTCGGAATCGACAATGTCTTCCGGGAGGTGGTCATTAACTTCGGCATAGGTCAGATAGCCTTGCTCCTTGCCTTTTGCGACAAGCAACTTTAGCTGTGACTGCGGATTTTGATCCATAGACGATATCCAACTTCGGGTCTGAGTGAAGAATTTAGTATGCGGAAACGCAAACCGCCAATTTTAACAAATGTCACCTTTGCTGGCTACTTTCTAAACGGACTGGCTCTGTATCAGTAGCATCAGTTCCCGCTTCTCTTCGACTGATAAGCCGACGGTATTTGACTTCGCTTGCAACTTGGCTATTTGTTGTTCGACACACTGGGCGAGTATTTTATCCAGTGAATCGCAAAAAAGTTCTGACGCATTTTCATCGTCAACATGTAGATCCCAGCCAGCCAAGCGGGCTAGCAAGGGCTCTTGTTTGGTTCCCCGCCAGCGCTCAAGCAACTGACCGGTAGTGATATGGGGGCGCTGTCGACAAATCTCAAGGATGGGGTTTAACAACGCTAACCCAGGTAAATCAATGGTGTCGGCCGATGGTAACGGCGGCACTTCTTGGCCGAGTTTAGGGTACTGCACTAATAGCGCAATCACCTCACGCATCGGCGTGCGTTTAATATCCTGCTGACCATGGACTTTTACCGGCTGGCCCTGGCGACGAATCAGAGTATCGAGCTGATGGTCATCCATGATACCCAGTTTCTGTCCTAGGGTATTACGCAAATAAAGACGTAAGGTATCACCCGGCACCTTTTCAATCAGCGGCACCGCCAAATTCGCCAGCTTGGCTTTGCCCTCTTGGCTACTGGTGTCCACCTGCTTGAGCAACGTATTAAACATAAAGGTCGATAAGCTTTGTGCCTCACCTAAACGTTGCTCAAACCCCTCTTTGCCTTCTTGGCGAATCATGGAGTCAGGGTCGTCACCATCCGGCAAAAACATAAATTTTAATTGGCGACCATCATGAATATACGGCAACGCTTGCTCCATCGCCCGCCAAGCGGCATCGCGCCCGGCTCTATCGCCGTCGTAGCAACACAGTATAGTACCGGTTTGCCGGAAAAGGGTTTGAATATGTTCTCCCGTGGTCGAGGTGCCCAAGGAGGCGACCGCATAATCCACGCCAAATTGCGCCAATGCGACCACGTCCATGTACCCTTCTACCACGAGTATACGCTCTGGATGGCGATAGCGTTGCATCACCTCATACAAGCCATATAGCTCACGGCCTTTATGGAAAATCGGCGTTTCTGGCGAGTTGAGGTATTTAGGGGTGCCATCGCCTAATACACGCCCACCAAAACCGATCACTCGCCCGCGGCGGTCACGGATCGGGAACATCACGCGGCCACGGAACCTGTCGTAGCTATGGCCGTTATCGTTCTCAATCAACATGCCTGCGGTAAGCAACTGGCGAATATCGGCTTGATTGCGACCAAAGCGGCGCTTAATGGTGTCCCATTTATCAGGGACAAAACCGATACCAAACTGTTTAACCACTTCGCCGGATAGACCACGCTGTTTGAGGTAATCAATGGCCACTTGCCCTGCATCAGTGCGTAATTCCCCACTGTAGGTTCGGGCAATGGCTTCCATCATCTCGTAGATCTGACGCTTGTCATCACTGGGCATACTCGGACGCGTGTTACCGCCTCCTATTTGCTCACGAGGTACCTCTAAGCCTAACGTGCTGGCGAGCTCTTCGATGGCATCAGGAAATTCGAGTCGTTCAAACTCCATCACAAAGTCGATGGCATTGCCGTGCACACCACATCCGAAGCAGTGATAAAACTGCTTGTCTTGGCTTACACTGAATGAAGGCGTCTTTTCGTTATGGAAAGGGCAACAGGCACTGTAGTTTTTGCCTTTTTTCTTGAGCTTGACCCGTGCATCAATGATCTCAACGATGTCGAGACGTGAAAGCAAGTCATCAATGAATGCGCGCGGGATTCTGCCTGCCATAACCTGAAATTTATAGGGAGAGAAGCAAACAAGCCGCGCCGTCCAAATAGGAAAGCACGGCTTGTTATAGAGTGGGAAAAGGCTAGCCTAGGTGTGCTTTAACACGCTGGCTTACTTTTCCCATATCAGCACGGCCTTGAACTTGGGGTTTTAATACCCCCATCACTTTGCCCATGTCTTGCATTGACGATGCACCGGATTGTTCAACCGCTGCTTTCACCAATGCATCGACCTCGTCATCGCTTAGAGGTTGGGGTAGAAATTCTTCTATCACCGCAATCTCAGCGAGCTCTGTCTCGGCAAGATCATCACGACCGGCTGCTTGGTACTGGGCTACGGAATCACGGCGCTGCTTAACATTTTTGGTCAGCACAGCCAGGATCTCGTCGTCGCTCAGCGACTGACGGGTATCCACCTCTTGCTGCTTAATGGCTGCCATAACAAGGCGAAGCGTCCCTAGACGTGCCTTGTCTTTTTGTTTCATCGCCGTTTTCTGGGCGTCTTTTAGACGTTTAAGCAATTCCATAGCACCTTCCTGAATCTGTCTTTATTAGTACAGACGTACGCGGCGTTGGTTTTCGCGTGCCAACTTCTTCAGGTGACGCTTCTGAGCGGCAGCTTTAGCGCGTTTGCGAACGGTAGTTGGCTTTTCATAGTTCTCACGACGGCGAACTTCAGAAAGAATACCGGCTTTTTCACAAGAGCGCTTAAAGCGACGCAGTGCTACGTCAAATGGTTCGTTTTCACGTACTTTAACTACTGGCATGTGCCTTTCACCTCGGGGGTTGTCAGTTACTGCTGGCGAACAATTGGCCAGCCTTGATTAAAAATGGTGCGAAATTCTAATCCGAAGAAGGGGTGAATGTAAAGCGCATCTGGCGAATTACTTCTAAGCCATGTAAGATTGCGCGCACGGTCAGTCTGTTCTGACCCTCTCTTCTCCACTTCGATTGTCACATTATATCATGTGGGCAATGATCTTAAATACACAATCTATCGGCTGTTAACCTGAGGTTATGATGCGCATTTTAGGCATAGAGACATCTTGTGACGAAACCGGCATTGCGATCTACGACGATCACGCAGGTCTCTTGTCACACCAACTTTACAGTCAGGTAAAACTGCATGCCGATTATGGCGGCGTGGTACCCGAGCTGGCCTCGCGCGATCATGTTAAAAAAACCTTGCCACTGATTAAAGCGGCCATGGCAGAAGCCAACCTCACCCCCGCCCAGATTGACGGTATTGCCTATACCGCCGGTCCAGGATTGGTCGGTGCCTTACTGGTTGGCTCCACCATTGGCCGAAGCCTCGCCTATGCCTGGCAAGTCCCCGCGGTGGGCGTTCACCATATGGAAGGTCACCTTCTCGCCCCGATGCTAGAAGACAACCCTCCGCCGTTCCCGTTTATTGCCTTGTTGGTCTCTGGCGGACACACACAATTGGTCGAAGTGAAAGGGATTGGTCAGTATCGCATTCTTGGCGAGTCAATTGACGACGCCGCCGGTGAGGCGTTTGACAAAACCGCCAAGCTGATGGGCCTTGACTATCCGGGAGGGCCCTTGCTGTCGAAACTGGCAGAAAACGGCACCCACGGCCGCTTTACCTTTCCACGCCCGATGACCGACCGTCCCGGTTTAGACTTTAGCTTCTCAGGGTTAAAAACCTTTGCCGCCAATACCATTGCCGCCAATGAGACGGATGCGCAAACCCGTGCTGATATTGCCTATGCGTTTCAGGATGCCGTGGTCGATACCCTGGCTATCAAGTGTAAGCGTGCGCTAGACCAGTGCGGGCTAAATCGTTTAGTGGTCGCGGGCGGCGTGAGTGCCAACCGTCATTTGCGGGAAAAGCTCGAAGCGCTGACGCAAAAACGGGGTGGCGATGTGTTCTATCCTCGCCCTGAGTTTTGTACCGATAATGGCGCGATGATCGCCTATGCGGGCATGCAGCGGCTTAAAAACGGCGAGCATATGGGGCTGGGTGTGAAAGCGCAGCCACGTTGGCCACTCGACACGCTTGCCGCGGTCGACAACGACGCCTAACATTGGTCAAACTAGGTAGACAAAAGGCAGCCTTACGCTGCCTTTTTGCTACTAACGCGCCAGCGTATAACCTGCCTCTCACCTGTCGCTAACGTCGCCACCAACCAAGAAGCACGGGTTTTTCGTCACCATCCAACAAGCGCCGGATATTGTCGTAGTGACGAAACAAAATCAAACACGAAAGCATGGCGACGGGCATGGTAAATTGCGGCTTAATCCACCAGGTAAATAGGGGAGCGACGATCGCTGTTACAATCGCACTCAGTGAGGAGTAGCCCGTCAACACAAGCACCAGTCCCCAGGTCGCCACCAGCAAGCCGGTTAGACTCAAACCAATCGGCGCCATCGCGCCCAGTGCGGTCGCCACCCCTTTACCGCCACGGAAATGGAAAAAGACCGGATAAATATGTCCAAGACAGGCAGCAATCGCAATCAGGCCCAGCAGGAATGGGTTAATGCCAATCAGGTAGCTTAGCCAAACGGGGATCATCCCTTTTAGCATGTCACACAGCAGCACCCATGCCGCGGCAAAACGCCCACCAAGGCGATAAACGTTAGTCGCACCTGGGTTTTTCGACCCTTGATCTCTTGGGTCTGGCAGGCCAAACGCTCGACAAACCAACACGGCACTGGACACAGAGCCAAGTAAGTAGGCAGCGATGATGATGGCAATGGCCAGTGCAGTCATGTGAAATCCCTAGAGTTTGTGCCGCATTCGTTGCTATAGTGCGCCGACGTTCATCGATAAACCTATCATGGATCGGAACGCATTGCGTATCCATCTGTCAATGAACACATCCAATAATACGAACTTTCTTACCACAGTGGTATCCGACCTGTCACGGAGTGTGAAAAAACATGGATTCCGTATTCATAGAGCAACTCGACGTGTACACCACTATCGGTGTCTACGATTGGGAACAAACCATCCAGCAAAAGTTGGTGTTGGATATTGAAATGGCGCACGATAATCAACCCGCCGCCCAACAGGATGACGTGGCGCTGGCGCTTGATTATGCCAGTATCAGTGAGGCGGTCATCGCCCATGTACAAGCCAGCCGCTGTGCGTTGATCGAACGTGTCGCGGAAGAGGTCGCTCACTTAATCCAAACCCAGTTTGGCGTCCGCTGGATTAAAGTGCGGGTAGCCAAGCCAGGCGCAGTCGCGCAGGCCAACAACGTGGGTGTAGTCATAGAGCGAGGCACACGGTGACACAAGCATTACTTAGTATTGGCTCTAACATTGAGCGCGATCGTCATATCGAACAGGCCGTTCATGCCTTACGTCAACTCGACCCTCACTGTCGCTTTTCACGCATTTTTGAAGCCGAACCGGTGGGATTCGACGGCCCCAATTTTTATAACCTCATTGCCGAGCTTCACACCTCGCTTTCGTTGCAGGACTTTTGGCAAGCCGTTCGTGACGTTGAATCGCAACAAGGCCGCGAGCGCAACGATCCTAAATGCCGCGATCGCACCATAGACATCGACTTACTCACGTTTGGCGAGCATTGCCAGGCAAAAGGGCCCATGTTGCCTCGAGACGATATCTATAAGTTTGCCTTCACGCTCCGTCCGCTCGCTGAGCTTTGCCCTGACCAAGCTATTCCTGGCGATGGCCGTACCTTCGCCCAGCTTTGGCAGACCTTTGACCAAGACCAACCACTATGGCCGATTGAGACGCCAACGTATTTAAAGGATATTTAAGCACCATGAGCCTCTTTGAAGCCTTTTTTCTGGCCTTGATTCAAGGGTTAACCGAGTTTCTTCCTATTTCCAGCTCCGCACACCTTATTCTGCCTTCACAGCTTTTTGGCTGGGCCGATCAGGGGCTCGCCTTTGATGTTGCCGTACACGTCGGCACACTGGCCGCAGTGGTGGGGTATTTTCGCCGTGAAGTGTGGCGTCTGCTTAAGGCTTTTTTGGCCTCACTCAAAGGGGAGCACAGCTCGGATAGTCAATTGGCATGGATGATCGTGTTAGCCACGATCCCGGCGTGTGTGGCCGGTTTGTTCTTAAAAGACGTGATCGAGCTTTACCTGCGAGCAGCCTGGGTGATCGCGGCAACCACACTGATTTTTGGTGGTTTATTGTGGTGGGCGGATCGCAAAGCGACCCAAACATGCGATGAATATCAAACCACGCCCTACCGCGCGGTACTGATAGGCGTTGCGCAAGCCCTTGCCCTCATTCCTGGCACCTCGCGCTCGGGGGCAACCATTACCGCAGCCTTAATGCTCGGTTATACACGCGAAGCCGCGGCACGATTTTCGTTTTTGATGTCGATTCCTATCATCACACTCGCCGGCTCCTATCTAGGCCTACAGCTTGCGACCAGCCCAGAGCCGGTGGCGATGGACGCGATTGGGGTTGGGTTATTGGTATCGTTTGTCAGTGCTTATGCGTGTATTCACGCCTTTTTAAAGCTGGTGACACGGGTGGGCATGTTACCCTTCGTGATCTATCGCTTGGTATTGGGTGTGCTATTACTGGCGTTTATCGCCGGATAAAAAAACACCAAGCACGATATACGTGCTTGGTGATCTCACACTGAGGGGGATTAGCGACCTAAGCGTTATTCCCCCGCGACTTTCATTGCATCAATGATCACTGAGCCAGTTTGAATTTGGCTGCGCGTCTCGATATCAGTGCCAATCGCGACAATGTTAGCGAACATCTCGTTGAGATTACCGGCAATGGTGATCCCACTCACCGGGTATTGGATCTCACCGTTTTCCACCCAAAAGCCTGCCGCGCCCCGTGAGTAATCCCCAGTCACTGGGTTCACCCCTTGTCCCATCAACTCAGTCACCAATAATCCCGTGCCTAAGGTTTTTAGCATGGCATCGGCATCTTGGCCGGTGTGGCTAACGTACCAGTTGTGAATACCGCCTGCATGGCCGGTTGGTTCCATGCCCAGCTTACGCGCGGCATAACTGGTGGCGAGATACGTGTTTAGTACACCCTTTTCAATGATACGCCTGTCTTGCGTGATCACCCCTTCGCTATCAAAAGGCGCACTGGCGGAGCCTTTTCGTACATGAGGCAGCTCATTGATGGTGAGCCAATCTGGGAAGATCTGCTCGCCTTTCTTATCGAGCAAGAAAGAGGACTTGCGGTAAAGTGCGGAACCGCTGATGGCCATCACCAAATGGCCAAACAGCCCGGTCGCCACACTGCGATCGAACATCACTGGCACTTGGCATGTGGAGACACTGCGTGGATTTAAGCGCGCCACGGCGTGTTTGGCCGCTTCGACTCCAACAAAGGTCGGTGTCCATAAGTCCGCTTTGTCACGCGCGACGGTGTAGCTCATGTCACGCTCCATCCCTGCATCACTTTCCGCAATCACTGAGCAGCTTAACGCTTGGCGGCTCGAGGGATAGCTGCCCAGCATGCCATGGCTGTTGCCATACACTCGCACACCATAATGACTGTCATAGCTGGCACCATCACTGAATTTGATGCGGCTGTCGTGATTGAGCGCCGCTTGCTCGGCTTCAATCGCCAAGGCGGCGGCGGTATCAGGCTCGGGCTCATCGGGATAGAACAAATCGAGATCAGGATAGTCAAACGCCATTAACGCTTTAGGCGCAGGGCCGCCAAAGGGGTCAGGCGAAGTATAGCTTGCAATTTCAAGCGCCGCTTCAACGGTTTTCGCAATCGCTTTTTCTGACAAATCAGTCGTGGATGCGCTGCCTTTGCGCTGCTCACAATATACGGTGATCCCAAGGGCACCGTCTTGATTAAACTCCACGTTTTCGACTTCGCCCATCCGCGAGCTGACGCTGATGCCGGTACTTTTGGTAATCGCCACTTCCGCCTGGTCACTTTTGGCCGATGCCATGTCGAGCGCACGGCTGACAGCTTGACGAAGTTGCTGCTCTTGCTCGGCGACTTGTTGTTTCACACTCATAGTTGACCTTTTTGATTCGCATTCAAGTTCGACACACTCAGCGCCACGCGCCTATGATAAAAAAGCCCGCGTTTGGGCGCATTTCTTGTTAACATACGTGTCATTGCACATTCTCACTGAGGTTGAACATGGGCCGTAAAAATAAACCCGCTCCCTGGGAGGAAGAGGAAGAGATCATCTGGGTCAGCAAGTCCGAGATGAAACGCGATATGCTTGCCTTGCAAGAACTTGGCGAAGCACTGGTCAAACTCAAACCAGCCGTGTTAGAAAAATTCCCGCTCGACGATGACTTGCTCAGCGCGATTACCGACGCACAACGCTTGAAAAACGAAGCGCGCCGTCGCCAACTGCAATATGTTGGCAAGCTTATGCGCTCTCGCGACCCTGAACCGATTCAGGCTGCGCTTGATAAGTTGCAAAACAAGCATGCTCAGCAAACGGTCGAGCTTCACAAGCTTGAGCAGCTCCGTGACCGCATCATTGACCAAGGCGACAGTGCGATTAGCGATGTGCTTTTGCAGTATCCTGATGCCGATCGTCAACGATTACGTCAACTGGCTCGTCAGGCGAAAAAAGAGCAGCAACAAAACAAACCGCCCAAGGCGTATCGCGAAATTTTCCAGTATCTCAAAAGCTTTTACGACCAAAGCCTGTAAACTGCCACGCCAGTGCCCCGCACTGGCGTGCAGACTTAGGACTCAGTGCCTCCAACCGTCATCGCATCCAGTTTCAAGGTCGGCTGTCCAACCCCCACAGGGACGCTTTGTCCGGCTTTGCCACATACCCCCACACCTGGGTCAATGGCCAAATCATTCCCCACCATTGAGACTTGCTGCATCGCTTCGATACCGCTGCCAATTAAGGTCGCCCCTTTCACTGGGGTGGTAATTTCACCGTTTTCAATCAGGTAAGCCTCTGAGGTGGAGAACACAAACTTACCCGAGGTAATATCGACCTGACCGCCACCAAAGTTTGGCGCATATAAGCCACGCTCCACACTGGCAATCATCGACGCTGGCGAGCTCTCGCCACCCAGCATGTAGGTATTGGTCATCCGCGGCATAGGCAGGTGCGCATAAGACTCTCGTCGGCCATTGCCAGTGGGCGCAACGCCCATGAGGCTGGCATTGTGCTTATCTTGCATATAGCCTTTGAGCACACCGTTTTCGATTAACACATTGTACTGGCCCGGGACTCCTTCATCATCGATGCTCAGTGAGCCGCGGCGATCATTCATGGTGCCATCATCGACAATGGTGCACAGCGAAGAGGTCACCTGCTCGCCAAGGCTACCGGTAAATACCGATGACTCTTTACGGTTAAAGTCCCCTTCAAGGCCATGACCAACAGCTTCATGTAAAAGTACGCCCGGCCACCCCGCACCCAATACCACGGGCATGGTGCCTGCCGGTGCCGCGCCGGCGCGCAGGTTGACCAGGGCTAAACGAATCGCTTCATCGGCAAATTGCAGCGCGCGTGACTTACCTGCATGCTCTTGCAAGAATACGTCATAGCCATAACGGCCACCGCCTCCCGCACTGCCGCGTTCACGGCGTCCATCTTGTTCAACCAACACAGAGACAGATAAGCGAACCAACGGGCGAATATCGGCGCCATAAGTACCATCAGTAGCCGCCACCAGCACTTGCTCATACAGGCCATTCAAGCTGGCATTTACCTCTTTCACTCGAGGCTCTTTGGCACGGATATAGCTGTCTATTTCTTTGAGTAGGGCGATTTTTTGCTCGCGCGTTAAACTCGCAAGCGGATCCGTCGGGCCATAATAAGGTTTGGCTTGTACGGCTGAAAAAGCACGCACTTTGCCTTGTCCCCCTGCCGGGGCAATACCGCGTGCTGCGGTGGCACTTTGCATCAAGGCGTCCGGGGTGAGCTGATCCGAGTAGGCAAACCCGGTTTTTTCACCGCTGATCGCTCTGACACCGACCCCACGGTCGATATTAAATGAACCGTCTTTGATGATGCTGTCTTCCAAGGCGAGGGATTCATGCCAGGTGGATTGGAAGAAAATATCACCGTAGTCAATCTGGCGACCGCTCAGGTGCGCCAGTGTCGCATGCAGTTGCGACTCACTTACGCCCGCCGGGCGCAGCAAGGTTTCTTCGACCTGTTCCAGACTCATTCGTTTACTCTTGGTTGTGGCTGCCGAACTGGCAGCCGAGAAAAAAGATAACGCGCCGAGGGTGCGCTATTTCAGTTGGCTTTGCAACCGGGTATGAGACAGTACGGGCATCTTATGCCGAATGGATTCCCCCACACTTAAATCAAGTTCAGCCCAGGTAACGCCTGGCTCACTCCCCAGTGACGCCACAACCTGCCCCCAAGGGTCGATGATCATCGAGTGCCCCCAAGTTTGGCGCCCTTTGCTGTGCTCACCACACTGCCCTGCCGCAATCACCCAACATTGGGTTTCTATCGCTCGCGCCCGCAACAAGGTTTCCCAGTGTGCTTGACCGGTCACGCGGGTAAAGGCCGCCGGCACAGTGATAATGTCGGCACCTTGGGCACGCAGCGCTTGATACATGGGGGCAAAGCGCACATCGTAGCAGATACTTAACCCAAGGCAGCCAAAGGGGGTATCGAGTGTTGCGAGACGGTCACCCGCTTCAAAGTAGTCAGACTCACAATACCGCCCGTGGGCATCGGCCACTTCCACATCAAACAAGTGCAATTTGTCATAGCTGCCGCGTAAATGCCCAGCGTTATCAAACACCAAGCTGGTACTGCTTAACATGCCGTTGTCGTTTTGAATTGGAAAGGCGCCGACCACCAGCCAAAGGTCATAATGATGGGCCAATTCGGCAAGCTGTTGCTGCAGTGGACCATGACCCAATCGCTCGGCATGGCGCTGATAATCTTGTTTACTGCCAAACACTAGGGCATTTTCTGGGGTAAGCACCAGTTTGACGCCTTGTTCACTCAAGCGATGTAAACTGGCTTGCAATGCCTTCATGTTGTGGCTGGGATCGGCGCTGGATGTCATCTGGACAACACCTGCTTTCATCATGCTCACTCCTTGGCGTTTTCTGCTTGTTGGCGCAATCGTTCCGTCGCGTCGGCTGGCAATGCAAGTGCCTCTTTATCACGCGACACTTCCCTGATATCGGGCGTCCCTATCGGGCCGCTTACTTGATAACGGACTTGGGTGAAAACGTCCACCACGGGTGAAATCGCGGTGGTGACCGCTAACACATACAGCGCCGTCTGCGGCGTGACCGCAAACGCGCTCAGTACTGGGATCCCAGAGGTAATATCCGGCGTAAACCGCACATCGGCGTTGACGCGATTGGTCACCAAATTGGCAATCCCTTTAATAACCATATCACCGGCAATCCCATCCATGCGGATATTATCCGTCACAACCACGCCATTTGTGATCACAGCCCGTCCGGTAATGTCATCAAAGGCCAAACCATCTTCAAATACGCCCGAGAAATCGAGCTGGATTTTACGTAAGATAGAATCAAGGCTGAACAGCCCCAACAGTTTACCGGCGCCCCCCACTCCGCTCAAATAGCCGTCTTTTACATCCGAGCGAATGTCACCATTAAGGCTGGCAATATCGACCTGCCAAGGCAGGCCGGCGTAATCTAACGAGGCTTGAGTCGAAAAGCTGGCGTCTTGGATCCCACCACTGATGCCAAACCGTCCCATGAGATCTGAGGTACTCTCCCCGCCTAACGCGAGGGTCAATGCGGTTTGATTGTAGCCTTGCTCGTCAATTAGCCAATGGCCGCTGATGGACGCGTGGTTTTTCCCACTCTCCAGCGTCAGAGAAGACAGGTCGACCTGAGAGGCTTTCTTATCAAGTACCGCCTCAATGCGCCCGAGTCGATACCCTTGTAGCCACAGATCCTCAATCACCAAGTGTGTCGGCGGAATGGCGGCAAGCAAGGCTTTATCTTCCGGGGTCGCCCGTGTATCCACAGGTTCAAAAAGGGGGGGATCCGTCGGTTGCTCGTCGTCGGTCAACTGGCGATTGATATGCCAATGGTCAATCTCAACATTCAAGCGCCCTTGTGTCGGCCACATGGCTTGCCCGCTAAGCTCACGACTGCCCATTAACACATCCCAGCCATCGGCTTTGTGTCGCGCGGCTAAAGACACATCATGAAACGCTAAAGGGTCGGCACTGACAGCATCAACCTTGGCATTAATACGCTGAGGCATGGGTAAAGCAGGGTATTGTCCGCTTCCGCTCGGCCAAGATTGACGGGCTTGCTCCCAGACGTTTTTCCAAGCCGCGAGATCGAGTTGTTCAAGCTTTAGATCAAAACGATGACCACGCGTTGCCAATAGCCGGGTCCCTGGCTCTCCAATCTGCCATTGACTCGCGGTAAACTGCGGGCGCTGACCTTGGGTATCAATCCGTGCGTGATAGCTCACTTTGGGCAGGACCACGCGCCCCGTCAAGCCTTCACTGTTTCCCGTCGCCTCGATACGCGCCTGCCCTTTTTGCCAGCGTGGCTTGTTAAGCGGGGCTGGCAACGTCGACTGCAGCGGCGTGGTATCAACATCCACACCGAGCCGATAATCAAAACCGGTATCATTTAAGGTTAAATCGAGCCCCGCCTGCCAACGTGCACCGCCCGCCAAATAGGGGGCAAGTGGCAACGAAAGCGTGTCCAGCAATGGCACTACATCCCAATCAGCGTCGAGATCTAAATCAAGCTGATACCCGGCCTCCACCGTTTCTCCGCTAAAGCCAAGACTGATCGGCTGCCCTAACCACTGCGCCTGCATCGATCGGGTAGTCAGGGTATCGTCACTAAAAGCCAGCTCGCCGGACAGGTTATCCAGTTGCATATCGGGTGCCTGAATCGATACCTGGTTGCCGGTAAAGCGAACCCTCCCCTCTGCATGAGGTTGCTCACCATTGAGCGGGATATCGAGTCCTAGGTCAGCGTTGACAAGCCCATCGACTTGCACATGGGTCAAGGCCGCTCCCACCGTATCGACCAAAGGCGTCGCCAGCATGTATTGACGGACAGCCGATCCGGTTGCCGCCAATGACGCGTTAATATCGAGGTAACTGTCCGGCTGGGTCATATCGGCAATCTCAGCCTGCACTTGGCGACTGACGGCGTCGCCCAAACGAACATGATCACCTTCAATCGCTAAGCGCGCATTTTCAAACAGTAAACGGGCGTCGAGCTCCGTCAACGTCGGCCAAGCAGTGTTAAAGCTAAATGCCCCGCCGCGAAGTGGCACCATGGCTTGGAAAATACCGCTGTGATCTGAGTAAGGGAAAGCGTCGAGGGCTCCAAACCAAAGAATTTCACTGTCTTTGGCTCGTCCGGCTTGAATGGCGCGAGAAAGGTAATCGGTTAAGGAGTCTGGCAATGCTCGAGTGGGGAGATAGCGCCATGTCTGTCCAGCATCAGATACGTCAGCCTGCACGTATAACGCCAAAAAAGGCGCGCCTTTTGAGGGAATATCCAGACGAAATGCGCCTGAGCCTTGCACGTCTGCCCCGCGCACCTTGGCCTTATCACTCCATACACTCAGGCCACGATCCGTTTGCTGCCAATTCAGGGTTAAACTGCCGTGCTCAAGCGGGAGCGGTGCTTGAAAAAAGTCCCCGTACGGCAGAGGTTGTGCTCCCAGCGCTAGCTCAGCTTGGCCTTGTCGGCCTTGCCCAGAAATCGTCGCGCTCAAGCCTTTGAACGCCGGCAGGTAGCCCCAGCGCTTGGCTGAGACCGCTTCGAGCTTGGCTTGATAACGTAACGGGGCGTCGGGTGCTTTACTCAACGCTAAGGAGCGGATCTGACCTGATGGGGACAACGCGGCCGCCACACTGTGCTGTTGCGCCGATTGACTGGCAAGCCCAAGCAAAGGCCGTAAAGAGGCAATATCGACGTCGGCCGCATTGAGACGCCAGTTGTCCAACGCCCCCTGCCAAGAAAGCTGTGACATCGCCGCTTGCGTGGTCGTGCCGGTTTGTACCCATAGTCCATCCGTGTCGAGGCGCCATGTCTGTTCATCCAAGGCCTGCAACTGAACATGGCTATCTTTTATCGCCCATTGCTTCGCTTGACGCTCATCCTCTTGCCACGCTAACGCGAAATGATCAATCGACAACAGTCCATTGTCGACACGCCCCTGCTCCACCCTGACCCAGGCTTTTGCATCTAAACGCGCGGTGTTGATGGTGGCGGATGGCGTGAGCTGTTGGGTCAGCCAAGGGGCAATATCCATCGCCTCACTGGCCAAATAAAAATCTCCCGTTAACGTACTCAAGCCGTCGGTTTCGCGGAAGGCAGCATTAACACGCACCTTTTCCAGTTGCGTGCCTTGCATGCCTAGTCGCCCTTGTACTTGGTGCTCACCTTGGTTATTGCGCCAAAACAAGTCACTGATCACCAGGGTCTGCGTTTTTAGCGAAGGGGTGACCAGGATCACCTTGGCATTGGGGATCGAAAATTGCCCTAACCGCGCCAAGAATAAGTCTTCTAGCCGCTCGCGTACGCCCGCTTGGGTATTTTTATCTGGTAGCTGACCGGTATCAAACACCAAGCCGTCGAGTGTGACATGGGAGAATACCGGCTGACGCCGAATGAGGGTGGCAGAGACATCCAGTTGCAAACTGATTGCGCGAGCGGTTAACAGCGGGGGGCCGTTGTCGCTGGTGGCGAGCGCGACGTTTTCGAGTCGCAGTGACGGCGTCAGATTGCGCCACTGGCCCGCAATACCATCCAGTTGTGCGCTAAAGCCGGTTTGCGCCGATACCCACTGCCGGAGCGGCGCTTGCAAGATCTCCATATTGGGCAATAGAAAGCGCAAACCGCCGACTAGTAGGGCGGTTATCACTATCACACTGATCACGCTGACCGTAAGCCAGCGCATACCCCTTCTCACCCAGGTCATGGATTACATCATTACTACGTCAAACTGTTCTTGCGTGTATAACGGCTCGGATTTCACTTTCACTTGCTTACCGATAAACACTTCTAACTCCGCCACAAGGTGCGAGTCTTCCTCTGCCAATGCCTCAATCACCGCAGGGGCCGCGTACACCACAAATTTATCCGCTTCATAAATGCGGTTAACGCGAGTAATTTCACGTAGCACTTCATAGCAGACGGTTTCCACGGTTTTAACCGACCCTCGCCCATCACAGGTTGGACAGCCACCACACAGTACATGTTCAATACTTTCTCGCGTGCGTTTGCGTGTCATTTCCACCAGCCCTAGCTGAGTGAAACCATTGATGTTGGTTTTCACTCTGTCTTGGCTGAGCGCTTGCTCGAGAGAGTGCAACACGCGACGCCGATGCTCATCCGTGCTCATATCGATAAAATCGATAATGATGATCCCACCGAGGTTTCTCAGCCGTAATTGGCGAGCAATCGCGCGTGTGGCCTCAATATTGGTATTAAAGATAGTCTCATCCAGATTCCGCCGCCCAACAAACGCGCCTGTATTGATGTCAATGGTGGTCATCGCCTCGGTCTGATCGATAATCAGGTAGCCGCCAGACTTGAGCTGGACTTTGCGCTCCAACGAGCGTTGGATTTCATTTTCGGTATCATACATATCGAAAATCGGCACCTGACCGTCGTAATACACCAGCTTGTCGGCCAGCTCCGGCACAAACTCAGAGGTGAACTCTTGGAGTTTTTCATAGGCTTGCTTGGAGTCAACCCGAATTAAATCCAGCTCGGTACCCACAAAGTCACGCACGATGCGCTGTGCCAGTGCCAGCTCACCATATAGCATGGATTTGGCTGGATAACGCGTGCGGCGCTCTAACACCTTATTCCACAAACGCTTTAAAAAGGCAGCATCTTGCGCCATTTCATTGTCTGTTGCCCCTTCAGCGGCGGTACGGATAATAAAGCCACCGAGCTCGTCGCAATAATCACTGACAATGCTTTTGAGACGTTTACGCTCGTCTTCACTTTCAATGCGTTGTGATACCCCAACATGGGCCGCACCTGGCATGAAGACCAGATAACGCGAGGGCAAGGTAATATCGGTGGTAAGGCGGGCGCCCTTGGTGCCCAGCGGATCTTTGACCACTTGCACCACAATATCTTGCCCTTGGCGAACCAGCTCGGAGATATCGCGCACTTGGAATTGTTGCTTCTCATTTTCCGACACACACTCGGTATGGGGAACAATATCTGAGGCATGTAAAAACGCGGCCTTCTCTAGGCCAATATCGACAAAGGCTGCCTGCATGCCAGGCAACACACGACTGACTTTGCCTTTGTAGATATTGCCTACAATACCGCGTTTGGCTTCTCGCTCGATATGGATCTCTTGGAGGTTCCCCCCCTCAATCATCGCCACCCTGGTCTCGCTGGGGGTGACGTTTATTAGCAGTTCCGCACTCATGGTTTCCCCGAATCTCTCAAAAGTGGGGTCTAGCGACAGATGTGCGCTCAGACCGAAAATTGTTTGAGCAGCTGCTCGGTTTCATACAGTGGCAAACCAACCACGGCGTGATAGCTTCCATCAATCCGGGTGACAAATTTACCGCCCAGCCCTTGAATCGCATAGGCGCCAGCCTTATCGACTGGCTCGCCTGATTGCCAATAAGCCTCAATCTGTTCGTCACTTAGCGTACAAAACCACACCTTGGTGGTCACCACAGTGGTGATCTGCTTCATGGCATTGGCGACAGTGACCGCTGTCATCACTTGGTGTTCGCGCCCTGACAGTTGCTTAAGCATTCGGATCGCCTCCGCTTTATCATGAGGCTTTTCGAGGACCTGTTCACCGTCAACCACAATGGTATCAGCACCGAGCACTGGGGTATGGCCACCGGTTTGCACGACCCCTGCCCGTGCCTTGTCTTGCGATAAGCGAGACACGTAAGCATAAGGCGACTCACCGGCCTGTTGTTGCTCCTCCACATCGACCACGACACGGGAGAAATTCACGCCCATCTCGGTGAGCAGTTCATGACGCCGAGGCGACCCCGAGGCCAGATATAAATCAAAGCTCATGATACCTCTTTACGATTAGTGCGTTAGCGAATGGCAAAGCGACGGCGTAAACGGCGCAATAATAGGAAGATCCAAGGCCAGAGTATAAAGTTAAGCACACCCGCCCAAAGCTGCTCTGGATTAAACTGTACGTTAGACACCAAGTACTCCGCCCAGAACTCGATCAATTTTCCCGCCAAGGTCAGCAATGCCAATAAGAGTGCCTGCTGCCAATAAGACATGTTGCGTAACAATTGAAAGTTCAGCGCGACGATGTAAACCAAAATCGCCATCATCAAGCCACGCACCCCAAGGGTCGAGCCCAACATCAAATCCCATAAGAGGCCGAGTACTAACGCGGTACCGACATTAACCCGGTGGGGCAATGCCAGCACCCAATAAAACGTCACCAGCAATACCCAAGAAGGACGAAAGGGTGCAAGCTCCCCCGGCCAGGGCGCGGCTTGCAAAATCAGCGCTATGATAAAAGAGAGCCAAATTACAAACTGGCCGCGAAATGTCACATTTGCCATTACGGCGATTCTCCCTCACCATCTGGAGATGGCGCTGTATCAGGTGATGGTGCGGTGTCTGATGGCGGCTGCGCGACAGGTTGATCCGGGCGTGCATTCTCGCCCTTTTCAGGTGTTGGCCACACCAAAAGCAGATAACGCAGGCGATCAAACTTCACTGCTGTGGTGGCTCGCACTTGCGCAAATGGGCGCTTATTATCAAACGAAAACTCCGTCACCGTACCAACCGGGTAGCCTTCAGGAAAGACACCGCCCAGTCCCGAGGTAACTAACTTGTCACCCACCTTGATATCCGTGCTGCTAGGAATATTGTCTAAACCAATGTAGTGGGTCGACCCGCGCCCAGAGGCAATCACCCGTATATCATTACGCATGACCTGAACCGGGATCGCATGGGTGGGATCGGTCAGCAGCAGAACGCGGCTATTGTGGGCGCCCACATACGCAATTTGGCCAACCACCCCGTGCTCGTTGATTACCGGTTGCCCTTCATAAACCCCATTGGTCCGCCCTTTATCTAGCATGACTTGATGTTTATAAGGGTCCGAGTCAACGGCCATGACTTCAGCCACCATTTTCCGTTCGTCACGAATAAACGACGAGCCCAGTAGCTCGCGTAGGCGCTGATTTTCGCGCTCTGTCTGCGCTAAAAGAAGCTGGTCACTTTCCAGTTGTAACACCTGTTTTCGCAATGCGCGGTTCTCTGCCACTAAACGTTGATGAGAGCGAAACTGCATCACCAGTTCATCTAAGGTGTCGCGCGGGACGTTGGACGCATACTGTAGCGGTGCCACCAGCGTGTTTAGGAAATAACGCACTCCTGCGAACGCATCAAGACGACTATCAGCCAGCATAAGGCTGACTGATAGTAAAAGAGCGAAAAACAGGCGCAGTTGCAGAGAGGGTCCTCTGCCAAACATAGGTTTCATAATGAAAACGACCTGTTTGTAGGCGCAGTCACGTTAATCTTCGCTAAAAAGATCACCGCCGTGCATATCGATCATTTCTAGCGCTTTACCTCCGCCACGTGCGACACAAGTCAGCGGATCTTCAGCAACGACGACTGGAATGCCGGTTTCTTCGGTAAGCAAACGGTCAAGATCGCGCAGCAGCGCACCACCACCGGTGATCACCATGCCACGCTCAGAAATATCAGACGCCAGCTCTGGTGGGCATTGCTCGAGCGCCACCATCACCGCAGAGACAATCCCGGTTAGCGGCTCTTGCAGGGCCTCTAAGATCTCATTGGAATTAAGTGTGAAGCTACGCGGCACCCCTTCAGCAAGGTTACGACCACGTACCTCAATTTCACGCACTTCATCGCCTGGGTAAGCGGAGCCGATTTCATGCTTGATGCGCTCTGCGGTGGCTTCACCAATCAAGCTGCCATAATTTCGGCGAACATAGTTGATAATCGATTCATCGAAACGGTCACCACCAATACGTACCGACGATGAATACACCACGCCATTAAGCGAAATGACCGCCACTTCTGTGGTACCACCGCCGATATCGATCACCATCGAACCCGTTGCTTCTGATACCGGCAAGCCTGCGCCAATCGCCGCTGCCATGGGCTCATCAATTAAATAGACTTCACGTGCACCGGCACCTAATGCCGACTCACGGATGGCTCGGCGTTCAACTTGGGTTGAGCCACAAGGTACGGCCACCAAGACGCGCGGGCTTGGACGCATGTAGCTGTGATCGTGCACCGATTTAATAAAGTGCTGCAGCATTTTTTCGGTGACGTAGAAATCAGCAATCACACCGTCTTTCATTGGACGAATCGCGGCAATGTTCCCCGGTGTTCGACCCAGCATCTGCTTCGCATCATGACCCACAGCAGCCACACTCTTGGGAGAGCCTGCACGGTCTTGGCGAATAGCGACAACAGACGGCTCATCCAGAACAATGCCCTGTTCTTTTACGTAAATCAGTGTATTGGCGGTTCCCAAGTCAATGGATAGATCGTTGGAAAACATCCCGCGAAGTTTCTTAAACATGATGGTCGATTAATCCTGCAAGCTATGAAATCAGACAAATTGAGCTAAATGTATCAACGCGCAAGGTAAGCGGCAAGATACGGTGCTGTAAACCTGAATGAGATCTGTGTTTTTTTTCAATGCGCTGTCATTTTGATGGTTTTTCCATCAAAAACGCATTATTCCTTTTATCTTTATCGGGTCGGTGATTGGCATGACTGATGAATCACCAACTGCGTCGATGCCTTCGTTGACGCCGTTGCCTCGTAATACGTTAAGTAACAATCCGTCGCTGGCTGATCAGGGAGCCGCCAGATAAAGTCGACCCGATTTTTCTCTGGATAGCGTCGCAACTGCCAACGCGTTGCATCCTTCAGCGCCGTCACTAACTCAGGCAAGGCACTTGCCTCAGGGTAGCCATAAGACACACGAATGGACGTGCCGTTGACGGTCAGTGATTGTTCCGCCTGATCACTGACTTTTTTCTTCTCGGCCAACGCGTGTGTTTGCGTCATGGCGCTGTCGATGCCGCTTTTTAAGCCTTTTAGCGCGGATACATTAGCATCCGCCTCATAATCGTAGAACTTAGGGATCGCAATCACCACCAGCACCGACAAAATACTGACCAGTAATAAGGCTTCTAACCACCCGCGTCCTTGTTGGTGGGAGAGCTTGATGGCTTGACTCATCGCTTCCCCCATCGGCGGCGTTTTTTCTGTGCTGGGTGCGGAGACATTTCCGCCCCAAGCAGCCGCCCTTGTCCGCCTGCGACACCCAGTTCTTTCACCACTGACCATTCCTCATTGGTTTCCACGCCTACCGCCAGTACCTCGGTGGTGGTAGCCTCACAAGCACCTAACACGCTGCGTAAATACAGCTGGTTCTCTGGCCGTTGGTGGATATTGCGCACCAAACTACGATGAAGCTTAATATAAGCGGGTTGAATATCTTTAACATAGTGAGTGCTTACTATCGTTCTACCTGCTTGGTCAACAACTAGACGGCACCCTAACGCGGCAATCATTCGTAAGCAAGGCCGCGCCGCATCAAAGTGTGAAACCAAAGCGCCTTCAGACACTTCCACCAGTAAGCGATTCAATGTACTTCTTGGCGTTTGTAGCAACATATCGCGCAACCACACCACAAACTCACGTTGACAAAGTGAGTACGCACTTACATTGACGGCGTAGTTATCGATGTAGTCACGCGTTTTTAGCCACCACAGCGCGCGACCCACGGTCGCCTTGTCAAACGCCACGTCCATGCCAACCCATTCTACCCCTGGCCAAAAGCGCGAGGCCTTAAGCACCTTGCCTTTTTCGTCCTTAATTCGGCCTAAAAGTTCATAATGAAGGCGGGTTTTGCCATCTCGCGCAAACACCGGTTGGCGATAAAGCATTGGCCCTTCTCCCGCCATCACCGACTCGAGTAAGGTGCGCCAACGTACACTACCACGTTTATCCAGTTGGCTTAGTTGTTTGTCGAACTGTGACCAACCATTCTGGCCGGTTAGCGCCGCCGCTTTAAGTGCACGTTCGGCTTCATCCATTAGTCGCCCACGTCGCTCACTGGCGCCAAATGAGGTCATCCCAAGGTGGAACCAATTATCTTGATCCAACGCCTCGGGTGGCGCGAGTTTATCTAACGCATTGGTGATTTGCGCTAAAAAGGGATGCACTTCTTCTCCCGCTTGGT
Organism: Salinivibrio sp. KP-1; assembly: GCF_000968645.1. Lineage (NCBI taxonomy): Bacteria > Pseudomonadati > Pseudomonadota > Gammaproteobacteria > Vibrionales > Vibrionaceae > Salinivibrio > Salinivibrio sp. KP-1. The sequence goes on along the minus strand of NZ_LAQR01000002.1, from coordinate 21,957 downwards.
TGACCAGCAAAATGGCAAAGTCCGAGGCAAAATAACGTGCCAACACGGCATCCGGAAAACGCTGAATCGCATTCGACAGAACATTGCCAATCGCTTGAATCAATTGATCGGCGGCTTCTTGCCCGTGCTGCGCCACCAGATCTTCCCATTCCGCCACCCTCACTAGGATCACACTGCCTTGGCTGGCATCATCACTGGCTAGTGTGTGCAAGCGATTATCAAACATCACGCGATTCGCGGCGCCGGTGAGTTGGTCTAAGAAGGTGTTGGTGCGAATAAAGGTGTCAAAACGACTACGCTCTTGGCGCGCTTCTTTAAGCTCTTCGATCAGTTGCGTTAACGCCGCACTGGCAGGGATTGGCCACTCGCGGCTATCACCTTGCTGCGCATCATCGAGTCGCCCCGCTAAGATCAGTCGGCCACGCTGCTCGAGCACCTCACTGCCATACAGCTGACGCCGGAGCCAACGGATCCCCCATGTGAGCCCCAAGACAATCACCAAAATCGCCGCCGATAAGGAGGACAATGGACCAATGGAATAGGCAAACTCCGCATACGGCGGCACAAAGGTCAGTTTGACCGCAAACCCTGGGTTGCTATCGAGCGGTATATCACGAGAGATTACCTGTTGATTGGTCACCGCCTGGTATTGAATTTGCTCATATTGATACAAGATCCCGGCGTCCGAGTAGATAGTGAGGGACGTCACGTCACTGGCTTTAAGCATCTTGGGAAGCCAGCGAGAAAAGTATTGGTTATCACGCTGGTCACTGGCCATCTCTTGATCAATCACCTCAACCATGCCGTCAACATAATGCGAGATGAAATCAATCCCCAATTGGCGGAAGCTGATCGCACCGCCGATAAACAACACAAAAATGGCACACACCACAATAAGCGTGACAAATGCAACGAGTCGGTTGGTCAGCTTCATACCGCTGACTTTGATCGCACTGGCTGTTCTATCCATGATTCTCTGCTGACTTGGGTCGCCTTCGGGGGCTAGTAGCCGCTATTATCAGGCTTGGTTATCATAATGTGAATGCCTAGACCACGAATCGGTGGCTGTCTTTTTACGCAACGAGGACTCATGGACTGGATTACCTGTACACAAAGCTTTATCTGCGTGGTGGATCATGGCTCGTTGGCCCAAGCGGCCACCAAGCTACACACCTCAAGCTCTGCCCTGTCAAAACGCCTAAGCTGGCTAGAACGCCAACTGGGGGTTCAATTGCTCAAACGCACCACACGCAGTTTGTCGATGACAGATGCGGGTGATCTCTTCTACCACCGCGCCAAGACGTGGGTCGACGACTGGCAACAATTAGTCAGTGAGACCACCTCCACCTTTGGTGAGGTCAGTGGTGTATTGCGTATCGGTGCGCCATTGGTGACAGGGAACCGCTTTCTGGTCAACTTTATTGCTGAGTTTCTTGAGATTTATCCGAAAATCAAAGTCGAACTCACCACCCTCACCCCTGGCCAGCTGCCGGATCTGAATCTGGACGTGGTGATCAGTCGTGAACTCGAGTACTTTAACTCCGCCAGCTACATCGCCGCCAAGTTATTTGATTTTCAACCTGGCTTTTTTGCTGCCCCTGCCTACCTCGAGCGCCATCCGCCCATCACCACGCCAGCGCAACTTACCCAGCATAATATTTTGCTGTACGGTAATTCGCATCAGCCTCAAGAGCGGGTGTTTGAAGATGGCACCCGCTTACAATTGTCCGGTAATTTTGTCTCACCCAACCCTGAAGCCTTGGTCAGTGCCGCGGTGATTGGCATGGGGATCATTTTAGGGGGCGCCGGGACGGTGCAAAAAGAAATCGACCAAGGCTTATTGGTCCCGGTGCTACCAGCCCTTAAGCAACCACGATTATCGGCCTACGCCTACTACCCTAAGCTGGAATACAACCACACCAAAACCAAATTATTTATCGATTTTATTAAACAGAAAGTTAAAGATTTGTACGTTTAGTGTGCAGGTAAAGCAAGAGGTAACGCCAACTATCATCGGGGCTTAGCCGATTTTGGAAAAAGTATTTTATCTTTTATCTATATATCGATAACAATCACTGCGCTAGGGTGAGACAAGACACTCACCTCAACAACGTGCAATATTCATGGCCTATTATAATCCTAAGTACCCTGATACCCCCTCGCTTAAACGTGCAGCAAAACGGCGTATCCCAGCCTTCGCCTTTGATTATCTTTGCGGCGGTTGTCACGATGAAATTGGCGTGGCGCACAATGCCGGGGCGTTTGAACACGTAAAACTGCAGTCTGACTTGCTTGCGCCTACCCCAGAGATCGACTTATCCGTCGAGCTATTTGGCCAACGCTATGCCGCGCCTTTTGGCGTCGCCCCCGTCGGACTTCAAGGGTTAATGTGGCCCAAGGCGCCGGAAATTTTGGCAAAAGCGGCCTATCAAGCAAAGCTTCCTTATGTGCTCAGCACCGTATCCTCAGCGAGTCTTGAGACCATCGCCGAGATCTCTGAGGGAACGGCGTGGTATCAACTCTATAACCCAACGGATGCCAAGATCCGTAAAGATCTCATGGGTCGCATTAAAAGTGCAGGGTATAAAGTGCTGGTCGTCACTGTGGATGTGCCGACCTTCGGTTATCGCCCGCGCGATATAAAAAATGGCTTGGCGATGCCGCCGAAAATGAATCTGCGCAATATCGTGCAAATGATGCAGTGTCCGGCATGGAGCTGGCAGACGTTACTGGCTGGCGTGCCTGAGATGCAAACCCTCAAGCCTTACATGCCAAAAAACATGCCCACCAGCGAACTGGCGAACTTTATGAACAATACGGTGATGGGCGCCGTCGACTTCGACAGCCTCAAGGTGATCCGCGATAACTGGGACGGCCCCTTGGTATTAAAAGGCTTGGTCAACCCAGACGATGTCAAACAAGCGGTTGCGCTCGGTGCCGACGCAGTGGTCTTATCCAACCATGGGGGACGTCAGTTAGATGTTGGCGAGTCGCCACTGGATACCATTCAAACCATCAAGCGCTTATATGGTGACAAGATTAAACTGCTGATGGACAGTGGCGTACAAAGCGGCGGGAATGTAGCCCAAGCGATGGCCATGGGCGCCGACTTCACCCTGCTGGGCCGCACTTTTGTCTATGCCTGTGGCGCGTTGGGCCATCATGGGGGGGAACACGCGATAGATATGCTCACCCAACAAATGACCCAAGTAATGGGCCAGTTAAAATGCCCAACGCCGGCGCAATTGCCGCACTTTTTAAAAGCGGGCCCTGGTGTCGCCTAACCCAGCCCGTTCAGTAACCGACCACGTCAAAAAGCAAAAAGCCCCAACAGGGGCTTTTTCGTTTCAACCACGTTGGCGTTGACTCGCCACTTAACGCAGTCCGTTTTAGAACGGAATATCGTCGTCAAAATCAGGCAGATCGTTGTATTGCTGCTGAGGTTGCGACTGTGGCTGTGGTGCCGACTGCTGCGGTGGCTGTTGGTTAAAGTTTTGCTGTGGTTGTTGAGGCTGCTGAGGCTGTCCCCATCCACCTTGCTGCTGCGGTGACTGCTGCATGGGCTGACCTTGGCTCTGACCACCACGGCCACCCAGCATTTGCATGCTGCCACTAAACGGTTGTACCGCGACTTCCGTGGTATAACGGTCTTGCCCGTTTTGGTCTTGCCACTTGCGTGTCTGCAGTTGGCCTTCGATATACACCTGAGAGCCTTTGCGCAGATACTCACCCGCGACTTCGGCGGTTTTACCGAACAGCACAACACGGTGCCACTCTGTTTTCTCACGCATCTCACCGGTGTTTTTATCACGCCATGACTCTGAGGTCGCGAGGCTGAGGTTCGCCACCGCACCGCCGTTGGGGAGGTAACGGATTTCCGGATCGTTGCCCAAATTACCAATCAAGATGACTTTGTTTATGCCACGGCTGGCCATAGGTGACTCCCACTGTTCTTGGTTGCGCGCGAAACGATTTCGCAAACTGGATAAATAAGGAGGAAGTCTAGCACGAGCACCCCAGAGGTTCGAAGCTTTTCCACGCGATCTGTTTCCATATTCTGCAGTTAAAGCGTCAGCACAATGGGTTATCACTCGCAGCGTATACCTTAAAGATAAAAATGGTTTAGACTGATGGAAAGCTTGCCCAGCCTTGACGTCGGTGATCACCCCACTGACGTCACACGGATACGCATGTTGAGTCATCATCAGTAGGATGCTTATGAACCAGGCCGAAACCACCTCAGATAGTTACACACTGCTTCTTATTTCTCAGCCCAGCATGTCTGTGTCTGCACTGATGACATGCTTAGAAAAAGCAATTCATAGCGAGGTTGAGCTCGTGACGCCCGATGCGATCACTGACAAGCTCACCGCACGACCCGGTTTAGTGTTGGTAGACTTAAACGCCTTTGATGACATTGCCACCGAGCAGCTAAAACAATCGCTGATCCCCTTTGCCGACCAACATGTCTTTGCGCTGCTCAATGCACATGACTTAAGTGCCAAAGAACTCGCCAGCTGGCCATTTATCAAAGGGGTCTTTAAAAAAGAAGATGAGATCCGCCACCTATGTTATGGCATCGAAAAAATGTTCTCTGGCGAGTACTGGCTACCCCGTCACAAAATGGCCGCGTTAATTCACTATTATCAGCAGCACCACCAACAAGCGATCGATGAGCAGGCCATTGTCCTGACCAACCGCGAGCAACAAATCCTGCGCCACCTTGTCACGGGCGCCTCTAACCAAGACATTGCCCGTGCATTGGACGTCAGTGAGCATACCGTTAAGTCGCACCTTTATAACGTGTTTAAGAAAATCAATGTTAAAAACCGAGTACAAGCCGTGTTTTGGGCGAAAAACAACTTATCCCTAATTGGCTCCACGGGGCTTGAGGCCTATCCTGGCATCGACGACGATCACCGCTAGTTGGGTCAAGCTCACCCATCAAGGTAGGATGTCACGTTACTCAGTTAAAAAGGAATCACAGGATGGGATTTGATGTCTTTAACGGTGATGCCGATGGGCTTACCGCGCTGGTGCAATGGCGCTTAGCGCACCCACAAGCCACCACGTTAATTACTGGGGTTAAACGCGATATTGCTCTGTTAAAGCAAGTGCCCACAGGCACCGAGCAGGTCACAGTACTCGACGTTTCTATGGCGAAGAACCAAGACGCACTCGCGAGATTACTCGCGGCTGGCACGCGCGTGTTCTATGCCGATCACCATCAAAGTGGTCCCATCCCAGATTCGCCTTTGTTAGACGCACATATTCATACCAGTGCTAACACCTGTACCGCGCTTATTATCGATAAACTTCTCGGTGGGCAGTATCGAGAATGGGCGTTAGTTGGCGCGTATGGCGATAACCTGGATCGCACTGCAAATGCCCTCGCTCAACAGTCGGGTATTGACGAGCAAACGCGCGCGCGGCTGGCACAGCTCGGCCACTATCTCAACTACAACAGCTATGGCGCGAGCTTGGATGACCTCATTATGCCCCCCGCGGTGTTATATCGTCACCTGTGTGGCTTTTCGACCCCCGATGCTTTTATGCGCGCTTATCCGGACATCGTGATGGCGCTGGCTGACGCGTATCAAAGTGACCGGGCGCATGCGCAAACCCTAACCCCGGCGCTGGGCGATGAAAACGCACAGGTGTATCAGCTTCCCGATGCCGCTTGGGCACGCCGAATAAGTGGCATGTTTGGCAACCAATTAGCCAACCGCCATCCTGATAGAGCCCATGCCGTGCTCACGCCGATGCCAGGAGGAGAATGGATGGTCAGTATTCGTGCCCCGTTAAATCGTCCTACTGGGGCGGCGCAGTTGGCCGAGCAATTCACAACAGGCGGTGGCCGCGCCGCGGCGGCGGGAATTAATGCCCTCCCACCGGCGTCCTTATCAACCTTTACCGATGCATTTATGGCGTATTTTTCCGCCCATGCGGACTAAGCAACGCGGGGACGGTCACGCTATCTGGCCGCGTTGGCGCGCAGTACTTGCTTAGCCGCACTGAACCCAGCAAACTATTGACCCAGATAACATTGTTAGCAGCCGCTTGCTAACAACCCGCTTAGGGGTGTCGACCGCGTCATAAACCGCTCGCCACCCAACAAAAACGAAAGGATCTGAGATGATAAAAAAATGTCTGTTCCCAGCGGCTGGCTATGGCACCCGCTTTTTACCGGCAACCAAGTCGATGCCGAAAGAAATGATGCCAGTGGTCAACAAGCCTTTGATTGAATACGGCGTGGATGAAGCCTTGGAAGCGGGTATCAACGGCATGTGTATTGTCACCGGTCGTGGCAAGCATGCCATCATGGATCATTTTGATAAAAACTATGAGCTTGAGCATCAAATCAGTGGCACCAACAAAGAAGTGTTACTCGATGACATTCGCAATACCATAGAGAAAGCGTCATTCACTTACATTCGCCAACACGAAATGCGTGGACTCGGGCATGCGATTTTAACTGGTCGCGATCTAGTCGGCGACGAATCGTTTGCTGTCGTGCTCGCCGATGATCTTTGCATCCATCCTGACAATGGCGTTCTCAAGCAAATGGTCGCTCTATATAACCAGTTCCGTTGCTCGATTGTCGCGGTGGAAGAAGTCCCGGAAGATGAGACCCATAAATATGGTGTGATTGCCGGTCAAGAGATCAAAGATGACCTTTTCCGCGTAGACAACATGGTGGAAAAACCCGATCCCGGCGATGCGCCAAGCAATCTTGCTATTATTGGCCGGTATATTTTAACGCCAGATATCTTTGATCTGTTAGAAACGACCCCGCCAGGTAAAAACGGCGAAGTCCAGATCACCGATGCGCTGCTCAAACAAGCACAGTCAGGGTGTGTACTGGCGTATAAATTTAAAGGCGAGCGCTTTGACTGTGGCAGCGTAGAAGGCTTTATTGAAGCCACCAATCACTGCTACAAGCACCACTACCTTGGCGGAAGCAACAAAGACGAAGCGACGGTCAAAAACCGTCGATAACGTTAACCGCGTCGGATCGCGCGTTTTTCCCTTCGAGTAAAGGCTGTGTAAATATACAGCCTTTTTATTTGGTCATGGTCATGTCTGTGCCATACTAGGCGACCAACCAGTGAGCTGACTGAGTAGTAGGATAATAATGGACAATATCGACGTCAGAGGCGCGCGCACGCATAACCTCAAAAACATCAACCTCACCATCCCTCGTGATAAACTGATTGTGATCACCGGCCTATCTGGCTCGGGAAAATCATCGCTGGCCTTCGACACCCTATACGCCGAAGGCCAGCGCCGTTACGTTGAATCCTTGTCAGCGTATGCGCGCCAGTTTCTCTCCTTAATGGAAAAACCCGATGTTGACCATATCGAGGGTCTGTCACCTGCGATCTCGATAGAGCAAAAGTCCACCTCGCATAACCCGCGCTCAACGGTCGGCACCATCACTGAAGTGTATGACTACTTACGCTTACTGTATGCGCGAGTGGGCGAGCCACGCTGTCCCACTCATGATGTGACCTTAGCGGCTCAGACCGTCAGTCAGATGGTCGATAAAGTGCTTGCGCTGCCGGAAGGAAGCAAGCTGATGCTGCTCGCGCCGATCATTAAAAACCGTAAAGGGGAGCATGTTAAGACTCTGGAGAACCTCGCTGCGCAAGGGTTTATCCGCGCCCGAATCAATGGCGAAGTGTGCGATCTATCCGATCCGCCGACTTTGGAGCTTCATAAAAAGCACACCATTGAGGTGGTGGTCGATCGCTTTAAAGTCCGTGACGATCAACAACAACGCTTGGCGGAATCGTTTGAGACCGCGCTCGAGCTAACAGGCGGCAGCGCGGTGATCAGTTGGATGGACGGTGAAGGGGAAGAGATCATTTTTTCCGCCAACTTTGCCTGCCCACACTGCGGTTACAGCATGCAAGAGCTTGAGCCGCGCCTGTTCTCCTTTAATAACCCAGCTGGTGCCTGTGGTACCTGCGACGGCTTGGGGGTGCAACAGTATTTTGATCCTAAGCGCGTTCTCCAAAATCCAGCCGTCAGCCTCGCGGGTGGGGCGATCCGCGGCTGGGATCGGCGTAACTTTTATTACTTCCAAATGCTACGCTCGCTGTCTGAGCATTATGGCTTTGATTTGGAAACGCCGTGGCAGGATCTGTCGGGCACCGTTCAGGACATTCTCTTGTACGGTTCCGGCCCGAAAGAGATCGAGTTCAAATACGTCAACGATCGGGGCGATATTCGCGTACGTAAGCATCCCTTTGAGGGGATCCTCAATAACATGGAGCGTCGCTATCGCGACACCGAATCGAATGCTGTGCGCGATGAGCTTGCCAAATATATCGCCACCAAACCTTGTGCCAGCTGTGGTGGCTCACGCTTACGCCAAGAAGCTCGTCACGTGTTTATCGACGGCCACAATCTACCCGAAATTTGTGAGCTGAGCATTCAACAGGCGCTGGACTTCTTTGAACAACTGACCTTGACCGGGCAACGCGCTAAGATTGCCGAAAAGGTGATGAAAGAGATCCATGACCGGCTGCGTTTTTTGGTCAATGTGGGGCTTAACTACCTGAATTTATCGCGCAGTGCCGATACCCTCTCTGGCGGTGAAGCACAGCGTATTCGACTGGCCAGCCAAATTGGCGCGGGCTTGGTGGGGGTCATGTACGTACTGGATGAGCCCTCTATTGGTCTGCACCAGCGTGACAATGCCCGCTTGCTCGATACCTTGGAGCATCTGCGCGATCTGGGGAACACTGTCATGGTGGTCGAGCATGATGAAGATGCCATTCGCGCGGCCGACTACATTATTGATATTGGCCCGGGGGCCGGGGCACATGGTGGTCAAATTGTTGCCGAAGGCAGTTTAGAGGACATACTCGCCAGTGAGTCATCACTGACAGGTCAGTATCTAAGTGGAAAGCAAGCGATCGAGGTCCCCGCAAAACGTATTGAGCGCGACCCAAACAAAATGTTGACGCTGAAAGGGGCGACGGGCAACAACCTGAAAAACGTTGATCTCCACCTACCTGTCGGACTCCTTACCTGCGTGACGGGCGTGTCAGGCTCAGGCAAGTCAACGCTTATCAATGACACCTTTTTTAAAGTGGCCCACCAGCAATTAAACGGCGCGACCACCGCCGATCCCGCGCCTTACGAGTCGATTGATGGGTTGGGACATTTCGACAAGGTGATCGATATTGATCAAAGCCCCATTGGTCGTACCCCACGCTCAAACCCAGCCACTTATACGGGGATCTTTACCCCGATCCGTGAGCTGTTTGCCGGTACCCAAGAGGCACGGGCACGCGGATATAAAGTGGGCCGTTTTAGCTTTAACGTGCGCGGCGGTCGCTGCGAAGCGTGCCAAGGTGATGGCGTGATCAAAGTGGAAATGCATTTCTTGCCCGATGTGTATGTACCTTGTGATGTGTGTAAAGGTAAACGTTATAACCGGGAAACATTGGAAGTACGCTATAAAGGCAAAACCATCGATGAAGTCCTTGAGATGACCGTCGAGGACGCGCGTGAGTTTTTCGACGCCGTGCCCGCTATCAAGCGTAAACTGCAAACATTGATGGATGTCGGTCTGAGCTATATTCGCCTTGGCCAAGCAGCCACCACCTTATCGGGGGGTGAAGCACAGCGGGTCAAGTTAGCACGAGAGCTGTCTAAGCGTGACACGGGTAAAACGCTTTACATCCTCGATGAACCAACCACAGGACTTCATTTCCATGATATTCAGCAACTGCTTAATGTCCTGCACCGCTTGCGCGAACAGGGCAACACTATCGTGGTGATTGAGCATAATCTGGATGTGATAAAGACCGCGGACTGGATCATCGACTTAGGGCCAGAGGGCGGTAATGGCGGCGGTGAAATCATCGCGCAAGGTACACCGGAAGCGATCGTGGATGTGGTGGGTAGCCACACCGCTCACTTCCTCAAACCTATGTTGGAGCGATAATGACCTCAGCGCTGCCGCAGAGTCGCGTGATACGAAAGCCACTAACAACCCCATTTCTACTAACGTTAGCGGCCTTGTGGTTGATCTGCTTACCACTGTACTCGGTGTCTCTCCCGCTGGTTGGCATACGTCACCCTGCAGCGGCGCTTTCCTTGTTAACGCTCGCGTTCACCTTGGGGTTTGCCTGCTTAGAAGTCGTGCGTCAGCATACTTGGCGGGCAAGCCGACTGACCTGGATGCTTGGTTTGGCAACGGGCCTGGCGATTATTCCTTATTACTACCCACACGCTGAGGCACTCAATAGCGGCTATGCCATGGCCGCCTTGATACTTAGCCTCGGTTTCTTCTCCAGCCTTCAACAGTTTGTTTTTAACCATTCGCAGCGGCAAAAGCTACTCGGGGTATTTTTACTCGCCTCTTGGCTAGCGGTACTGTCGGTGTTGGGCAATCAATCACCACCGGGCATGGCGCCTTTTATGTTTAACAACTGGGTGCCTCACTTGCCCCCTGCGGTCACGCACACACTGCTACTTACAGGTCTCACCTTAGCGGCGTATATTCTCGCCAGAGAGCCGAGTGGCCGCTACCGCCATCCCATCAGCCAAAGCTTATTGGCCGTCACCCCCTTGGTTTTTATTCCAGTGTTAGCGATGCAAGGCCAGCCCCTGCTGCTGCTCTTTGCCTTGTGTGCCATCGTGTTACAGCAAGCCTATTTGAGTCGCTTTGCCTCCAGGCGCCAGCACAAAACTTGGCTTGTGGCAGTCTGTCTCGGCGCGATCCTGGCGATATTTGCCCTCAGTGGTCAAGATAGTTGGCAATGGCTAAGCGACGGCGAGCGACGTGCGTTGGTATTAGCGTGGCAACAATGGCAGACAACGCCCTTTTTCGGCGTGGGCATGGGGAATGGTAAGCAGGCCTTGCTGTTGCTTTCTGCTTCACAACCCGGCCATCTTGGTCCAGTGAACCTGCCTAGTGCACTGCTGTTTTGGCTGTTGGAAGGAGGCTTATTGATTGGATTGGGCTATGTGTTGGTGATCATGGCGCTCGGCGTCAGGATCCTTCGTGCTCCCTCAGGGACACGGCGGATCTTGATTGCTTTAGTGCTACCTCCGCTCACTGGACTGATGATCTATCCGGTAAGCGGCACCCAGTGGTTCAATGGGGTATTGTTACTCCTTTGGCTATACTGGCTTGATAACCTCACCAGCAAATATCGCCGCTACCCGGTACTCACTCATGGTTACAGCCAACGTGTGGCCAGTCGCACCGTGATCACTGCCCTCGTCATCACGACACTCGTGTGCCTGTCGTCCGTATATTTGGCCAATCGTTATTTGCGCGACTCTTTACTCAGCTCGCAACGTTTTGCCTTATACCAGCAACATCCATGGTGGCAGCAAAAGCTGGCCCACGCACAACAAAGCCGTCACTTTCAGGCTAATTTAGCAACTCTGTCTGACACTGAGCGCCAGCAACACCTTAACCAATTATTGCGCCAAGTCGCACAACGACCACGCTTTGCTGGCTATCAGCATGCCTATCAAGTGGCCCTACAAATCGGTGACCGTCAGCGGGCTCGCGATATCCAGCAAGAAGCACGTTACTTGTATCCAAACGCGGCGAAGGTATGGACAATCCGCCATACCCTACCGGATCATTCGACGCCCTAGCGCAATGCCTCTTCAAGGGCTTTAAGGCACAGGGCAATGTTCTCATCCCTTGCGCCGTAGCCCATTAAGCCGATTCGCCAAGCTTTACCCGCCAAATCACCGAGGCCAGCGCCAATTTCCAAGTTATAGGAGTGAAGTAAATGCTGGCGCACGGCGGCATCATCCACGCCCTCAGGAATATAAACGGCGTTAAGCTGGGGCAAACGATAAGGTTCATCGACCACAAAGCCAATCCCTAAATTGTCCAATCCCGCTTTCAAACGCTGATGCATGGTATCGTGGCGTTGCCACGCGTTCTCAATCCCTTCGTGATACAGTTTGAGCAGGGCTTCATGTAGGGCATATAAACTATTCACGGGTGCCGTATGGTGGTAGCTACGTTTGCCGTCGCCGCTCCAATACCCCAGCACCAAACTTTGATCGAGAAACCAGCTTTGCACCTTGTGAGTCCGCGCCTGCATTTTTTCTACTGCACGGGGCGAGAATGTCACTGGCGACAAGCCCGGTACACACGACAAACATTTTTGACTGCCTGAATAGACTGCATCTAATTGCCACTCGTCCACCTTCAACGGCACGCCACCGAGTGAGGTCACCGCATCGACAATGGTGAGGCAGCCGTGTTCACGTGCCAAGGTGGCAAGGGCCTGTGCATCAGAGCAAGCGCCTGTGGACGTCTCCGCGTGGACAAATGCGACAATGCTAGCCTCCGGGTGCGCCTTCAAGGCCGCTTCAACCTTTTCAGGATTAACCGGATCGCCCCAGGCATCATCAACCATGACCGCATGTGCGCCACAACGCTCCACGTTTTCTCGCATCCGGTCGCCAAACACGCCATTGCGACAGACGATCACTGTGTCGCCAGGCTCCACCAAATTGACAAAACAGGCTTCCATCCCCGCACTCCCGGGTGCAGAGACCGCAATGGTAAACGGATTGTCGGTTTGAAAAGCGTACTGCAGTAGCTGCTTGACCTCATCCATCATGCCAATGAATAAGGGGTCAAGATGCCCCAATGTCGGCTTGCTCAATGATTGCAGCACCGACGGGTAAATGTCAGAGGGCCCTGGCCCCATCAATGTGCGAGCGACGGGTTGAAAAGACTGAATATCGGAAATTGCACGAGCCATCACGAATCCTTGTTGTTGGTACCGAGGCTCACCGTTATAGCATATTTTTTCGCCATCCCCCTAGCCTCTGGCACATGAACTGTGTGATCGCTAGCGGCGATTTATGTTTCTTTTCAGTGCCGATAGGGCGCGATGGCCTCCTTTTCCTCAGTCAAAGCGGGGGCTGGGAAGTGCTCCCCCATCAAGAGCAAAAACACGGTTGACACCCTGCGACCACACCCGTAATGTTAAAACTGTTCATGCGGTCACCAACCCATGACTGAACATGCAGAAGAGGTGCATTTCTCAGGCAGTTATCAGGCGGAGCCCCACTCCTAAGCGTGATAACCAGGGGAGACAATGCCGAGGTGGCGTAAGATCGGGGTCGATACGCTGCCGGCCTTGAAGGCTGAATCCTTCAGGCTGTCACTTGTCATCCATATGGACAGACAGGTGGAGCGCTTCTGGCAGAATGCCTGCCGTTTGCTCTTCCTACCTTGTCGCGGTATTTATCGCGGTCACGATGTGACTTCTGATGTTCCCCACTGACTTTTGAATATATTGAATCAATGAGCACGAGCTCAAAAGGGGAAAAGGACGTGAACCCGTTACCATCAATTTCAGTCGCTAAGTTTGGCGGCACCAGTGTCGGGACGCTAGAGGCGATGCAGCAAAGCGCCGCGGTTATCGAGCAAAACCCGCAAACCCGTTTAATCGTGATCAGTGCGTGCGCCGGAGTGACCAATCATTTAGTCGCGCTCGCAAAAGGGATCAGCGACCCTGACGTGCGCCAAGCCAAGTTGGACGCCATTAATGCCATTCACCAAGCAATATTGCAGCAACTTCCTGATTGCCAAAACACGCAAGCAGCCGTCGAACACTGGCATCTCGCCATTGCCGAGTATGCCGAAAAAGCGGCCATCATTCCTGACACAGCGCTAACGGATGCGTTAGTTGCCTGCGGCGAGCTGATCTCAACCCATATTTTCACCCATTTGCTCAACAGCCGAGGTATAACCGCTTTGAGAGTAGATGCGCGTGAATTGCTGCGCACCGACAGCCAGTTTGGCTGTGCCCAGCCTGACCCACAACAGACGCGAACACAGTGCCACGACCAATTGCTTCCGCATTTAGCCACACATCGAGTGGTCACCCAAGGGTTTATCGGCGCGGATGCCCACGGACAAACCACCACCTTAGGCCGTGGTGGTAGCGACTACAGTGCAGCACTGTTCGCCGAAGCCGTAGACGCAGAGAGTTTGGCCATTTGGACCGATGTGCCCGGGATTTATACCACCGACCCGCGGATTGCCGAACAAGCGCGCCCAATCAGTGAGATTAGTTTTAGCGAAGCCTCAGAAATGGCCACGTTTGGTGCCAAAATCCTGCACCCGTCCACCTTACTGCCTGCAGTGCGCCAACATATACCAGTGTTTGTCGGGGCCGCGAGAGCGCCTGAGCAAGGCGGCACCTGGATCCGCGAGCAAGCGCGCTCGGCACCGCTGTTTCGTGCCGTCGCCTTACGACGAAACCAAACCATGGTGACACTAACCAGCTTAAACATGTTCCATGCATATGGTTTTTTGGCCAAAGTCTTTGAGGTTTTGGCACGATTTGAAATCTCGGTGGACTTGATCACCACCTCGGAGGTCAGTGTCGCTTTAACCCTTGATCAAACCAACACTCAGGGCGACGCGCCGCAGCTGCCACAAGCGGCTATCGCCGAGCTGACCCAGTTATGTCATGTCGAGATCTGCGAGAACCTGGCGGTGGTAGCGCTGATTGGCAATGATATGAATCATACTGCTGGCGCAACAGCACCAGTTTTCAGTGCCTTAGCACAACATAAACTACGCATGATTTGCTACGGTGCCAGCAACCACAATGTATGTGTTGTGGTTGAAGATGACGATGCCACCCAGGTGGTGCAGCGGTTACACGCGGACTTATTTGAATAATAAAAAAGCCAGCACAGCCAATGTGCTGGCTTCTTTCGTTAGCCGTTTAAGTTCGGCCCGAGCCATTTCTCCGCTTCTTCGCTGCTCCACCCTTTGCGTGCTGCGTAGCTGTCTCGCTGATCGTTTTGGATCTTCGCCACCGCAAAGTAACGTGACTCAGGGTGGGAAAAATACCAACCTGAGACCGACGCCCCCGGCCACATGGCATAGCTTTCGGTAAGCGTCATCCCCGTATGCGCTTCTACCGACAGCAATTGCCAAATTTTGTCTTTCTCACTGTGTTCAGGACAGGCGGCATAACCCGGCGCTGGCCGGATCCCTTGGTATTGCTCGCGGATCAGCGCATCGTTATCGAGCGTCTCATCGGGCGCATAGCCCCACAAGGTAATCCGAATTTGCTGATGGAGGTACTCTGCAAAGGCTTCTGCGAGTCTATCGGCGACCGCCTGGATCATGATCGCGTTATAATCATCCCCTTTCGCTTTGTATTCTTCCGCCAAGGCATATTCGCCAATACCACCTGTCACCGCAAATGCGCCAATCCAATCCGGCTGGCCACTGCTTTTTGGCGCAATAAAGTCCGACAAGCAATAGTTGGCACCACGTGGCTTTTTCGTTTGCTGACGCAAGTGGTTCAATATGGTGCTCACCGTTTGTCGTGACGAGTCGGTATACACTTCAATATCATCCTCAACGCTGTTGGCAGGAAAAAGGCCACACACTCCCTTCGCGGCGACCAAGCCTTCTGCCTTGAAACGATCGAGCCAAGCATTGGCGTCTTGATACAAACGGCGCGCTTCCTCACCCACTAGTTCGTGATCCAAAATCGCCGGGAATTTGCCACTGAGTGACCACGTCATAAAGAAGGGTGTCCAGTCGATATACTGACGTAAGGTCGCTATCGAGACATCATCGTAAACATGCACGCCCGGCTTCAACGGCTGCGGAGGAGCATAGTTTGCCCAGTCCGTTTGCCACTTATTGTCCCGCGCCTGCTCAAGGGTGACGGGAGCGGTTCGAGGCGTTTTGCGTTGATGTTGCTCACGCACCGCCGCATAGTCTTTGGCTAAACGGGCCACAAAATCCGGCCGCTGAGTCTGTGACAGCAACGATGAGCACACCCCCACGGCACGTGACGCGTTGGGCACATAGACCACGGGCGCATGGTAATGCTGTTCAATCTTCACCGCGGTATGGGCTTTGGACGTGGTCGCGCCGCCAATAAGCAAAGGAATATCAAACCCTTGGCGCTCCATCTCTTTCGCCACGTTCACCATTTCATCTAACGATGGGGTAATCAGGCCTGATAAACCAATAATATCGACGTTTTCCTCACGCGCCACCGACAGGATTTTATCGGTCGGCACCATCACGCCGAGATCAATAATCTCGAAGTTATTACATTGCAGCACCACGCCAACAATGTTTTTGCCAATGTCATGCACATCCCCTTTGACCGTGGCGAGCAAGATCTTGCCATTGGTCTGTCCTTGCTGCTTTTCAGCATTGATGTAGGGCTCAAGGTAAGCCACCGCCTGCTTCATCACCCGTGCCGACTTCACCACTTGTGGTAGGAACATCTTGCCTTCACCAAATAAGTCCCCGACCACGTTCATGCCTGCCATCAGTGGGCCTTCAATCACTTCTAGAGGTTTACTTGCCGCGGCGCGAGCCAGCTCGGTGTCTTCAACAATAAACTCTGTAATGCCTTTGACCAGTGCATGTTCCAACCGCTTTTCCACCGGCCAACTGCGCCACTCCGCAGTTTCCGCGACCTCGTTCTCCCCACTATCGCGATAGCTGTCGGCGATCTCCAATAAACGCTCCGTGGCGCCATCATCTTTGTTGAGCACCACATCTTCTACTGCCAGGCGCAAAGACTCGGCTAAATCATCATAGATGGCTAACTGACCGGCGTTGACGATCCCCATGTCCATGCCATTTTTGATGCAGTGATACAAAAACACCGCATGAATGGCCTCGCGGACTGGGTTGTTGCCTCGAAACGAAAACGACACATTGGAGACGCCGCCCGAGATCATGGCATGCGGCAGGGTTTGTTTAATGTCAGCCACGGCGTTGATGAAATCGACTGCGTAGTTATTGTGCTCATCAATGCCGGTAGCAACCGCAAAGATATTGGGATCGAAGATAATATCTTCCGGTGGAAAGCCGACTTGCTCGACCAGAAGATGATAAGCGCGCGTACAGATTTCCACTTTCCGCGCTTGAGTATCGGCTTGACCTTGTTCGTCAAACGCCATCACGATCACCGCCGCGCCATAGCGACGGACTAAACGTGCTTGGTGCAGAAAAGCCTCTTCTCCTTCTTTGAGCGAAATAGAATTGACGATGCCTTTCCCTTGAATGCACTTTAGGCCAGCTTCAATCACTTCCCATTTGGAGGAGTCAATCATCACAGGCACACGGGCAATATCCGGCTCGGCCGCGCAAAGATTGAGGAATCGCACCATGGCCTTTTCGGCATCCAACATGCCTTCATCCATATTGATATCGATGATTTGGGCGCCGTTTTCCACTTGCTGCAATGCCACTTCCAGCGCTTCGTCGTATTGCTCTTCAACGATTAAGCGTTTAAAGCGTGCTGAGCCAGTCACATTGGTGCGCTCACCCACGTTAACGAACAAGCTATCGGCATTAATGGTCAGGGGCTCGAGCCCAGATAAGCGACAGGCCACAGGGTGGTCAGGCAGAGAGCGTGGCGCATGTTTTTTCACCGCGTCGCTAATCGCTTGAATATGTTCAGGCGTGGTACCACAACAACCACCGACCAAGTTGATAAAGCCTGACGCCGCCCACTCATCAATGTGTGTCGCCATCTCTTCGGGAGAAAGGTCATACTCACCAAACGCGTTGGGCAACCCCGCATTGGGGTGGACGGAGACAAAGCCCTCACAAATGTCGCTCAGCTCTTTGACATACTGGCGCAATTCAGCCGGCCCCAGTGCGCAGTTTAAGCCAAACGACAGTGGCTCAACATGGCGCAGCGAGTGATAAAAGGCGGCGGTCGTTTGTCCGGATAAGGTGCGTCCAGACGCATCAGTGATGGTGCCGGAGATCATAATGGGTAAGCGAAACCCACGGGCATCAAAGACCTTTTCAACCGCAAACGCACAGGCTTTGGCATTCAAGGTATCAAAAATGGTCTCCAACATGATGATATCAACCCCACCCTCAATGAGTGCTTCGGTGGACTCGGCGTACACGTCGACTAACTGATCAAAGCTGACATTGCGAAACCCAGGGTCATTCACATCTGGTGAGATTGAGCACGTTCGGTTGGTCGGCCCCAACACACCCGCGACAAAACGGGGTTTATCTGGCGTTTTCGCCGTCCACGCATCAGCGACCTCACGCGCAAGCCGGGCTGCCGCTAAGTTGATTTCCGCACTCAGCGCCTGCATGTCGTAATCGGCCATCGCAATTTGGGTGGCGTTAAAGGTGTTAGTTTCAATAATGTCCGCGCCCGCGGCCAGATAATCACTGTGTAGCGAAGCGATCTTATCAGGCTGAGTCAGCACCAAGAGATCATTGTTGCCTTTCACATCACAATGCCAATCTTTAAAACGTTGGCCACGATAATCGGCCTCATTGAGCCCTAACCCCTGAATCATGGTGCCCATGCCACCATCGATCACTAGAATACGGTCGCGCAGTTGCTGTGTCAGTCGGTCCATACTATTACGCTTATCATCTTCCTCGTTGCAGTCATTTCATCCTACCACAGCGAAAATGGAAATCTAGACGTCTATAAATAACAATTTATTTTGATCTATTTCAATTCAGCTGTTCGTTTTGACAACGATTTCTATTAATATTTTGACACATTTTTTCATTCCCTCGTTGTACTAGGAAGCGGCATGTCAACTTACGCAATCCTCAGCTTTATGGCTGCTGCAGCCATCTTTATCGCTTTTATTAATAGTAAAATCAGTCGAGTACAAACCACCATCGCCATTACCGCTAGCTCGCTCCTACTGTCTTTGTTGATAGTGATCGCTGGTCAATACCAAGCCATTCCACTCAAAACCATGGCCGAGCAAATACTGACAGATATCCACTTCGATACCTTTTTGCTCAAAGGCGTCCTCGGCTTTTTGCTCTTCGCGGGGGGAATTGGTGTCAAGCTTCCCTCTTTCTCCGACCAAAAGTGGGAGATCACGACCCTGGTGATCGGCGGGCTATTGGTCTCTGTGTTTTTAATCGGCACCGGTATCTGGGGCGTGTTTCAGCTGATCGGTATTCCTTTCGATTATCTCTACTGCCTGCTATTTGGCGCGCTGATCTCGCCGACCGATCCCATTGCTGTTCTCGCCATTGTGAAAAAACTGCAAGCACCGATGCGGATCACGACACAAATAGAGGGAGAGTCGCTATTTAATGATGGCGTGGGTATCGTGATCTTTGTGACTCTTTTTACTCTGGCCTTTGGCAACAACAACCCGACGGTGGGCGGTACCATTGCCTTGTTTTTACAAGAAGCCGTTGGCGGGATTTTATATGGCCTGGTGCTTGGCTATCTTTTCCATCGCTTGATTTGTGCCACCAACGATCACTCGATGGAATTGCTATTAACGCTGGCTATCCCCAGCGCTGGCTATGTCCTGGCCGATATGCTGCATGTCTCTGGCCCGCTGGCAATGGTGGTTGCCGGGATTATGATTGGCAACTGGACCCGCTTTATTGGCTTTTCTAAAGAAAGTGAAGATCACCTCGACCACTTCTGGGAACTGGTCGATGAATTTCTTAACAGCCTACTCTTTCTCCTCATCGGGGTTAGCTTGCTGCAAATCAGTTTCCATAAAGAAGACTGGATCATTATGGCGGCGGTGGTGCCTATTGTGCTTCTCGCCCGGTTTATTAGCGTGAAAGTGTGTTACCTCGGCTTTAAGCGCTTTCGAACCTATAACCCTTGGGCAGTACGTATATTAAGCTGGGGAGGCTTACGCGGAGGGCTTGCGTTGGCCATGGCAATGGCCGTGCCCGCTGGCATCATGGTGGTGCCGGAAAAAAATATCGATGTTCGCGAGCTGATCCTCATCATGACCTATGCGGTGGTGGTGTTCTCCATTTTGGTGCAAGGCTCAACCATGACAGGCATGGTTGATAAAGCAAACGCAGCACAAGACGAAATGGATAAACATCAAAGCTAACCGAGTCCCTAACCCAAAAGCGCCCGCGGGCGCTTTTTTATTCATCAAGAGTAAAGTTAGACGCGGAAAAGGCATCCAAGTCAAAGGGCGTTTGCTGGTAAACACAATAGTTTAGCCAGTTGGCAAACAGTAAATGCCCATGGCTGCGCCAACTCACATACGGTGGCTGCGAAGGATCGTCATCTGGGTAATAGTTAAGGGGGACCGCGGGCTCCATGCCTTCTTCTAAATCCCGATGGTATTCATGATGCAGGGTATGAGAATCATACTCAGGATGACCGGTGACAAACACATTGCGCTTATCTTTCGTCGCCGCCAGATAGGTACCCGCTTCATTGGACGTGGCTAAAATATCGAGGTCGGTATGTTCGGCCAGATAACTCGGAGAAAAATCCGCATAGCGTGAGTGGGGCGCTAAGAAGCTATCATCAAAGCCGCGTAATAGCGGGTGTTTGCATAACTCAGCATTAATGTGGTGACGGTAAACCCCTGACAACTTCTCTTTGCGGGTTTTCTTGGGTAAATCATACAGCAACTTTAACCCTGCTTGCGCGGCCCAACAAATATATAAGGTTGAGGTAACGTGCTTATGCGCCCAATTCATCACATCTTGAAGGTGCTCCCAATATATCACGTCCTCAAACTGCACCAGTCCTAACGGTGCCCCCGTCACGATCAGACCATCAAAGTTGCGCGTTCGTACAGTCTCAAATTGACGATAGAAGGTATCAAGATGCTCGGTAGGCGTATTTTTGCTTGGTCGATTATCTATCCGCAGTAACTCCACATCCACTTGCAAGGGACTGTTAGAAAGCAGACGCATAAATTGCGTTTCGGTCTCGATTTTTTTCGGCATCAGGTTAAGTAGCAGCACCTTCAGCGGGCGAATGTTTTGACTCACCGCACGGGTTTCTGTCATCACGAAAATATTTTCGCGCCGCAGTATATTGGTCGCGGGGAGTTGATCCGGGATTTTAATCGGCATCACTGCCTCCTAGGGATGTTTAGACGTCCAGATATCTAATAACATAACGCAGCCACTGACCGAGCTCAAGCAATAATCAATCATTGCACAAGTGTTGTTTAAGCATAGGAAAAGACAGGATCAATGAGGAGAGGCAAAAACGAAAAAAGCCCCCCGCAAATGCGGAGGGCTTATAAATAACTCTTGGCAGTGACCTACTCTCACATGGGGAGACCCCACACTACCATCGGCGCAGCAACGTTTCACTTCTGAGTTCGGCATGGGTTCAGGTGGTGCCGTTACGCTATGGCCGCCAAGAAAAACCTGGTGCTGATAGGCAGATTTGAACTGCCGACCTCACCCTTACCAAGGGTGCGCTCTACCAACTGAGCTATATCAGCGAAACGCTTCATCAAAGTCTTACTTTTTATCTGCTTTGATAATTAAATCACTTCTAATTAAAGTCTTACACTAAGCTGCTTTAATTAGGTTATCTTGTTTGATGCGATGAGGATGTTGAATCGAGACGCGCAGTGTATGCCAATACATGAGCATCGCAGATATCAACAGCATCGAGCTATCAACAAGATGAGCCGTTTTTGCCTTCAGATTTTTCCAAAAATCTGAAAACAAGAAAGCAAGCCTGGCGATGTCCTACTCTCACATGGGGAGACCCCACACTACCATCGGCGCTGCTTCGTTTCACTACTGAGTTCGGCATGGAGTCAGGTGGGTCCAAAGCGCTATGGTCGCCAAGCAAAATTTTGTCTGGAACAAAATTTAACGCACTTTAGTGCGGCCCGTCAGGGTCAAATACAAGGATGTATTTGATAAATTCGTTCCTAAATCTAGAAAGCTGTTCGTTCTCGCCACAATCAACTGGCTTATTTTAAGTCCAACCCAAAACCTCTTGGGTGTTGTATGGTTAAGCCTCACGGGCAATTAGTACAGGTTAGCTCAACGCCTCACAGCGCTTACACACCCTGCCTATCAACGTTCTAGTCTAGAACAACCCTTTAGAGAGCTCGAAGCTCTAGGGATGACTCATCTCGGGGCCAGCTTCGCGCTTAGATGCTTTCAGCGCTTATCTGTGCCGAACTTAGCTACCGGGCAATGCGTCT